>NZ_JAESLN010000010.1:0-273378 GCF_017892645.1 Staphylococcus sp. GDY8P54P | reverse complement strand
AACCATCCAAGTGGAGATGTAACACCCTTTCCTGAAGATATCAATGTAACCGAACGGTTAATGCTCATCGGTGAAATGATGGGTATTTTATTCTATGACTGTATTATTTCTCAGATAGTCATACTTATTTCATTAGACAATATAACTTAAAGTTAGAAGTATAGCAGTATTTTGACACTCCTATTACTTTTATTTTTTAATATATAAAAACAAACTTAAATTATGATTCTTGACTAAGAAATATTCATAAAATTTTAATAAAAGATACTGTTAGCAAAAGCAATTATAGTCTTTTATCTACCTTTGTTGTTATATGAGGGTAATTCATACAAAAACGGCAATTGTTACAATAGCAATTGCCGTTTGATAAAAATTTTATTTCAAATTCAAATTGTCTCGATAATCTTTAATGATTTGATCATTATCACCAGGATAGAAGTAATAAAGGTCATCATCGCCTAAAGTATTTTCACCATTTAAAGTATGACGATTCACATTTTTTTGCGCAGCTTTATAATCTGAGCGAATATCATTTAAATCAGTTAAACTCAAATCCGTTTCAACATTATCTTCTACCGCATTAAAAATTGAATTAATTTTAGGAATAGAACTTGGATTCATTGATTTTTTAGCTACTGCTTCAATGACGAGTTGTTGACGTGCTTGTCTTCCTTCATCGCCTCCAGCACCCGCTTCTTTTCTACTACGCATAAATGCTAAAGCTTCTTTACCATCCATGTGATATTTTTTTCCTTTTTCAAAAGAATAATTAGATTTGGTAAAATCCCCATTACTAACAACGTCTACACCGTTCACTTCATCAATAAGCGTAGAAACTCCGTCCATGTTAATAGCAGCATAATGATCAATAGGGACATCCATTAATTTTTCTACAGATTTCACTGCCATATCCGGTCCACCATATGCATATGCATGATTAATTTTCTCTTCTGTATCTTTACCAACTATCTTAGCATGTGTATCACGAGGCACACTAATCATTTCTGTCTTTTTATCTTTCGGGTTAATTGAAAGAAGTACGATAGAATCAGATCTTTGACCACCATTCTCAGATGCTCTAACCTCATCAGAATCAATACCGAACAATGCAATAGAAATAGGTTCTCCGTCTTTTAACGGCTTATCTCTCAGTTCAGAATGCTCTCTATCCAAAGGATTATTGATGGAGCTATTTAATACTGTTAATTTATAAAAAATAAACGCTGCTGCAAATATTACAAATAACCCTAAAATAATGATTATTGTTAGAATAACTTTTTTTGCTTTTGAATTTTTCTTTCTTTTTCTTCTTTCCATATACCACCCATCCTTACTTTTTGACTAGCAATCTTTTTATAATTTGAATAATACGTTGTTGATCTTCGACTGCCATATCAGAACCAGAAGGTAGACATATACCTTGTTCGAATAAATATTTAGCATTGTCAACACCATCAAAATAATATTCATATTGACTATATAGTGGCTGTAAATGCATTGGTTTCCATACAGGTCTCGCTTCTATATTTTCTTTACTAAGTGCTTCAATTACATCTTTTGCTGAAAATCCTGTTTTATTCTCATCAATCGTTAATGCTGTTAACCATCTGTTAGACTTAGATTTAGGTAGTTCTGGTTGAAATTCGATGCCTTCAATAGTTGACAATTCATGATAATATTTATCAAAAATTGCTCTTCTTTTTTGAACACGTTGCTCCAATACTTCCATTTGCCCTCGTCCGATACCAGCTGATATGTTGCTCAATCTATAGTTAAAACCTAATTCACTATGTTGATAATATATCGCTTTATCCCTAGCTTGAGTTGCTAAGAAAAATGCATGTTCATTTGATTTACTATCATTTGTGACTAACATACCACCACCACTGGTAGTAATTATTTTATTACCATTAAATGAAAAAATACCATAATCGCCAAAACTTCCGCTCATTTCCCCGTGAAATTCTGCACCTAAAGATTCAGCCGCATCTTCGATTAAAGTTACATTATATGAATCACAAATTGCTTTAATTTCATCTAATTTAGCAGATTGTCCATACAAATTAACTGCTATAACGGCTTTTGGTTTAATTGATTTTTTTTCAAATTCTTTGAATGCTTTTTCCAATGCAACAGGCGACATATTCCAAGAATCTAATTCAGAATCAATGAATACAGGTATAGCATTTTGATATAAGATTGGATTAGAAGTTGCACAGAAAGTTAAAGAGGTACAAAATACATAATCCCCTTCTGTTACGCCACTCTCTATCAGTGCCAAATGTATAGCAGCAGTTCCACTACAAACAGCCAGTGCTTGATCTATATTGATATAAGATTTTATACTATTTTCAAATTCAGTCACATTCTCTCCTAATGGCGCTATCCAATTCTGTTCAAATGCTCTCTCTATATAAGTTTGTTCATTCCCACCCATATGTGGTCTAGATAAATATACGCGTTCATTTGTCAACTACTCTCACTCCTCCTTAGGTTTTGCTGGTGTACCAACAACTATTTGTTTGTCATTAACATTATTAATAACGGTCGCCCCTGCACCTATGATACAATCACTACCTATTTTTATTTGTGGTAATACTGATGCGCCAATAGCAATATGCGAACGTACTCCTATTGCAACATTTCCAGCTAATGTTGCATTTGGAGAAATATGAACATAATCTTCTATAAAATTATCATGTTCAATAACTGAACCTGAATTGACTATTACATGGTTACCTATTCGTGCGTCTGGATTAATAACAGCATTAGGCATGACAACTGTTCCAAACCCAATTTGAGCACTTGGGCTTACACTCGCAGTCGAATGTATCAGTGCTGGAAATCGATTTTTATGAAGTTGCATTTCTTTAAACAGTTTATTTCTTATAACATTATTACCTATTGCTAAGCAGAAATAATAATCTTCACTATAAAATTTTATATTATCTAAATTATCATAAAAACAATTCCCATTCTCTTCATACGAAGAGAACTTATTATCCAAAAATCCTACGACAGTATAGTCCGGTGATTCATCGATAATATCTTTAATCACTTTAGAGTGGCCACCATTTCCTATTAAGATTATACGTTTCATTAAACATTACCTCTAAATTTTTCTGCAGTGACATGAGATTCAGAACTAATATCTTTTTTCTTCAATACATTCTCTATTGTTTTATATAAAATATACATATCTAGTTTAAATGATTGATTTTCAGCATACCATACATCAAGTTTAAACTTCTGTTCCCATGTTATTGCATTTCTACCATTTATTTGTGCCCAACCTGTAATGCCCGGTTTAACATTATGACGTTTTCTTTGTTCTTCATTATATAAAGGTAAGTATTCCATTAGTAATGGTCTTGGTCCAACTAAGCTTAAATCACCTTTCAACACATTTATTAATTGCGGCAATTCATCAATACTTGAATTTCTAATTTGAGAACCTAGCTTTGTCATACGTTGCTCATCTGGTAATAATTGACCTTTATCATCTACCTCTGTTGTCATTGTTCTGAATTTGTAAATGTCGAAAGGCTTTTCATATTTTCCAGGTCTAGTTTGTTTGAACAATACTGGTTTCCCCAGTTTTTTTGAAATTAATAGATATGAAACTATTAATATCGGTGAAGATATAACTAATAAACCTAAACTAATTATCAAATCAAACATTCTCTTTAGCATTAGTGCGACCCCTCACTTTCTTACTTATCAAATCGACTAAATATTTCAAGTTGCTTTTTGACAACATCCACTTCATTATAATTGTTTTTTGCTCTTATAAAGCTCGCTTCTTTAAATTTTTTTAATTTATTATTATCATTTGCTAATTCTTCAATTTTATTTGCAATATACATACTTGCTTGTAAAGGAACTAAAAAACCATTCTCATTATCAATTACTTCTTCTCTCGAACCCCGTATGTTTGTTGCAATAATTGCATTTTTCATTGCCATAGCTTCAATGATTGATCTAGGCATACCTTCTCTATAAGACGGTAAACAATATATATCACTTAAAGCTAAATATTCATTAATATTAGAAATTTGTCCTGCGAAAATAATATTTTTTTCTTTTTTATATTTTTTTAGCATTTCTTGTGTTTCATTATCCCTTTCGCCTTCAGGTAAATCACCTATAATTATATACTTAATATTATTCGAAGACAGTTTATTATAGGAATCTAAAAGATCTAATATTCCTTTTTCTTTAACTAGTCTTCCAATAAAAGTAACAACAATATCGTCAGCTTCAATTTTTAATTCTTTTTTTAAATTAGTCAAGTTATCTTTATTTATTAATTCAAAATTAAATTGGTTATCTATATCTATACCATTGTTAATATGCAGATAATTATTTTGTTTAGATTTTTTTAAAAAGTTATTTTTTACAGCTGTGTGATAGTCTTCCTCACTTTGAGTGAATATATAATCAGTAAAGTATTTCCCAATAAATTTCTCAATATTAAAATAAAATTTATATGCCTTTAATGACATACCTTCATGGAAATAAAATCCGTGTGCTGTATATATTATTGTCGGCACACCTGCTAACTTAGCAGCAATTCTGCCTAAAACTGCAGCGATAGGTGTATGAACATGAACAATATCTGGTTTGATTTGTTTAAATAACTTTACCATTTTCAAAATAGAATTCATATTGCTAATTGGATTGATATTTCTATCAATATTTATATTATGATAGTGAACACCTTGCTGTTTGACTTCATTTTGTTGTGAACCAAAAGTGCTTACACAATGAACTTCCATACCACTTGCAACACTCGTTTCATTCAAAGTTTTCAAAAGTTTTATATGCGTCATTTCAATTGCAGCAATTTGCACAATTTTTAACATTATAGCCTCCAAAGCTTTTGATTAGATTGAACATCTTCATGGCTAATATTGCCTTTAATATCAATGATAATTCCGTTTTCTTTTGCAAAATTAATATAATCATCACATTCATTTAAATATTCACTATGAGGAACTGCAAATAACACTACGTCAGCTTTTTTTAATTCACTTTTATCTCTTAAATTTAGATTGAACAATTTCTCTGCTTCGTTTTTATCTGCTTCTACATCATTCACTGTTACTTTTAATCCGTATTCTTTAAGTTCTTCAATAATATGAATAACCTTTGTATTTCTTAAATCTGGACAATTTTCTTTAAATGTAAGACCTAATACATTCACTGATGCGCCTTGAACTTCTAATCCTTGCTTTAATAATTCTTTAATTACATTAGAAGCAATATGTTTAGCCATATTATCATTTATTCTTCTACCTGCTAGAATCACTTCAGGATGGTGACCAACTTCCTGAGCTTTATGTGTTAAATAATATGGGTCAACACCAATACAATGGCCGCCTACTAACCCTGGTTTAAAATTCAAGAAGTTCCATTTTGTTCCTGAAGCTTTAAGTACTTCGTTAGTGTCTATGTTTAATTTATCAAAAATGATTGCGAGTTCATTCATTAATGCAATGTTCACATCACGTTGTGTATTTTCAATTACTTTTGCTGCTTCTGCCACTTTAATTGACGATGCTTTATGAACTCCTGCTGTAACTACTGAGCTGTATACGTCTGCAACTACTTCTAACACTTCAGGTGTTTGACCTGATACTACTTTAGTAATTGTTTCAAAAGTATGCACTTTATCACCAGGATTTATTCTTTCTGGTGAATAGCCAACGAAAAAGTCTTTACCACAAACTAGTCCTGAATGTTTTTCTAACACAGGTACACAGTCTTCTTCTGTTGCACCAGGATATACTGTTGACTCGTAAACTACAATTGTGTCAGGCGTAATCACTTTCCCCACCGTTTCACTAGCTTTTAATAATGGAGTTAAATCTGGTTTGTTATGTTTATCTATCGGCGTAGGTACAGCTACAATAATAAAATCAGCTTTTTTCAAATCCACTGCATTTGAAGTGTACTCTATATTAGTTTGCTTTAATTTATCTTCTGTAACTTCATTTGTTCTATCGTAATTATTTTTTAGTTCTTGAATCCTTGACTCATTAATATCAAATCCAATCACTTTATGTTTATTTCCAAATGTAACAGCTACTGGTAAACCTACGTAACCTAACCCAACTACAGCAATATTTCTTTCCATCAAATAACATCTCCCAAATTTTATTTATAATATTCTAAATACCAATCAACAAATTTATTTACACCATCTTGAATTGTAGTTTCTGGTTTAAAATCAATATCTCTAAACAAGTCATCTACATTTGCATAAGTTTCAGGTACATCTCCTGGTTGTAAATCCATGTAGTTTTTCTTAGCTTCTTTTCCTAATTTATTTTCAATTGCTTCTACAAACTCCATTAATCTGACTGGACTGTTATTTCCTATGTTATATATTTTATAAGGTGCATAAGAAGAACTAGGATCTGGATTTGCACCTGACCATTCTTTATTTGGCGATGCAGGTTTTTTCACTAATCTACTTATTGCTTCTACAATATCATCCACATAAGTAAAATCTCTCATCATATTCCCGTGATTATAAACATCTATAACCTCATCATTTACAATCGCTTTTGTGAATTTAAATAGTGCCATATCTGGTCTTCCCCATGGTCCGTATACTGTGAAAAATCTTAAACCGGTAGTTGGCAAATTGTATAAATGACTATACGTATGTGCCATTAATTCGTTAGATTTTTTAGTTGCAGCATATAAACTTAACGGATGATCTATGTTATCCGAAGTGCTAAATGGTTTAGAAGTATTTGCGCCATATACAGAACTTGATGATGCATAAATTAAATTTTGTATATCAAAATGTCTGCAACATTCAAGTATATTCGCGAAACCAACAATATTAGCATCTATATACGCTTTTGGATTATCGATGCTGTATCTAACACCCGCTTGAGCTGCTAAATTAACAACCACTTCTGGTTTTTCATCTTTAAATATTTTTACTAAATCTTCGTAATTTTCTAATTTTAATTTGTAAAAAGTAAAATTCTCTTTTCCTATGGATTCTAGTCTATCTTCTTTCAAAGAAACTGAATAATAATCATTTATGCTATCTACACCTATAACATGATGTCCTTGTTTAATTAACTTTTTCGCAAGATGCGATCCAATAAATCCTGCAGTACCTGTGATTAAAATTTTCATATTTTATATCTCCTTCACTTTTTTGATTGGTACACCTACATAAACAGAATTTTCTTCTGTACTTTTATTTACTACAGCTCCGGCACCAATTACATTTCGTTTATTGATAGTATTGCCACCAAGAACTCTTACTCCAGCAGCAATCCATACATCATTTTCAATAATAATCTTTTTAGGACTTACTGGGTTATACTTAATTGGCGTATTTCTATCAGTCCATGTATGATCTGATGATATTAATGTTGTATGATTAGCTATTGAAACACTATTACCAATCTCAATTTTTCCATATGCATCAATATAACTATATGCATGTATACTTACATCATTACCAATGGATAAGCTATCTATATTTTTTATAGTTACGTATTTCCCAATAAAAACATTTTTTCCAATACTATTTGCATATTTATTTAAATATAAATAACGATATAATATTGCAAACTTTGATTCACTTAATGAAAAGATATCCCATAAAATATTGGAAATTCCTTTAGGTAACAAATTATATGGTTTTTGCATTACTTTTATAATCGAATATATTTTGCTTTTCATTATACTCACTTCTCTCGCAAATAATTTTTATAGTAAACATACATAACGGATGAAATAGGTAAACAGAGTAATGATAATATAAATGATGATTTGCTTTTGAATTTAAATTTTCTACTCAATTTCAATTCAATCCAAGATATATCAAACAATAAAATATTTTTTATTTTTTCTTTTAAATTTGGTAATTGATCATTGGCGAATTTTCTATATTCACAATAATTTTCTGCAGATTTAAAATAATTTAATTTAACTTTACTACTAATCCCATCACTTTGATATTCGACAAATTTTGTTTTAACATTTGATAAATGAAAATTATAATATCTACTATAATCAAATAGTTGATAAGATGGTGGCATATGTATAGACGCACCATATTGTGGAAATGTCATATATTTAACTATTCTTGTTTTAAATACGTAACATTTATCGCCTTTAATTTGATATTTATATCTTAAATCTACCCAATTCGCATTATCAATTTTTGGTAACTGCTCTCCTACAACATCCCCATTTTCAAATGTATCTAATGAGATTAAAGCATTCATCTTATTATTCTCAGAAAATTGTCCAATAAAGAACTCAACAGCCTCAGGATAAAACCAGTCATCACTATCAAGACATGTGAACAATTCTCCCATTGCATTTTTTAAACCTATATTAGTAGCTATATGTTTCCCATTATTGCTTTGTTTTATATATCTGACAGGAAATTTTTCTGTTGTAAATGTTTTCACAATTTGTTCAGTATTATCTGTAGATCCATCATCAACAATTAGCCATTCAAAATCATAATTTGTTTGTTTAACTAATGAATCAAATAATCTAGGTAACGTGTGTGCCCTATTATATGTTGGGGTAAAAATAGTTAATTTTGTCATTTATTATCTCCTATCCTACAAAGTAAGTTTATAAATTCTTCACCTTTATCTTTAGGGATAATTCTATTACTATGAAGGTTACATTTAATTTTTTTATAAAACTCTTTATCTTCATATAATTCGAAAATTTTATTTGCTATTTCATTTCCCTTCATATTAGTAATAAATCCATTTTCACCATCAGTAATTTGTTCATAAACAGTTTCAAAATTAGTAGCCACAACTGGTACTTCATAATAAAGCGCCTCATCAATTGTGTTCGATTTCCCTTCAAATCTAGAAGGATGTACAAGGATATCTATTTTTTTAAGTATACTTCCTGTATTAAATTTAAATCCTACTGGTAATACTGTTTTTTCTAAACCATTTTTTTGTATTTCTTCATTAACCCATTTTTCCAATTTACCAGTACCAACGATATACCATTTAAATCTAATCTCTTTCTTTTTCAAAATTTTAGCTGCTTCAAGTAATAAATCTAAGCCTTTACCGCTGTCTAGCCTACATATTGTACATAAATTCATATAATTTAAATCTAAATCAAAATTTTCATCTTCTATATTTTCATATAGTTTAATAGGTAAACTGTTGTAGTATACATAGGGAGTTATATTAAAGATTTTCTCAAAACTTTCAGCTGTCATATTAGAAACGGCAAGCATTCCATCCATTTTATCGAAATATTGTTTATCCAAATGATGATTTCTTTTTAATACTTTATAATCTGTTCTTATCCAACCAATTTTATGATTAGCTTTAATATAATCCTCTATAAAGTAAACAGAATGTCCTCCAGATACACCAATCGCAAAATCATAATGTTCTGTGAAATCTTCATTTTTCCATTTATTTTTTACCCAAAATTTCTGTTTACTTTTGGTATTATCATGTAATTTCAATTGACTTTTAATCGCAAAAATTAAAAACTTTAAAATCAAACCTGGTTTATTCAAATTTTTAATTATTTTTTTAATCAATTTGTTTTTGTCTAACATTAACAGTGAATACTTACTAGGAACAGTAATAATATTTATGAATTCTGGAATATAATTTGTTAATTTATCTTGTTGATTCATTATCATCATATCAATTTCTATATCATGATCTTTTAATTCATAAAATAAATTCACAAGACTCTTCTGAGGTCCGCCAAAATCAAAATTATTTACCACAAATAATAATTTCATTTCTTCACTCCTTATAAATAAATATATAACTAATTACATTTCAACTTTTTCTCTTTTTGTATATCTCTAATAACATAAAGTACCCAGTACCAATTGTTGTGTATTAGCTGTATAAGTAAAAGGGGTAAAATTAAATATATTAATTTGTTTTCAAAAAAGATTAGTAAAGATAATTGAACTACCACAGTTAACATTGCTGAAAAAATAAATTGCTTATGATGTGGGATTTCATTTTTAGTTGTTAAAAATGTAGTGAATAACATCTGATTATTATATAAAAATCTATATATCATTATTATCATCAACGGTCCAATTGTTAACAAACCATAATCTGCGCCAATTAGCTTTAATGCGTAATCCCCAAACAATAATAAAAGAATAAAACCACTAAAATTAAAAATATAATTAGTAATCATTGATTTTCTAAATAATTTAATTAATTCATCATATTGATTTTTCACACGCAAATAATTAAATTTTGATAAGTATGTATTAAAATATGAATTTGATAGTGTTAAAATCATTGTTATAATTTGATTCACTAAACCAAATTGACCCGATACCTTTAATGATAGAAAATAAGAACATAAGATTATAGGAAAGTTGATAATGAGATAATTTGAAAATGATAATAGACCCGTTTTAATTGTATTGGGTAAAATTGCATTAAATATTTCTTTATTATATTTAAACTTGATTTTTTTCTTGGTTGCTCGTGTTTCATTTGAAAATCTATAAAAATTAAATGATTGTAATACCCTGTTTACAATTACAGATAAAAAATATGCGAATGAAACGCCAATTATTCCATATCCCAATATTAGAAATATAATTGATAAAATCAATTGCGATACCTTTGTAACCACTAAAATTTGGTTATAAACTTTTATAGCACCAATTCCTTTTAATACTGCATTCCAAAAAGAAAATGAAATATTAAGTACAATAGATAACATATAAAATAACCAAGCTATTAAAGCTGTTTGGATATTAATTTCTCCAATTGTAATTTTAATTAAGTAAAAAGTTCCTAGACTTAAAAATAATACAAAAATGATCAATCCCATAATATAGTATATAAATTTCACTGTAGACAAAACCTTCACGAAATACCCTAAGTGAATTCCTGTAGATTTAACATTATTTGTATCATAACCCTCTTTTTTTAATGATCCAGCCCCAGACCAAATATAAGTTATGTTTCTTGATATTACAGTTTGAAATCCAAAGTCTATGAGCATAGCCAAACCATACAATGAGGTGAATGTATACCATAGTCCTAACTCTGCAGAGTTTAAAAATCTAAGTATAATAGGTAGTAGCATTAAGTTTACACCTTGTACCATTGCTAAACTGATATAACTCCACGCAACATCCTTTTTCCCAATATTCATGAACTACACCTTCTTTACTATAAACTTATTGTTCAGATAACTTATTATCAATAAAATAATGAAGAAATTTGTAAAGAATGATATTTGAATCGTTGCATTTGCCATAAAGAATAATGATAATTTTATACATAAATATGACATGGCATACATTTTAAATACTGAATCACTCTTATATATTTTCTTATCAAGTATCATTACAAGTATAATACTTATTAATGAAAGTACAGGCGCTAAATACGGTCCAAAATATAAAAACCCTTGACCTATCATTGGTAATATTTGATCAGAAACCAAAGACCTCTGATAAAAAACTTCATTAAATGATGTTAAAGCACTTGCATGTTGTCCAAATAATGAATTTAAAAATACTACTGATCTAAATAATTCACTAATAATTGCATCAAACTGAAAAGGTGCATAAACATAACTAGTATCAATTGAATGGGCTACATTAGATACCCCTGAAAAATACAATTGTAAGTCAGTGTTAAGATTTTCGAACGTACTACTTGATTTAGCAATAGATGTATTAGCTTGCGAAGCAATCGTATTTTGTTTTAACAATGTAGACACTGCTATTAATAATAATGACATTCCCACTGATAATATAATAATCAACTTACGATAATTTTTATATAAAATAAAAACAGTGAACAATCCAGTCACTAACGGTAAAATAATACTAAATCTACTCGTTCCAGTAATAAATGACGATGATATGCCAATTACTATAAATGATAGTAATAACCATATAATGTTTTTATTATATTCATAGAATTTGTATATCCAATTTAGCAAGCCTATTGTAACAACTATTTGCGCAAGTTGTACTATTAAGAAAAACAAAGAAACTGACTCTACTACATCTTTACTTTTCAATTGAGAGGCAGACCAAATAAAAGTATACCTTGCAAGTACTTCTGGATTAAATAATACAATTACAAAACCGAAGAGTACAAAAGCCCAGCCAAACAAATTAGGTTTAGCTGTTATTTCTTTAAATTCAGTTTTGTTAGAATAAAATCGTTTGTGCAAAATACAGAATGTGACGATAATTACTACCATTTCAAATAACATTAAGTTTATAGCTTTGGTTTGAGAACCAAGAGATGTAGACATACCAATATCAACATTCACGCCATAAATAGACATTAATAATGGAGAAATGATATACCTTATCAACATGGTGATATTTACAATGGTGATACCAATATTGTTAAACATATATCTACTGAACATTGGTAACAAGAAATACAAACACATAAATAATAAAGGTAGTGCTATTAAATTGTTGGGTAATTGGACGTCGCTCAGCAATATTGAAAGAATGCTTATGAGAGACAAAATTAAAACTATAATTCTATAAAAAAATATCATTTTATAACTTCCTATTAGCAAATTGTATTAATTTTTCTTTTGATTCATTTTGGTTAGTAAATAGTTCATTAATAACTTCATCTAACTCGTTTTTGGGAACAGTTACTGCCTTACCACGATAAATTTTCTCATATACTTGCTCAGAATGTATTTCATTTTTATTCAATAATTCTTCAAATAATTTCTCGCCTGATCTCATACCAGTAAACTCTATGCCAATATCTTCTTCTTTTTTACCACTTAATCGAATAATATTTTTAGCTAAATCAACTATTTTTACTGGTTCTCCCATATCCAATACAAATATTTCACCACCAGTTGCTATGGCACCAGCCTGTAACACAAGTCTGGATGCTTCTGGAATCGTCATAAAGTAACGCGTCATCTCAGGGTGAGTAACTGTTAGTGGCCCACCAGCCTCTATCTGTTTTTTAAATAATGGAATTACAGACCCTCTTGAACCCAATACGTTTCCAAACCTTACAGCTACAAGATCAGTTTTAGAATTTTCATTATTTAAACACTGAATATACATTTCAGCTACTCTCTTTGTAGATCCCATTACATTAGGTGGATTAACTGCTTTGTCAGTTGAAATCATTACAAATTTTTTCACTTCAGCATTTATTGCTGCCTCAGCTGTATTTTTTGTTCCTAAGATGTTATTTCTCATTGCTTCAAATGGATTAGCTTCCATTAAAGGTACATGTTTATGTGCCGCAGCGTGATAAACAACATAAGGTTTATATTTCAACATTACTTCTTGTAGTCTCACTTTATTTTGCACATCGGCAATCACTGGTATAATTTCTATTTTATTATTATATAAATTTGTCAATTCCTGATTTATTAGATAGACGCTATTTTCTCCATGTCCTAATAAAATTATTTTACTAGGTTCAAACTTACACACTTGTCTACAAATCTCAGAACCTATTGACCCACCTGCTCCAGTCACTAAAATTGTTTTATGAGAAAGCTCTTTTGATATAAGTGCCATATCTAATTCTACTGGTTCTCTACCTAATAAATCTTCTACATCTACTTTTTTGAGTTGATTTACTTCTATATCACCAGACAATACATCTTCAATATTTGGCATTTTAAATAATTCTATGCCTTCAATATTACATATATCATTTATTTCTTTAAGCCTCTTCGCATTTAGTGTAGGTATTGCTATTATTATTTTTTTAATTCCAAATCTTTTCACTAATTCAGGAATATCTTTAATATAACCTTGTACCTTCACACCTTCTGTAATAACTATTCTTTGTTTGTTTTTATCATCATCTACAGCTAGTACAGGTTCCATTTTCATGTCTGAACTTCTTAGCATTTGACGAACTAACATTGAACCACCTTGGCCGGCACCTACTATTAATGTCGGTTTCTTTTTAAAATTTTTACCAATTATATACTTTCTATAGACTCTCCAAAATAATCTTGAACCACCAATAAGTATTAAATGCATCATCCAAGTTATAAAATACAATCTGAAGAATGGACTACTACCTGTCATAAGAGATACAACAATTAACGTGGCTAATACAGAACAACTTACTGCTTTTACAACTAACATTAATTCGTTTACACTAGCATATTCCCACGCACGATGATATAAGTTAAATAAAGCAGCAAACACATGATGTGAAATAAACAATATGATAGATGATAAAACTAATAAATCAAATGTATAACTTTCAAAATATGGTTCTAATATAAAATATCCCAAAAACACAGAAAATGTTACAATTACTGAATCTATTATGATTAACATAAATAGACGTAATCTTGCAGAAATTTGTGCCACTTATAAATCCCCTCATTCAATTTTATTTAAAAATGCCAAACTTTTTTTTATAATTATAATCTTGTGTTGGAATTTTCTTCATTAACTTCTTATCCTCAATAATTAGTTTTGCATTTTCAATTAGTTCGCTGATTTCTTCCTTATAATTTTTAAGCTTTTTATCGTTTAATAATGATTTCATTAAAAATGGCCTTTCATTAACACTATGTGCATCCGAAGCAATAAAATGTGTGAGATTATTATCAATCATTTGCAAAGTGATTTTCTTAATGTTTTTGCCCATACTACCATTTAATGACGTAGATGTTATTTGACTTAAAGCACCACCATTAATTAACTGAAATAACAGATCTAAGTTTTGTGCAATTGCTCTATTCCTTTCAGGATGAGCGATTATAGGAATGTATCCTAAAACTTGTAGCTCATTCAATAAATTTTGAGTGTAATGTGGAACTTCATTTGAAGGAAGCTCAATTAATAAGTAACGAGAGTTATTTATTCCTACTATCTTTCCATTATCAATTTCCGGAAGTATTTGGTCTGTAATACGAATTTCTTGACCATAATAGAATTCAATACCTAGTTTTTTAATTTCTTCAATAGATATTATCTCATTCACCTTTGACTTCACATTATCTACAGGATTGTTATATCTTGTTTGCAAATGATGTGGTGTTGCTACAATACTAGTAATACCTTCTTCCTTCGCTTGAGTTATTAAACTTATAACGTCTTCCTTTGTTTTTGGACCATCATCAGCTCCAATCAATATATGATTGTGTATATCTATCATATTTACTCATCCCCATAATAATAGTAATAACTTGAACCTTTTTCGATTGTCATTTTATTTAAGACTGCACCGATAACTTTCCCACCTGATTTAATCAATAATTCTTTAGCTTTTTTCACTTCATTTTTTTCATTTTTTGAACCATCTATCACTAACACACAATCTCTAACACCTTTAGCATATAATTGTGCATCTGTAACAGTAGTCACTGGCGGTGTATCAATTATAATAAAATCAAAACCATCAGTTAATTTGTTAAGTAATTCGTGGAAATTTGTTGATGTAATAAGTTCTGACGGATTTGGCGGTATTGGGCCTGAAGTTAGGACATTTAAATTCTCAATATGCGTTTCTTTTATAGCATCAGTCTGAAGTGCTTTGCCAATTATTAAATTAGATAAGCCACTATGATTTGCTAGATTGAAAATATTTTGTTGAGTTGGTTTTCTCATATCGCCATCAATAATTAAAGTGTTATAGCCTGCTTGCGCATATGTAATAGCAATATTTGCAGTTATTGTACTTTTACCTGATGCTGGTTTTTCAGATGTAACTATAAGTGATTTTATTTCTGAATTCGCACCTGAGAACATAATATTTGATCTAATCCCTCTAAACTTTTCACTAATTGTAGACTTAGGATTGTTATGAACGTATAAAGGTGATATTGTTTTTTCTTTTTTCTTTGCCATAAATAATATCCTTCCTTATTTAAATTTTTGTATTGAACCTAAAACTGGAATATCTAATTCGTCTTGTACATCTTGTTCATTTTTAATGCGTGTATCAAAGATTTCTCTTAAAACTATTACAACCGCTGCAACCATTAAACCTATTACTATGCCAAGTAAAGCATTTACTAACATTTTAGGTTCAGTTTGAGTTGCAGTGTCATCTGCTTTAGATAAAATAGATACATTGTCTATGTTCATAATCTTAGGTGTTTCATCACTAAAAACTTCAGAAAATACATTTGCTATTTTTTCTGAATCATTCTTATTCGCACTTTCAACTGCAATATTTAAAATTTGTGATTCAGTTTCACTTGTTGCTGAGATCATACTTGATAATTCTTTTGCCGAATATTTGTTATCTAACTCTTTTGAAACTTCTTCTAACATACGAGGGCTTGTTGCAATTTCAGCATATGTATTCACCAATTGAATATTACTTTGAACCTGTTGAGCCTGCATTGCAGAATCGCTTTCTTTTTCGTTAACTATTACTTGTGTTGATGCTTGGAACATTGGTTGAACTAAAATTAAAGAGCATAGAAGACCTATAATTAAACCAACTATTGGTAAAATTATGATTAAATTAAAATTTCTTTTAATTATTCTCCATATTTTTATTAAATCTACTGAATTCTCCATGAAAACCTCCTGTTATTTTTCCTCAAATTTTCCATTTTAATTAATATATAGCTTATTATATTATTTTCTCAGAATGTAATTAGTATAGTTAAAATATACTAATTTTACAACCTTACAATTAGTAATACAAATAAATTTTACAAATATTTAACAATAATACTCATTTTCAACTTAATTACTTTAATTTAAAATTTTATTCTAATTCAGTGGATTTTTACACATATTTATTAGACTCGATTATTAGCTAAAATATTTAAAAAACCGCATCACTTGTGATATGCTTCACAAAAACATAACAGCAATTCTCATAAACCTCATATGTTCTGATACGTTCAAAATCCCTTTATGAAGCGGCTGAAAAAACCGCATCATTTATGATATGCTTCACCGCGCATAATTTTAAACGCACGGTAAACTTGCTCGATTAAGACGACGCGCATCATTTGGTGTGGAAATGTCATTTTACTGAATGACAGGGCGTAGTCACTTCTGTTTAAGACGTCTTGATGCAAGCCATTGGAACCACCGATAATAAATGTGAAGTCGCTTTGGCCACGTGTCATACGGCTTTCTAATTCTTTAGCAAGTCCTTCAGAAGTCAGCATATTGCCTTTTATTTCTAAGGTAATGACTGTGGATTGTGGTTTTACTTTTGCTAGTAAGCGTTGGCCTTCTTTTTCTTTCACTTGTTCAACTTCTTTGTCACTCATATTTTCGGGTGCTTTTTCATCTGGCACCTCGATAATTTCAATTTTAGAATACGCACCTAAACGTTTTTCGTATTCAGCAATTGCTTGTTTCCAGTATTTTTCTTTTAATTTGCCAACTGCAAGTATAGTAATTTTCATAATTTGCCTCCTGTAAAAGCTTAAGAATCAATAGTTATTAGACTTATCCACAAGTTATGCACTTATTCACACAATACCCTCTTATTATAACAGGAATGTATACGATAATTTAAAACAATTTACGTTTTTTTCACAAATAACAGTGGATAACCTGTTTATTTGTGGATAACTCTGTGTATAATGTGGGTATTTCTATGTTAATTGTGCACATCTCTGGATAACTTGGGATAAATAAGTGGATAAGTTGCCGATTGTCTTACATACTTATTCACAAAATTTACGCTTATTTTACAAAATATCATGTTCTTTCAAGCTATTATGCAAGTTATCCACTGTTTATAAATTATAAGGTAAATGCATATATGTAACTACTTTAATGGACTAATCATTTTATAAAAATCGCTTGTTAAACAAATCTCTAATTTAGTTAAAATAATTTCGTCGTGCCTCACAGCAAGATGACTAGCGTTAAAGTGAGACTAAGCTAAGGCTCATGCATAAGTCTCCGATAACTCAATAATATGAAAACTGGTGCTTTAACTACTTTTACGTTTAGCCACTGTATTAAGAAGTACTCAATTTCACCTTATATGCCAACTTTTATTTGAATGATCTTCAGCAAATTCATTAAAATCATCTATCTATTCAAACATGCCATTTCAACAATAGCTTACAGTAGTCTTGGATTAATGCACAAAAAAGCCCTAACCGCTTCTTCAATGAAGGGCAAGGGCTTCTTACTATAGTGTGTATATTGGTGTGGCTTGAGCTTTGTCTGTGTCGCAGAGGAGCACTTCTTTCTCTGTATCGATGTCGTGTTCGTTTAGGACTTGGCCAACGCTCATGCGGGCAAGATCTTTCATGTTGTTGTCTTGTGATAAGTGGGATAGATAGATGCGTTTCGTGTTGCCTGTAATGACGTCTGTCATGGCAAGCCCTGCATCTTCATTTGATACGTGTCCCATATCACTAAGGATACGTTGTTTTGTCTTCCATGGATAGCCGCACATACGAAGCATGTCAACGTCGTGATTACTTTCGAATACGAAAGCATCACTGCCTTGAATCATGCCTTTCATGCGATCTGAAACGTAACCTGTGTCTGTAAGTATCGTGAATTTTTTATAATTATTATGGAAGATATAAAACTGTGGATCTATGGCATCGTGAGACACGTTGAATGATTCAATATCAAAGCCTGCAATAGACTTAGTCTCGTATGGATTAAAAATGAATTTCTGATCCATTGGGATTTTACTATCTTTCTTTTCAATCGCTGTCCATGTTTTTTCGTTTGCGTATATTGGCAATCCGTATTTACGCGCTAAGACACCGAGGCCTTTGATATGGTCGGAATGTTCATGTGTTACTAAAATGCCGTTTAAATGCTTAATTTGTTTGTCGATCTGGCCAAACAGTTCTTCCATTTTCTTACCTGTCAGGCCTGCATCGACGAGAATACTACCTTTATCACTTTCTACATAAGTGGCGTTTCCTGTACTACCACTCGCTAAGACACTCATTCGTATCAAGCGATTCACCCTTTCTAATCGATAAACACTCGTTGCTTATAATTTGTATAGGCAGTCTACGGTTTATGTGACCTCAACATGCCCTCTGTCTAATTATTAAAGTTTTTTATATCTGCTGAAACTGTTTTTTAAATTATGTACTTTTGAACTATCCTATGTGGTACATATTTATGTTTACATGCGTTCATCTTAAATCAACGCAGTTGGTTTATAACTTTGATTTAACAATAATCTATTTTAACATACTTTGAAGCTTAAATTGAATTTAATGTTTAATGTGGTGCCTTGTTTTTTAAAATACTGTGTCTCAAAGTACAAAATAAAAGAGCGGATATACTTTTGATTTCGTATATCCGCTCTCTTATTTTTATGATAAATCTTTCAATACTCACTAAACGGTGTGCTTGCGTGAAGTCATAAATACTATGTTTGCACTATTCTTCAACTATCTTTGGACTGTCTGAAATGGCTTCGACATAATATGTCTTGGATTCGTCTTTATGTTTTACTTTGATTTCCCAATTGGCTTCTAGTACTTGCACGTTAGGCTCTTTAACGACGGTATAATAGCCGAGTCGGACGTTGGTCACTTCATCGTTTCGTTTAAGATAACGATTATAATACAGCGCTTCTATCGAACTTCTCGCAGTATTTACTTGTTTCTTATCGTTGTTTGCACCTTCTGATGGCTCTATCGATTTCATAGCGGTTTGTCTATAACTCGATGCTTTACCATCGTCATTGATATTAAATTTAAGTTGAGCTTTACTATTGTTCATTATTGGAAAATCGTTGTAAGTCTGTTCAAAGGTGACGTGTTTATCGTCAATTTTACTCATTTCGTAATTTTGGCCTTTAAAGATTTTATCTTTAACATATGATTTTAAATCTGTGTATTGGTCATTACTCACATCAATCGGGTCATTGATTTCACCTTTGATTTTTTGACCGTCTGCTTCGCTTGAAATACTTGAACGTGCTTTTGCATAAGATGAAAAATCATTAGATCTTGCAGTGAGTAATTGCATTTCTATATTTTTAACGCTTGGCAAATTTTCAGGAATTTCTATTTTTTCTTGTTTAAAATTCACTGCATTTTCTTCAGCGCTATCGTTAATATGAGATTTATTGACTTTATCAATATAAATGATGATAAGGCTAATATTTACTAGAATAAATACAAAAATAAATAACGTTTTCGTGTGTTTCCAGTTCATTTATTCTAGCCCCCCATCTTTGTATGCACGCCACTTGTCATCGTACTCTACATACCAACATGGCTTAAATTCACTGTTGCGCTGGATTTCTATATCTCCGTTGTCCTGTTTATCTTCCATTCGGTAACCAATCGTCATGTTGGTAACCTTTTCGAAATCTATTTCAGGATTATTGGCGAGTTCCGAACGCACAGTTTCAGCACCTGGCAGGTTGACTTCTTTTTCGCCACTATCAATCGTCACATTCGCTTTTAATAACGTACGCGCATAGCCGTAAATACCTTTATTGCCCCAAGAGACTTTCAATGTATTTAAATCGTCGTCGTTAAACGTTGGTCGTCCATTCAAGAACATTTGATAAGTCAGATCGCCACGTTTGTCGTCCGTATGGAACAATCTGAAATCATCTGTAAAACCACCGTGATTATTGATGTATGCATAGGTACTTGGAATGCTTTCTTGCATGTTTGTTGAACGGTTTTCATCTTCTAATAGATTTGTGTAGCGATATTTTTCGGTTTCATCGTTGTAATTGGCTACACCTGTATTATTGTTGTAAGTGACTGAGCCACTTCTTGAGCTACGCACTACAACAGAATCGTTAAATAGTATTGAATTCATGGTATCTACACTAATGTGATTATAGATTGTATGGTAAGATTTTTGTCCTTTTGGTGACTTCGGTGCAAAGATATGTGTCGCTTTATCTATCGTATCTTTATTGGTAATAATTTCTGTGTAAGGTTGCATATGTTTGTGTTGCTTTTCCAATGCTTCCGTGAATTTATCTGCCTTCACCGTTGTCGTCATACGTACAACATTGTGTCTATCTTTACTTATCGCATAAAGTTTTATTTTGCCATCTTGATTGTTATCTATTAACAGGCGATCAAATTTAAAGTTGTTGGGTACTTTGGCATTAATATTTAAAACTTGACCTAAATATGTAGCGAGTGGCATATCATAGGTGAAGTCCAATACTAAAAATTCATCGCTCAAGTCTGGAATAATTAAATTATGATTGCTATGCATTTGTTCCGCGTGTAATACACGGTGATTTTTCAATGGTTTAATTGTTTCTTCGACATTGCTACGTGTTGCTTCCATACCTTCTGTACTTTCACCTTTTGAGTGAATGACTTGATATGGTGTAATCACTTGTGGCATGCCTTGTTTCAAAGGTTTACCGATTGTATTTGATTTCGCTTCTTTTTTACTATTATCTTGTTTATCTACATTAGCCAAATCGGGTGAAAAGTTCCATGTCATATAAGTTAAAATCGCACTCATGAGTACTAAAAGAAATAGGATAATAGATTTAATTAGCTCTTTACTCTGCATCCCAATCACCATCTTCTAGTACTTCACATGGAAGCGTAATAAAGATTGACGTACCTTGACCTTCTACACTATTTGCCCAAATGCGACCATTATGCGCTTCGACGATTTCTTTAGAAATGGCTAAACCTAATCCTGTACCACCCATTTTTCGTGTCCGTGCTTTATCTACACGATAGAAACGGTCAAAGATTTTATCTACTTTATTGATAGGGATACCAATGCCGTTATCTTTAACGCGAATAGTCATACGATTATACAGTGAGTTCTGTTTCACGTGAAACTCAACGCGTTTATCGCCGCGTGAATACTTCATAGCGTTGGTAATGACATTATCAAACACTTGTGTCATCTTATCTGGATCAATTTCTGTAAAGATGGTTTGTTTTGGAATTTCACGTACAAATGTCGTATCTTTCGCCGACATTTCATGGCGGTTAATGATTTTATTGATAAACATGTTAAAGTCGACAATTTCTTTGGTAATCTGATCTGATTCGTTATCCATTTTTGATAATTGTAGTAAATCGTTAACGAGTCGAATCATACGTTCCGTCTCTTCACGTGTCACTGATAGGAATTGGGGTGCTAACGCATCATCTTTCCATGCACCGCTTTCTAATGCTTCGATATAACTATTCATGGACGTTAACGGCGTACGTAATTCATGTGAAACATTTGCGACGAATTCGCGACGTTCTTGTTCCACTTGTTGTTGTTCTGTTACGTCGTGAAGTACAGCAATATAGCCTGTAACGAAGCCAGTCTCTTGTACGATTGTACTGAAGTTTACACGAGCAATAATGCCTTCACTTTCATTGATATCTAATAAGAAACTATCATTATTTTCTTGAATTTCATCTAATGAAAAGTCTTCTTCTAATTTAAGCATATTTAACATGTAATGACCGATAATTTCTTCTTTCATCATGCCTAGCATCGTTAATGCCATATCGTTGACAATACGCACACGGCCACGACGATCAGTTGCGATAATACCATCACTCATATGTGTAATAACAGAGTCTAAGCGTCGTTTTTCACTTTCCGTATTTGCTTGTGCTTCTTGTACACGCTTGGATAAATTATTAAAGGCTAGTGCAAGTTCACCAATTTCATCATTACCGTAAATTTTAACACGTTGCGTATAGTTACCTTTAGACATCTCAACAGTTTGGTTACGCATATCAGTAATTGGCTTTGTGATTGTGCGCGCAATAAAGAAACCTAATATCACAGTAATTAATAGCGAGATGCCTGTCCCAACAATAAAGATTTGGTTGATGTTGCTCAATTGGTTGTAGACATCATTGATATCTGCTTCTATATAAACATCACCAATTGTCCCATCATCTGATGTCTTCACAGGTAAATTGTAGACCCACACACGTTGTTTACCATTACCATAGTCTTTCAATACCGTATGGCTATTAATTTCTCCTAGAGATAGCGCTTTTTGTATCGAGCTGTCATTAGCTTTTTGATTTATTAGACTACGCGTAGACTGCTTTGAGGTAGCCATGATAATTTGATCTTTATCAATAAAACGAATTTCTTCTATTTCTTGTCTATTAGCATACTCATTCAATAAATTTTGTACTTCTTTTTGTGCATTGACCGAGTTGTCTTCGTCATAGACTTTTTCTATATTAATTTCTATTTGTTTCGCGTATTGCGAGATATTATTTTTAAATGTTTGTGTTAATTCTTTTTCTAGACTATTGGTAAAGTATAAACCGATAATCTGCATACCGATTACGATTAACAATACATAGACAATAACAAGTTTCGTGTGTAGAGATTGAAAATGTTTAAGCCACTTCATTTAATATTGTCCCCTAATCATGTTGTTGGAGGAAGTATCCAACACCACGGCGTGTCACTATATATTCTGGATGTGATGGATCGTCTTCAATTTTTTCACGTAAGCGACGAATCGTTACGTCTACTGTACGTACATCACCAAAATAGTCATAGCCCCAAACAGTTTGTAATAAATGTTCACGTGTCATAACTTGACCCATGTGTTTAGATAAATAATGAAACAGTTCGAATTCACGGTGTGTTAATTCAATATCTGTACCACGTTTTTTTATAGAATATGCATCTGGATAGATAACAATATCTTTTATTGTAATTTCATTAGATGCATCGTTCACTTCTTGTGCTGGTTGTGAATAATGACGACGTAAGTTTGCTTTGACACGCGCAATTAATTCACGCGTGCTAAATGGCTTCGTCACATAGTCATCGGCACCAAGTTCAAGACCCAACACTTTATCGATTTCTGAGTCTTTTGCGGTTAGCATAATAATTGGCATTTCATATTTTTTGCGTACTTCACGGCACACTTCCATGCCATCGCGACCAGGTAACATAATGTCTAATAAGACAATGTCTGGTTCTTCATCATATATTAAATCTACTGCGTCATTGCCATCATATGCACAGAATACTTCATAACCTTCTTTTTTCAAGTTGAACTCTAAAATATCAGCAATTGGTTTTTCGTCATCTACTACCACAACTTTTCTAGCCATATTTATAAACCTCATTTCTAAATTGTAGTACGTTTACATATTTTTCTACGCATTTCTCTATAATATAATTTACCATTTATAGCGTGCTAATTCTATTTTTCTAAAAAAAAAAATAAATTGGTATATTGTAAAATTATAACATTTTTTACTATTAATAGGTTAATAATAGATATATTAAGCCTACACAACATGATATCACTGTGCGACTATATTGCCCATAGTCTATAAAAAAGTGATACATATCTCAGCAAGGGACATGTTATTTTGGCTAAGATTATTTTGAGATGCCTTTGTCATATTTTGAACACGAGTCATCTATACTGGAAATGTATCACGTTTACAACGATACTTTTATGAACTGAGCTAATTTGCACTAACATGAATTATTTTAAAGTCTACATTTTAAATTGACCATTCACCTAGCATCAGTTCGTTATGCAAACGAAGGCGCTCACTTTAAAATTCATGCATCCATAACTACTACCTTCAATTGAATTGAGTTTGAAATATATACCGTAGAAAATTGTACAAAAAAATGCCCATCCTATTGGATGGGCAATACGGTCTCGACGGGAATCGAACCCGCGATCTCCTGCGTGACAGGCAGGCGTGTTAACCGCTACACTACGAGACCTAAAAATGGTGACTCCTACGGGACTCGAACCCGTGTTACCGCCGTGAAAGGGCGGTGTCTTAACCGCTTGACCAAGGAGCCTCTCTTAAGCACAAGATAAATTATATCAACTCTCATTATGGTTGACAAGCTATTTTTTAAATTTATTTAGTATAATTTTCTATCATTAATGTATAAAGTAAGAAAATAATGCTCAATGCTGACAAATCAGTATTTTATCTGCTTCATAACTTATTTTTGAGCATCAATACTCTGTGATTTGCTCTATAATTATCTACTTTTTCATTTTTATTTCAAAACCCAAATAATAAATACAAAATCTTTTTTGTTTTAAATTTATTTTGCTAAAATTATAATTAGTATAAATAAGGAGGCACAATATTGGCAAAAATATTATTTGTAAATCCAGGTTCTGCTGGACATGTAAACCCAACAATTGCAGTTGTTAAAGAACTAGTCAATCGTGGCGAAGAAGTTGTTTACTACGCGAGCGATATATATAAAGATAAATTGAAAGATACTGGTGCTGAAATTAGAACGTTACCTACAGAAGCGATTATGACAGCTTTCACTGATCATGAAAATCATCATTTATTTAATGTGATCAATGGTTTATTAAAAACTGTAGATATCATTGTGCCACAAATTTTAAGAGAAACTGAAAATGAGCATTTTGATTATATGATTCATGATTCTATGTTTAGTTGCGGTTATATATTAGCGCAAAAATTAAATTTACCATCGATTTCATCAGTATCTTCATTTGCCCATACAAAAACATCTTTTGAAACATTCATTAATCATTTAACTTCGACTGTGAGCAAACAAGAAATTCAACATGCTGATGAAACATTTAACACTTTGAAAGCCCATGTTGAATCAACATATGATGTAACCATTCCTTCCCGTTTTGAAGTCATGAATAACCCGGGAAATATTAATATCACTTATGTAATGAAAGGATTCCAAGTCGGTTATGACGCCTTTGACCCTGAATATTACAAATTTGTTGGTCCTTCCATACTCGAACCTAAAGATTCTGGCTTTATGGATCACATTGATACCACACGACCAGTCGTTTATATTTCTCTTGGAACGGTATTTAATCAAAATATTGAATTTTTCAATCTTTGCTTTGAAGCATTTGCAGATATCAATGCTTCATTTGTTGTATCAATCGGTCATGATAATCAACTTGAAGATTTCAATGCGATACCATCTAATTTTACTGTTGAACATGTTGTGCCACAAACAGAATTATTGCAACATACGACACTATTTTTAACACATGCTGGTATGAATAGTACAAATGAAGCAATGTTGATGGAAGTACCTATGTTAGCTTTTCCACAAAGCGCGGATCAACCTGTTGTGGCTCGCCAAATCGAAAAACTACTTGTTGGTCGTCAGTTACAACTAGAAAATATAACGTCTCATGATTTAAAACAAATCGTCTTAAACATGCTAGATGAAATACCAAGCTATCAACGTAATATCAGAAAAGTTAAATCTATACAATCTAGTAATAAAACAGGTTATCAGCTAGCAGTCGATCACATTCTAAACTTTCGTAATCAATATGTAACACATTCAACGATATAAATAAAAACACCTTGTAACGATGTCCATCTCAGGCTACATCAACAAGGTGTTTCTTTCATATTAACATTTTATTATTTTACATTTATAAATCCGTTAACATAGGTTAACGACTTACCATAATGATTTTAATAAGTTTGTTTGATTACGGTCTGGTCCTACAGAGAAGATTGAAATTTGAACGTCACACAACTCAGAAATACGTTCTAAGTATCTACGTGCATTGTCTGGTAACTCATCTAATGAGCGACAACTTGTAACATCTTCAGTCCAACCTGGTAACGTTTCAAAAATCGGTTTACAACGCTGTAAGTCATTTAAGTTCGCTGGATATTCAGTAATTTCTTTACCGTCTAATTCATAAGCTGTACAAATCTTCACTTCTTTTAGACCTGTTAAGACATCGATAGAGTTGATTGATAAATCGGTAATACCACTCGCACGACGAGAGTGACGTAATACAACTGAATCGAACCAACCTACACGACGTGGACGGCCTGTAGTTGTACCGTATTCACGGCCAACTTCACGGATGTGGTGTCCATCATCATCAAATAGTTCTGTTGGGAATGGGCCATCACCGACACGTGATGTATAAGCTTTACATACGCCAATAACTTTAGATACGTAAGTTGGACCAACGCCACCACCAACAGTTACGTTACCTGCAACTGGGTTACTTGACGTAACAAATGGATATGTTCCGTGGTCGATATCTAACATAACGCCTTGTGCACCTTCAAATAATACTTTTTCTTCAGCTACAAATGCATCATCCAATACTTTTGCAGTGTCCGTAACGAACGCTGCTAAACGTTGGCCTGCTGCGTAATAAGTTTCAAAGATTTCTTCAAATGAAGGACATGCTTTATCAAACATACCTTTAAAATATGCTGATTTGTATTCAATATTTTCTTTTAATAATTTTTCAAACGTTTCTTTGTCTAATAAATCTGCTACACGGATACCGATACGTTGTGCTTTATCTACATAAGCAGGACCAATACCTTTTTTCGTAGTACCAATTTTATTATCTCCACGGCGTTCTTCTTCATATTCATCTTGTTTTATGTGATAAGGTAAAATAACTTGAGCACGATTTGAAATACGTAAATTATCTGTAGAAATACCTCTTTCATTTAAACCATCTAACTCTTTCAATAATGCGACTGGATCTATAACTACACCATTTCCAATAACTGCTAGTTTTTCTTTATAGAAAATACCAGATGGTACTAAGTGCAATTTATATGTTTCGCCACCAAATTTAATTGTATGACCTGCATTGTTACCACCTGAAAAACGTGCAATAACATCGGCTTGTTCTGCTAAAAAGTCTGTGATTTTACCTTTACCTTCGTCTCCCCATTGTGTCCCAACAACTACGATTGATGACATATGAGCACCTCCAAGTTTTTCTCAATTAACCATTAAGTATTCTACCAATACCACACTAATAATGCAAACAAAAATCGAACATTGATTTTTTACATTTTTTCAAATTTTGTTGAGTGTCCAAAAAAGCAATTGCACACCTTAAACATAGTGTCATCAAGGTTTTCAAACCGATATCCACTTTTTCACAACACATACTTCATCAAAAACGAAAGAACTAAAAACAAACAAAAACCGTACAATTAATAAAAGTATTTAAAAATCGTACGGAAAAATAAATTTTATTCTTTTTTCTTAACCCATGTCTGCATGTGCATAATCAATATCTGTAAATTTGTTATACTGCTTCATAAAATGTAATTTAACAGTCCCTGTTGGACCATTACGTTGCTTCGCTATTATAATTTCAATCTCACCATTATCATCATTTGTTTGTGGTTCAAAGTTCGTATCTCCATCATCATCGTCTTCATCTTCGCCACGATTATAGTAATCATCACGATATAAGAATGCGACGATGTCAGCATCTTGTTCGATTGATCCTGATTCACGAATATCACTCATCATTGGCCGTTTATCTTGACGTTGCTCTACGCCACGTGATAACTGACTTAATGCTATAACCGGACATTCCATTTCTCTGGCAATCGCCTTTAATGTACGAGAAATCTCTGATACTTCTTGTTGTCGGTTATCTGAGAATCTGGAACCACTACCTGAGATTAATTGCAGATAGTCAATGACTACCATGTCTAAACCGTGTTCTTGTTTTAAACGACGGCATTTTGAACGAATATCTGTAATTCTAATACCTGGTGTATCATCAATAAATATCTTTGTTCTAGATAATTTACCTACTGCAATTGTAAAGCGATTCCAGTCTTCTTCTGTCATCATACCCGTTCTCAAACGGTTAGAATCTACGTTGCCAGAACTACAAATCATACGTGTTGCCAATTGGTCAGCACCCATTTCCAGTGAAAATATACCGACTGAGAAATGGTCTTCATGTGTAGCAACTTTTTGCGCAATATTAAGTGCGAAGGCAGTCTTACCTACTGACGGTCTGGCAGCCAGAATAATTAAATCGTTACGGTTAAAGCCCGCAGTCATCTGGTCTAAATCTCTATAACCAGTTGGAATACCAGGCGTTTGACCACTATTTTGATCAAGTAATTCTGCATTCTCATACACTTCTCCAAGCACATCTCTAATATCTTTGAATCCATCGCTTTCACGTGTAGATGACAATTCTAATATTCGACGTTCTGCATCGTTCAATATTGTATCTAATTCTAATTCATCATTATAACCATCGTTAGCAATGCTATCAGCAGTTTGTATCAACTTACGTTTTGTTGCATGCTTAAATACGATATCTGTATAATATTGAATATTTCGAGTTGTCGGTACATTACTAGATAATTCTGCTAGATATTGTGGGCCACCCGCTTCATTTAGTCGTCCTTCATGTGACAGTTGATCCATAATTGTAACCACGTCAATATCTTTATTATCTTCGTTGAGGTTCATCATGGCTCTAAAGATGTGTTGATGCGCGCCTCTATAAAAGGACTCAGGAAGTAAGACTTCCTGAGTTCTGTTTATCAATTCCGGATCTATGATAATGGCACCTAAGACAGATTGTTCAGCCTCATTACTGTGGGGCATTTGATTTTGTTCATACATTCCATCCATTATGATTACACCTCATATCTCAATCCGTTTTTATTGTTCAACTGTGTGTACACGAATTGTACCTTCTACTTCTTTATCTAATTTAACTGGTACATTTGTGTAACCCAAGGCATGTATACCGTTTGGTAAATCCATTTTACGCTTGTCAATTTTTATATCGTGTTGTTGTTGTAGTGCTTGAGCGATTTGTTTAGTACTTACTGAACCAAATAATTTTCCCGCATCGCCTGTTTTAGCAGATACTTCAACTTCAATTTGACTCAATGTTTCTTTTAATTTTTTAGCATCTTCAATTTCTTGTTGGCGTTCCGCTTCTGCAGCTTCATTTTTCTTTTCAAGTTGTTTTAAATTACCTGGTGTAGCTTCTACTGCATAATTTTTCTTCAATAAGAAGTTGTTGGCATAGCCTACTGGTACATCCTTAACTTCGCCTTTTTTACCTTTACCTTTAACGTCTTGTGTGAATATTACTTTCATGAATTTTCACTCCTACTCATTTGTTCTGTTATAGCTTGTTGTAATTGTTCGATTGCTTCATCAACAGTGACATCTTTTAATTGTGTAGCTGCATTTGTTAAATGGCCACCGCCACCAAGTGCTTCCATTGTCAGCTGAACATTAACTGCACCGAGTGAGCGGGCAGACATACCGACTAAATTATCTTCTCTTCTAGCAACTACATACGAAGCTTCTACACCATCTAAACTTAACAGTTCATCCGCTGCTTGTGCAACTGTTACAGGATGATAGATTTTTTCGTTCGAACCATGTGCAATTGCGACACCGTTGTCTTGTAGTTTCACTGTTTGGATTAATTCAGTACGATTAATGTACGTATCTAAGTCATCTTTCAAGAAGTGCTGCGTTAATATTGTATCTGCACCATGTGCACGTAAATAACTTGCCGCATCAAATGTTCTTGAACCTGTACGCAATGTGAAATTACGTGTATCTACAATAATACCCGCAAACATAATTGTCGACTCTAAACGTGTTAATCGTTGTTCTGTTGGTTGATATTCTAGCAATTCAGTCACTAGTTCTGCAGTTGAACTTGCATATGGTTCCATATAAACCAATAGTGGACTAGAGATAAAGCTTTCACCACGTCTATGATGATCAATCACAACTTTACGATTAGCTTTGTTTAATATGTTTTCGTCAATAACCATTTCTGGTTTATGTGTATCTACAACTACTAAAGTTGTCTTAGACGTCATGACGTCCCATGCTTCGTCAGATGTAATAAAACGCTCTTTTAGTTCAGGCTTTTCATCGACTGCATTCATCACACGACGTAACGTCGGATCTATATCTGAATCATTCAACACAATGTAAGCATCCAAATTGTTCATCATAGCGAATCGTGAGACACCAATCGCTGCACCAATAGCATCTAAGTCAGGACGCGTATGTCCCATAATGATGACTTTGTCGCCTTCCATTAATATATCTTTTAGTGCGTGAGAAATCACACGTGCTCTAACACGTGTACGTTTCTCCATAGGGTCAGTCTTACCACCATAAAAACGCACATTTCCGTTCATATGCTTAATCGCAACTTGGTCGCCACCACGACCTAATGCTAAATCAAGTCCAGATTGAGATAATTCACCTAAATCGATTAAATTCTCTGAGCCTTCACCTACACCAATACTTAATGTCAATTGCGCACGGTAACCCACACTTTTTTCACGTAATTGACTCAGTATACTAAAATTAGATGCTTCAATTTCATTTAAAATACGTTGGTTTAAATAGGCAACAAATTGGTCTGAACTATAACGCTTGAAATAAATGTTATATTCAGTTGCCCATCTACTGATTACACGCGTGACCATAGAGTTAATCTCTGAACGTTGCGTATCATTCATATTTTGCGTGATCTCATCATAGTTATCTAAAAATAGTGTTGCAATAATTGGTTTAGATGCTTCATATAATTCTTGTGTATGTATTTCTTCTGTTATATCGAAGAAATACAATACATGTTCTTTTTCTGAATATCTTACGCGATAGTGATATTCATTTTCTTGAATTTCCACTTCTTGTGTTTTTTCTAACTGTTTTAATATATTAGGATATACCTCATTGACTGGATCAGAAATTACATTTCGATCTAGACGGTCCGACATAAATTGGTTCATCCACTCTATGTTCTCGTTTTCATCTAAGATAATCATCCCAATAGGTAACCTTTTAATAGCAGTATTACTGCTTGCTGAGATTTTTCCACTCAGATTATCTACATAGTTATCCAATTTTTGTAAAGCTTGTCTTACCATTAGTACTGTCCCTACGATTATGATGAGTAATACAACAGTAGCTATACCTGCAATCAATTGATTAAAAATAAACCAAACGACGACAAGCGCTATTGCTGTGAGCACCATAATAATAAATGGTAAAATCAACGCTTTTTTAGTGGATTGACGGTTCATTTTTCCACCTCAAATCATTTTTTAATGATACGTTTTAAATTGATACATAAATCTACAAATCCCAGGAGACTCACAATATGCGTTAATGGCATTAAAATTGTCCCTATTACCATTAATATCACTGTAAGTGCTGGCGGCATTGATTTCGCTTTTCCGAAAAAGTGAATCACACTTAACCCCTGAATGTACATACATAATGATAACACAATTTCAAAGTTTAAGACGATCGTTTGAAACGCACTTGGTTGCGTTGAAAACATAACACAAATTAATACAATAATATACATCCATAAGACAGAACGCTTCATTTGCCAAGCATATAATGGTTTGAATATGGGTGTAGCGATTTTGAATTTACGCAAGATTGGAAAAGTGATAATTAAATTGATTAATATAAGTAGAAATACGCCAATGATTATATAACTTGGTAGTTGTACTGCTGATTGGCGGAAAGCCTCTTCAAACATTTGTTTATAATCTGCGTTGACTGAAGCGCTGGAAATTATGTGATACATCTGTTCTTTAATCGGTTTGATTAATGAAGCAGCACTCGATATTTTTTTTGATGCTTGTAACACCATAAATGCAATTAATGCAATAATACTAATAAAAGTCGTTGTTATATATAGTATACGTTCTTTTGATGTTCGTTCTTTTAATAATTGACCCACTACAAAACTTACTACGAACAAGAGGATCATGATACTTAACACGAATATATTACCTAATAACGTAGTTAGCACAACTGTAATGACTGCCGTTAAGCCAAAAGATTCTACAGATTTATGCCATAAAATAATACCTGGAATTGTTGCAAATAAACTCAACACGAGTCCAAGTATCGGTAATATATGTAAAGCTAAAGCAACTATAATTAACGTAATTACACTAAGTATAGTGGCTTTAGTATGTATTTTAGAAAACAAATTCGCCACTCCTATACAATTTTTGTCTATGTTTATTATTTTAACCTCTTTAAAACTTTTATACAATTATTGACAACTCTTTTTGTCAGAAGTTCAATATCGGGGCCAATATCTGAAAACGAACGCCTTTTTAAATTGCATTTCCGTCGTTGATTCCAACTTCAAATTTCATATTTTGCTCGCTATAAAAAAGAAGACATCATAGGAAAACAGTTATTTTAACTTTCATAAAGGATAAAATAACTATCCCAGACGTCTTATCATACAAAATAAACTAAAATAAATCATATCGTTATTTTCTTTTGAACTTAGAAACTTTTAAAAAATGATATAAATTAGGTGCCCAATCATTAAAGTTCAATAAGAAACCATCATGTCCTACATTATCTGGCACAAAGCAATGCTTGTGATATTTAAATCGCGCACCTGTGGCATATACTAAATCGTCTGGATATAACAAATCATCCGTAAAGCCCATAGTCATAACCTTAGTATCCAGACGTCCAAACACTTCATCTACATCAGTACGATCTCTATCTATATCGTGGCTATCTAAGACGTCTAGCAGGCTTAAATAACTCAATGGGTCAAAATGCTTTTTAAACTTGTTCCCCTGATGTTTCTGGTAGTTTACAACTTGATCAGGTGTAAATCGTCTATCATAACTTTTGGAGGAGCGATACGTTAAGAAACCAAGCTGCCTTGCTATGCTCATACCTTCACCATGATCTAATCGAATCGCCTGTCTCGCAATTTCATTAAATGCACGACTATATGAGGAAGTCTTATCAGTCGCAGCTAAAATTACTGCTTTATCTACTTCAAATTTATGATTATACAATAATTCCAGCGCTTGCATACCTCCTAAAGACCCACCGATTAAAATACTAATTCGATCAAACCCTAATGTTTGAATACCTAATTCGATTGCATTGACAATATCACGCAATGTTAAATGCTTAGGAAAATCAGCATCTGTAAATGGCGAACTGGAACCATACGGACTACCGATCACGTTAAATGTTAAAAATTGATAATCATGTATAGGCATGTATCCCCCATCTATAATCTCTCTCCACCAACCAGGATTGTCATCCGTACCATAGGTCAAATGATTACCAGTCAGTGCATGGCATACAAGCACAAGTGGCTGTCCTTCATATCCTACATGTTCATAACGTAATTTTAAATTTAAAATCGTTTCACCTGATTCAGTTGTAAATGGTCCCAATTCTAATGTATCAACCGTATAATTTGTCATCATTTACCTCCTACTTAGTAAAAAAACTTCTCACCTATTTATAATAAGTAAGAAGTTACAATACTTATTATTCGAGCGAATCGTTGGTATTAGCACCGTGCTTATTAAAGTCGGTTGCTGAAGCTTCATTGGGCCAAATCCCTCTGCTTCTCGAAATAAGATTTAATTTTAATTGTAAAAAGCTATGCATAAATCAAATATCCATTTTAACAAGTATTTCATTAAAATTATCAAAATTTTCTAATTATTGCTATTCTAACGGATAATGTGAGCCACTTCAATAATATATTTAAAATATCCATCTTAAAATTGCCATTATTAAAATACCACTGACAATCGTAATCGTTAAACTCCGTGTAATAATGGCAATGATTATTGTTGGAAGCATCGTCACTAAAAACGGTAAATTAACACTATACACCATTGAACCTTCATGTTGTTCTAGGACGCCGTCTACAATCAATGCAGTAAATAATGTGATGGGAATGAAAGAAAGCCACTTTACGACTGTCTCAGATAGTTTGATTTTTGTAATTAATATAAAAGGTATAATACGTGTCAACCACGTTACCACACCGCATAAAACAATAATTAATAACATATGTAAAGTCGTTGTCATTTATCGATCACCACCCCTAATCCCGCAGTAATTGTCGACGCTATGATGATTGCTACGTATGAAGGCATAAAGAAACTTAAAATAAGCATTAACAAAATTACACAAACAATTAATACTAAATATGTTTTAACTTGTGACTGCTTAATAGCATCGAATTGCGAAACAGCTAGGAATATAAACATTGCAGTAATAGCAAAATCTAACCCAAATGCATCGGGATTCGTTATGTATTTACCAAAAATAGCACCAACAACACTTGCAAATGTCCAAAATAAATATGCAGTGATATTTAATCCATGTAGCCAACGATCATTGATTTTTTCACCTTTTAGATGTGGTGTAATAGCGACACCAAATGTTTCATCTGTAATCAGAGAAGACATGGCTATACGATTCCAAAACCCATATCCTTTATAACTTGGTGCTAAGGTCATACTTAATAAAAACATCCTAGAATTCACAATAAATGTCGTTAAGACAATTGCAGAAATTGGAGTTCCAGCAATGACTAATGCACAAATAATGAATTGTGCTGCGCCTGCATAAATAAGTAAACATAATAAAATAATTTCAATTAAATTGAAACCTGAAGCCACTGCAACAATACCAAAGGAAAGACCAACACCAGCATAACCTAACAAAGTCGGTACACATTCTTTTACACCTTGCTTAAAAGTTAGATGTGTTGTCATCATGCCACCTCCCAAACATTTTATAAAAATAATAGAACTAGTTTAATACAAAGCAAAAGACATATTCAATATCTTTAGACTGAGGTATGTATGACCTAAGACTTACCGGCGTCTAAAAACCTTATTAAATTGGCATTTTATATTTCAGAATATTGTGTTATTATTTTAGACTCACCCCTTATCATTTGAATAAAATAAGTCATTTTACAAATTTAAAAAACTGAAAACTGAGATATTTAACACCTCCCCTCCCCTTTCTTTACTTTAAAAATATTAAGCCATTTAATAGATTAAAAGCCTTATAATTCATTATTCGTATAAAATGAGAGGTTGAGACATTCATTTATCTCAACCTCTACTTGCACTTCAGTATTAACTTGTAACCACTATTTTGAAAGTTTAATATTTAAACTATCTCAAATATCGCTGATGAATTCATTTAAACGAATTCTATTTTTCTTTAACTGGGTGTATCACTGTTTTACCACCCATATATGGTACTAATGCATCTGGAATAGTGACTGAACCATCTTCATTTTGATAGTTTTCTACGATTGCAGCAAATGTACGACCTACTGCTAAACCACTTCCATTCAATGTGTGCACTAATTCTGGTTTTGCTGCTTTCTCACGTTTAAAACGAATATTAGAACGACGTGCTTGGAAATCAGTAATATTTGAACAAGAGCTAATTTCTTTGTACTCATTATAGCTTGGTAACCATACTTCTAAGTCATACGTTTTGCTTGAGCCAAAGCCTATGTCACCTGTACATAAAATAACTCTACGATACGGTAAGCCTAACTCTTCTAAAATTGCTTCTGCATGTTCTGTCATTTCCTCTAACGCTTGCCAAGAATCTTCTGGTTTTTCAAAACGTACCATCTCTACTTTATCGAATTGATGTAATCGGATTAATCCTCTTGTATCTCTACCAGCTGAGCCCGCTTCACTACGATAACACGCTGATTGCGCAGTAAATTTAGCAGGTAAGACATCCGGACCAATAATTTCATTGCGATAATAATTTGTTAATGGTACTTCTGCTGTTGGAATTGTATATAATCCTTCTTTTTCAATTTTGAATAAATCTTCTTCAAATTTTGGTAATTGGCCAGTACCATACATTGAATCAGCATTTACTAATTGTGGTACCATCATTTCTGTGTAACCATGTTGCGTCGTATGTTTTGTAACCATATAATTCATTAATGCTCTTTCCAACTGTGCACCTTCGCCAGTTAAGAACACGAATCTTGCTCCTGCGACTTTTGCGCCTCGTTCAAAATTAGCCATTTGCAATGACTCTACTAGATCCCAATGTGCTTTTTCATCAAAATCAAATTTCCTTGGTGTGCCCCAACGCTTTAATTCGACATTATCTTCATCAGAATCGCCTTCAGGTACATCATCATGAATTGTATTTGGAATGCGAGATAATAAGTCTTCTAATTCTTTATCCACATCATTTAAATCATTGTCTAACAATTTGATGTCATCACCTAATTTTCTCATTTCTGCGATTACATCATCTGCATTTTCTTTATTGCGTTTTTTTTCAGCAATTTCACCGCTTACTTTGTTACGTTCAGCTTTCATTTCCTCAGCTTTACGAATTAATTCACGGCGTTTGTCATCAAGTGATAATACATCATCTACTACTTTTGTATCCATACCACGTTTTGCAACTTTGTCTTTTAAAAACTCTGGGTCATTACGAAATAGTTTAATGTCTAACATGTCACTTTCCATCCTTTCAATTTCTATTTTTTAAGAATAGAACACAAAAAAGACCACATCCCTGTACAAGGGACGTGGTCTTTACGTGTTGCCACCCTATTTAACAGTCAAAAGAGACTGCACTTTCACCAAAATAACGGTTAAACCCGATTGTTCTCATATAGTAGGTAGATTCACATTGACCCTGATTACTTGTTCTCACTACCCACAAGCTCTCTGAAACCAGAAGTGCAACACTACTTATCCTACGAACAATAGCTTTATTTACTTGATTTTAATATAGCAAATAACCTATTACTTTTCAAGGCCAAGATTATGCAATCGCTGAATGTTCATTAAAAATTCACTCAACTTAATTAGTATAAGCTTGATCTAATAAATACTGTGAAACAGCTTCTATATCTTTATGAAATTGGCGATCTTCAGTGATAGATGGTACAACTTTTCGTAAAGCTTGATATTTTTCATAAGTTTTAGGTGATAATTTTTCGACATCTTTATATTCTACCGCTTGAAGTGCGATAATTGCTTCTATTGCTAACACACGACGTGCATTTTCAATCATTTGGTAGCCATGGCGTGAAGCAATTGTCCCCATAGAAACATGGTCTTCTTGATTAGCTGATGATGGAATAGAATCCACACTAGCAGGGTGTGCGAGTGTTTTATTTTCCGAAACAAGACTTGCAGCTGCATATTGCATAATCATCGCGCCACTCTGTAAACCCGGTTGAGGGCTTAAAAATGCTGGCAAACCATTGTTTAATTGTGGATTTACTAATCTCTCTAGACGTCTTTCCGAAACATTAGCTAATTCACTTACCCCTAACTTTAAGAAATCTAATGCAAATGCAATCGGTTGGCCATGGAAATTCCCTCCAGAAATAACCAATGTTTCATCATCTTCATCAAATATTAATGGATTGTCGTTCGCCGCATTCATTTCAAATTCAAGTTTTTCTTTTACATAATTAAACACCTGGAAGCTTGCGCCATGTATTTGTGGAATACAGCGTAATGTATAAGCATCTTGAACGCGAATTTCTCCTTGTGTCGTTGTTAATTTAGAACCTTCGAGCCAGTCTAACATGCGTGAAGCAACATCTATCTGTTCTGGAAAATTTCGAGCGTGATGCACTTTTTCATGATATGCATCCGTAATGCCATTTAAAGCTTGATGTGTTAATGCAGCAATCCACTCTGCTTGGTAACCAATATCTTCCGCTTCTATATAATTAATTACACCTTGTGCAGTCATAGCTTGCGTACCATTAATTAAAGCTAGACCTTCTTTAGACTGTAAGCTCAAAGGTTCACGATTTAATAAATTTAAGACATACCGACTGTCTTCTTCTTCACCTTTATAATAGACATTACCTTCTCCAATCAACGCCAAAGCTAAATGTGAAAGTGGTGCTAAGTCACCCGATGCACCAAGAGACCCTTGTTGTGGAATAACTGGAATAATTCTGTTGTTAATAAAATATATGATTTGATCTACTAAATCGATTGTCACACCAGAATGACCTTTTAACAATGTGTTTAGACGTAAAACCATCATCACTAACGCGACATCTTGTGAAAAAGGTTTCCCGATACCACATGCATGTGAACGAATTAAATTGACTTGTAATTGATTGTATTCTCCCTCATCAATACGTACATCACTGAATAAACCAAATCCAGTCGTTATACCATAAATTGTTTCTTTATCATCTATAATCTTTTCTACTGTTACACGGCTCTGTTTTACACGTTCATAAGCATCCTCTGTTACTTTTACATCATCACTTTGATATAAAAAATCTTTAATTGCATTTATTGTTAAATTTTCACCATTAAGCTGTAATGTCATTTCGCCATCTCCTTACTTCTAATGATTTTCAATTAATTAGAGTATACGCTTCCATATTTTTAAGAACAATAGGTTCATCCATATCCGTAACATGGTATTAAATTAGTATTTTACTAAGATAAAGATGGCAAATTTATTATTTCTAAAAATAAACAAATTCTTAATGCTTTTACCTATTGACTAAAATGCAAACCAGGTATAATATTTTCTATTGTATTTAAAAAATAAATTAAAAATAGCAACAGAGAAAAGCTTTCATAATGCTTATAAACACACAATTTTTCTCAGAAAGCACAAAATTACAAATCAACAATATAATGATCAAATATACAAATTAAAAGTTGAAATAACTAATAGAATTAAAGGGGGTTTCAATGTTGGAAACAATTTCATCAGTAAGCATTCCAAAACGTAAAGATGAAACGCATAAAGGTGATTATGGCAAAATTCTTTTAATTGGAGGAAATGCGAATCTAGGTGGGGCAATCATGCTTGCTGCACGCGCTTGTGTCTATAGTGGTAGTGGCTTAATTACAGTAGCTACACATCCAACAAATCATGCAGCACTACACTCACGTTGCCCTGAAGCAATGGTGATTGATATCAACGATACTAAAATGCTCACTAAAATGATTGAAAATACAGATTGTATCTTAATTGGTCCTGGATTAGGATGTGATTTTAAAGGAAATAATGCTATCACGTTCTTATTACAAAACATTCAACCACATCAAACGCTTATAGTGGATGGAGATGCTATTACTATATTTAGTAAATTAAAACCAGATATTCCAACTTGCAATGTTATTTTCACACCACATCAAAAAGAGTGGGAACGTTTAAGTGGTATCGCAATAGAAGAACAAACATATGAACGTAATCGCGAAGCTGCTGATAGAATTGGAGCAACAATTGTATTAAAAATGCATGGCACTGAAATCTATTTCAAAGATGAGGATTACAAACTGCCAATCGGCACGCCTGCGATGGCAACAGGTGGCATGGGTGATACACTTGCTGGTATGATTACAAGTTTTGTAGGTCAATTCGACGACACGAAAGAAGCGGTTACGAGTGCCACTTATACACATAGTTATATCGGGGAAGAACTATCAAACAAAATGTATGTAGTCCCACCTTCCCATTTAATTAGTGAAATCCCATATGCTATGAAAGCATTGGAAAGTTAAATCAACATCGGTGATAAAAATTTTTAAAACCAAAATAAAATGTATCTGAGACATAAAATGCTTAGACAAATGAAAAGGCAATTTCTATTGAAATCATATAGAAATTGCCTTTTTCAATTGGGGTGATATGATGTTGCACTACGTGATGTTTAAATGCATCGAATACATTTTCAGGGATTGTTTCAACGATTTCATTCACATATCGTGATATATCATTTGTGGGATACTGATCTTAAGTTTCTATTGGTAGTATATGTTGAGTCAAGTTATCATCTTTATATATATGCCTCTCGTTAATTTAATAGTGCTGATTAAATTATACGTAAAGGCTTTTTGGAATAACAAAATATAAATTGTACCGATTTTGTAATGTGCTGACACCCGAGGGAATCTTATGAGTGAGAGACTATAGGCTCGCACCATGCCCTAGGCAAGCATGTACAGTCAATCGTCAGACTTTAAATATAAAGAGGGTCAATCCATATTAAGGATTGACCCTCTTATATTTTGAGAATGGGGATTTATGTCCCAAACTCACTTGTGTATTTAAATGTTTCAATTTTGAATACAGCTATTGGTTTACTGCTAAAAATTGAGATTATTCGTCGTCTTCGTTTTCAGTTTCTTCATTATCACTATTATCAATATCTTCATTGATACGGTCCATAAAGTCTTTTCTCACTTCTTGACGACCATCTTCATCTGAATCTTCTTCAACTTCGGTATGCACAATGCCTTCTGATAGTTCATCTGATACTACAGATTCTGATTGTTGATTGTCACTTGTAGCACCTTCAATTTGTTCATTATCTGCTTCTTGTAGTTCAATTTCTTCAGCTTCTTTTTCTTCTTCATCTACTTTAGCAACAGTAGAAACAAATTGATCATCGTTTAATTTAATCAATCTCACACCTTGAGCTGCACGTCCATTTTGTGAAATATCTTCAACGCCTATGCGGATAATTACACCGGCATTTGTAACAATCATCAAGTCTTCTTTACCTTCAACGGATGTGATACATACCACTTGACCGTTACGTTCTGTAATCGTAGCAGTCTTAATACCTTTACCACCACGGTTAGATAAACGATATTCGCTAACTGGCGTACGCTTACCATAACCATTTTCAGTCACAACTAGAATTTCATCATCTGTTTCTGCTTTAGTAACATCTAATCCGACGACTTTGTCGCCTTCTCTTAATGTAATACCTTTAACACCGGCAGCTGTACGACCTAAAGGACGTAATGCCGACTCATTAAAGCGGATTAAAGAACCGTGAGCTGTACCGATTAATATATCATCTTCACCATCTGTTAAACGCACAGCTATCAATTCGTCATCTTCTTTGAAACCAATCGCAATCTTACCATTTTTGTTAATATGTGAGAAGTTACGTAATGCTGAACGTTTAACGATACCATTTAACGTTGCAAATACTAAGTAATCTTCTTCGCTTTCTAAATCTTTGACGGCGATCATTGTACTAATTGTTTCATCATTATCTAGTTCAATCGCATTGACTACTGGTATACCTTTAGACTGACGGGAGAGTTCCGGCACTTCATATCCTTTAAGTTTATACACTCTACCTTTATTCGTGAAGAATAAGACATGATCATGCGTACTCAACGTAACAAGTTGACTTACAAAATCTTCTTCTAAGGTCTGCATACCTTGTACACCACGACCACCACGATGTTGCGCTCTATATGTTGAAACGGGTAGGCGTTTAATATAGTTATTGTGACTTAATGTAATGACGATTTGTTCTTCTGGTATTAGGTCTTCGTCTTCAATGTGGTCGAGACCGCCCATTTGAATTTCTGTTTTACGTTCGTCTCCATAGCGTTCACGAACATCAATTAACTCATCACGAACAAGTTGTAATAGTTTTTCTTCGTCTGCAAGAATCGCTTTTAATTCTTCTATATATGCAATTAATTCATTATATTCAGATTCAATTTTATCTCTTTCTAAACCTGTTAAACGTCTTAATCGCATATCAAGGATGGCTTGCGCTTGTCGTTCAGTAAGTTTAAATTGTTCTTGCAAGCTTGCCATTGCAACTTTATCTGTTTCAGATTCACGAATCACACGAATAATTTCATCAATGTGGTCTAATGCGATTCTTAATCCTTCTAAAATATGTGCACGGTCTTGTGCCTTTTTCAAGTTGTATTCCGTTCTTCTTCTTACGACTATCTTTTGATGTTCAAGATATTCAACTAATGCTTCTTTGAGGTTAATCAATCTCGGTCTACCATCAACTAAAGCAATCATATTAACACCAAATGATGTTTGTAATGGTGTTTGTTTATATAAGTTATTTAATACAACACTAGCGTTGGCATCTTTACGTATATCAATCACAACACGTACACCAGTACGTAAACTTGTTTCGTCACGTAAATCTGTAATGCCGTCAATTTTTTTATCACGTGCCAATTCGGCAATTTTTTCAATCATGCGTGCTTTATTTACTTGGTACGGAACCTCAGTAACAACAATACGTTGACGACCGCCGCCACGTTCTTCAATTTCAGCTCTTGCTCTCATTTGAACTGAACCGCGTCCAGTTTCAAATGCACGGCGTATGCCACTTCTACCAAGAATAATCCCTGCTGTAGGGAAGTCTGGCCCTTGGACATCTTCCATTAATTCTGAAATCGTAATGTCTGGATTATGACTTAAACTTAATACACCATTAATCACTTCAGTCAAGTTATGTGGCGGTATATTAGTAGCCATACCTACTGCGATACCTGATGCACCATTTACGAGTAAATTTGGAAATCTTGATGGCAAGACTGCCGGCTCTCTTTCATTGCCGTCATAGTTATCAACAAAATCAATCGTATCTTTGTTAATATCTCTCAACATTTCGAGTGTGATTTTAGACATACGCGCTTCTGTATAACGCATCGCCGCTGCTCCATCACCATCCATAGAACCAAAGTTACCTTGGCCATCAATTAAAGGATATCGATAGCTGAAGTCCTGCGCCATTCTAACCATAGCTTCGTAAATCGAGAAGTCACCGTGAGGGTGATATTTACCCATAACGTCCCCAACAATACGCGCAGATTTCTTATATGATTTATCAGGTGTCATGCCTTGTTCGTGTAAGCCGTATAATATACGTCGATGTACTGGTTTTAAACCATCTCTAACATCTGGTAGCGCACGTGAAACGATAACGCTCATCGCATAATCTAGGAACGATTCACGCATCTCATTCGTTATATTTCGTTCATTTATTCTTGATTCAGGTAATTCAGCCATCAAGATATCCTCCTTCAAAAATTCAGTTCATTGTCTTAGAAATCTAAGTTTGCATAGACTGCATTATCTTCAATAAACTGTCTACGGTTCTCAACAACATCGCCCATTAACATTTCAAAAACTTGGTCAGCTTCAATCGCATCCTCCAATGATACTTGTAACATAGCTCTATTTTCAGGATTCATAGTAGTTTCCCATAATTGGTCAGCATTCATTTCACCAAGACCTTTGTAACGTGCAATAGACCATTTTGGACTTGGATCTAATTGAGCTTTAAGTTTTTCTAGTTCACGTTCGTTAAACACATAGTATTTCTGTTTACCTTGTGTCAACTTGAATAATGGTGGCTGTGCAATATAAACATAGCCCGCTTCAATTAACGGTCTCATAAAACGATAGAAGAATGTTAATAATAATGTTCTAATATGTGCACCATCAACATCGGCATCTGTCATAAGGATAATCTTGTGATAGCGTGCCTTACTTAAATCAAATTCTCCACCAATACCAGTACCAAAAGCAGTAATCATAGAACGTATTTCATTATTATTTAAAATTCTATCTAAACGTGCTTTTTCAACGTTCAATATCTTACCACGTAAAGGTAAGATGGCTTGCGTTTCTGAGTCACGTCCAGATTTTGTAGACCCCCCGGCAGAGTCACCTTCGACGATGAAAATTTCACTACGAGAAGGGTCTTTACTAGAACAATCAGCCAGTTTTCCTGGTAAACTAGAAACTTCTAATGCGGATTTACGACGTGTCACTTCACGCGCTTTTTTAGCTGCAAGACGTGCTTGTGAAGCCATAATTCCTTTTTCTACGATTGTTCGACCTACTTGTGGATTTTCATATAAAAAGCGTTCGAATAACTCAGAGAATATACGATCAACAACTTGACGTACTTCGGAATTACCTAATTTCGTTTTAGTTTGTCCTTCGAATTGTGGATCACCATGTTTGATTGAAACAATAGCTGTTAAACCTTCACGTGTATCTTCACCTGAAAGTCTTTCTTTATCTTCCTTCATAATTTTACTGTTAAGACCATAGCTATTTAACACACGTGAGAGCGCTCGTTTAAAGCCTTCTTCATGAGTCCCACCTTCATAAGTGTGTATATTATTTGCGTATGTTAAAAGATTCGTAGCATAACCTTTATTGTATTGAAGCGCTATTTCAACTTCAATATCATCTTTGGATTGATGCACATAAATCGGTTCTTCATGAATAGGTTCTTTATTTTCATTTAACATTTCAACGTAAGATTTTATACCACCTTCATAGTGATACGTATCTTCACGAACCTCTTCTTCTCTTTCATCTCTTAAAGTAATTGAAATACCTTTATTTAAAAATGCTAGTTCTCTGATACGTTGTTGCAATACTTCATAATTGTATGTTGTTGTTTCAGTGAATATCTCAGGATCAGCTTTGAAACGAATCGCAGTACCAGTAGAACCAGTACTCTCATCGGTTTTACCAATGATTTTCAAATCAAACTGAGGGATACCTTTTTTGTATGCTTGGTGATATATATTTTCATCTTTATATACATATACTTCCAAATCTTCCGATAAAGCATTTACAACAGAAGATCCCACACCATGGAGACCACCAGAGACTTTATAACCGCCTCCACCGAATTTACCACCGGCATGTAGTACAGTTAGAATAACCTCAACGGCAGGACGTCCCATTTTCTCTTGTATACCAACAGGGATACCACGGCCGTTATCTGTTACTTTTATCCAATTATCTTCTTCAATAATAACCTCGATTTGGTCAGCATAACCAGCAAGTGCTTCGTCAATACTGTTATCAACAATTTCCCAAACTAAGTGATGCAGCCCTCTTTCTGAAGTTGAGCCTATATACATACCTGGTCTTTTACGAACCGCTTCTAGACCTTCTAATACCTGAATCTGACCAGCACCATAATCTTCCGTGTTGTTCACATCTGACAATGCTTCCACCTTCACTTTCCGTTACTTTATAATTTCGCCATTATTAATGCGATAAAGTTTAGCGTTTTTCATAATTTCATGATCAATGCCATCAACTGATGTTGTCGTCACAAATGTTTGTACTTTATGTTGAATTGTGCTCAATAAATGAGACTGACGTGAATCATCTAATTCACTTAACACATCATCTAGCAATAAAATGGGGTACTCGCCTACTTCAATATTCATCAGTTCAATTTCTGCAAGTTTGATTGATAATGCCGTCGTTCTTTGCTGTCCTTGCGAACCGTAAGTTTGAGCATCCATACCATTTACGTTGAAACCTAAATCATCTCTGTGAGGGCCAAACAAACAGACACCTCTATCTTTTTCACGCTCTTTGTTATCATCTAGTAAAGTTAAGACTTCCTCTAAGCGTTCCGTCTCACTTTTTTCTTCAGCATCTAATTTGATACTAGGAAGGTACTTTAATGACAGTGTTTCATTCTCATCCGTAATACCAGAATGAATAGGTTTGGCTAATGATTCTAGTTCTTTAATAAAATGTTCACGTCTTAATGTAACTTTGAGTGCATATGCTGCAAATTGTTGGTTTAAGACGTCAAGCATAGTGCTATCAGTCTTTTGACCATATTGCAATTGCTTCAAATAATTATTCTTTTGTTTTAAAATTCTTTGATATTGAGACAAATCGTTTAAGTAAACAGCTGAAATTTGTCCAAGTTCCATATCTATAAATCTACGTCTTATTTGAGGTGCCCCTTTGACAATGTTTAAATCTTCAGGTGCAAACAAGACAACGTTTAAGTGGCCTATATACTGTGTTAGCCTACTTTGTTCTAAGTGATTGATTTTAACCTGTTTACCCTTTTTAGTTATAAACATCGTTAAAGGCATTTCTCCATATCTATAACTGAGTTCACCCTCTATTTTAGCATAGTCTCGATCAAAACGTATGAGTTCTTTATCATTTGATGTTCTGTGACTTTTAGCTAATGCTAATGTATAAATAGATTCTAATAAATTAGTCTTCCCTTGCGCATTTTCACCAATCAATATATTGACTTCAGGGTGACAATTTAGGGTAATTGACTCATAGTTACGATAATTGTCTAGCTGGAGTGTCTTTAGTTTCATTCTTCACCTTGATGTATAATCAAAAATGAACCGACTTCTGGTATAACGATGTTATCTTGATGGTTTAATTTTTTACCACGACGTAATTCGCGCTCACCATTGATCATTACTTCAAAATCTTGCAGGAACCATTTCGCTTGACCACCAGATTCAATAATACCTTCTGTCTTTAGAAATTGCCCTAAAGTAATGTCTCCATCAACAATTACTTCTTCAACCAAATCAATCACTCCATTCCTTTTAAACTCATCTATATATTATACCTTTTTTCGAGAAAAATTTCATGCAAAATGCAGATGGAAAGCGTTTTCTTATGTATGATTTTTACTATTTTTGAAAATTATTTATAAAGGTACTTTTAACAATGTAATACTCATATATTATAACAAACTTTTATTCGTATTATTCTATTTCTTTTAAAAATATTCTAACTAAATAATTATTTATTAATGTTTTTAACTACGCAATACTTCATAAAAGTATTTTTATATAAAGCGAATGGCTAATATTGTGATTTTGAATTTTAAAGACTTTCTCAGCTTAATTATTAATTTTAGGTATCATAAGTCTAAAAAAGTTTAAGTTGCTTATATTTAAGCTCTAAGTAGCTTGTACGTATCTTTGAATATTTATTATTAATATATCTTTATCAATATACACGTTTCATTTTATGAAATTACTTCTAAAAAAAGAGTGAGACAATGATTTAAATGTGACAGAGTTTAAGACAAGATAAAATTCTAACCTTTTCTACTTAAGTTGTCTCACTATGTTTTAAATATCCATATTATAAAAACCCGAGACATCAATTTGTCTCAGGTTCTATCTCTTTAAACAAAAGTTTAATATGTTCTGATTGGTAAAATTAATTGTGTAACTGAATCATCATCTTTTGGTTTTAAAATAAATGGTTTCATCGTACCAAAGAACTCAACTTCCACTTCATCGTTATCGATTGCTTTTAGTGCATCCATCATATACTTAGAGTTGAATGAAATTTTTAAATTGCCACCATCAACGTTATCCGCTTTTACTTCTTCTTTTACAGTACCGATTTCTGGTGATGTAGAGGATAATTCAACTAATTCATTACCTGTACTTAATTTAATAACATTGTTTCCACCTTCACGTGCTAATAGAGAGGCACGATCAATAGCATGATAGAAATCTCCGTTATCGATGCCTATTTTAATTTCATAGTTTTCTGGGAATAAACGTGAAGTATCTGGATAGTGACCTTCTAAGAGACGTGATATAAAGTTTATATTTCCGACTTTAAATAGCACTTGGTTTGAAGCAAAGAAAATATCGATATCTTCTTCACTATCTGACATAATTTTATTTAATTCTGCTAAAGCTTTACCTGGAATAATGACATTTTTATTTTCAGATTCATCTTCTAAAGCTACTTTTCGCACAGCTAAGCGGTGTGAGTCAGTCGCTGTGCATATTAATTCATTATCCTGTATAAGCCAGTTAACACCAGTGAGTACTGGGCGTGTTTCTGAGGTGGACACTGCGAAATTTGTTTGTGCTATCACGTTTTTAAGGACTTTTACAGATAATTGAATCGCATCATCACGTGAAACTTGTGGTAATAAAGGATATTGATCTGGATCTAAACCACTTAAATTAAATTCTGAATGTCCAGAAGTTATTAAAGTTTGGAATTGTTCATTTGTTGACAATTTAACTTCTTTTCCTGGTAGTTTTTTAATAATATCTACAAAGAAACGACCAGGGAGTACAACTGAACCAGTTTCTGCAACTTCAATAATATCTTCTCCATCTACTTGTTTAGGAATTGTAATTTCTATTGAGATTTCTGAATCTGAACCAGTAAGTATGACTTCATTGTTTTTAACTTCAATTTTTATACCCGTTAGTATCGGTAATGTAGTTCTTGGGGAGATTGCTTTTAATGTGTCATTTAATTGATTTATAAAATAATCTCTTCTAATTGTAAATTCCATTTTTAAACTCCTTCCAGTCGTTTATATAATAATTATATAGGTTTTAAACCCGTAGTAATAATAGTAGGGCTTGTGGATTAGGGGATAACTCAAATTAATACAATCATGTCATTGTTTGACGACTGTGGATAACTTGTGCACAGTGTGTACTACTTTTGCACATTGTCCACAAAGTTAAAAAAATAAGTTATTTTGTTATACCTCTAAATTGATTCATTAATCTGTTATAGTACAGATTGTTTTATTGGTTTCTAATTTCTTTTTCAAGATTTTCGACTTCTTGTTTAAATGTCGGATCATTATTGATATCCTTCACAATTTTTTCATGTGCATGAATAACAGTAGTATGATCACGTCCACCAAACTCTTCCCCGATTTTAGGTAGTGAGAAGTCGGTTAATTCTCGTGATAAATACATTGCAATTTGACGTGGATATGCAATTGATTTTGTACGTTTTTTGGCACTAAAGTCTTCTATTCTCACACTATAGTATTCTCCAACAACTTTTTGGATATCTTGTATAGTAATTTTTTTAGATTTAGGTGCTTGGATGATATCTTTTAGCGCAGCTGCTGTTAATTCAGTTGTGATCGGTTGTCCTTGTAATTTTGAAAAGGCTAATACGCGATTAAGTGCACCTTCAAGTTCACGTATATTAGATTGTATTTGATTAGCGATATACGTCAGGGCTTCAGTAGGAATATTTATATTTTCTTCACCAATTTTTTTCTGTAAAATTGCCATTCTTGTTTCGTAATCCGGTGGAGTAATGTCTACTATTAATCCCCATTCAAAGCGAGAACGTAATCTGTCTTCTAATTTAGCAATTTCTTTAGGTGGTCTATCACTAGAAATAACAATTTGTTTATTCGCTTGATGTAAATCATTAAATGTGTGGAAAAATTCTTCTTGAGTTTGCTCTTTGTTTTGAATAAATTGTATATCATCTATTAAGAGCACATCGATATTACGATATTTTTCTCTAAAACGTTCAGTTTTATTGTCTCGGATAGATTTAATGAATTCATTAGTAAATTTTTCACTAGATGTATAGATTACTTTGGCATCTGGATTATTATCTAATACATAATGGCCAATAGCATGCATTAGATGGGTTTTACCTAATCCCACACCACCATATATAAATAATGGGTTATATGCTTGGGCTGGTGCTTCAGCTACAGCTAAACTTGCAGCATGTGGGAATCTGTTTCCAGGGCCGATGACGAATGTTTCAAATGTATTATTAATATTGAATTGTTCATCACCCATTTTTGCTACATCCACTGTATCAAGATCTATCTCTTTTTCATCAGTACTCTGATTAGCATCTTGCTTTTTTTCAGATTTTAAACTTTCTAATTCATCTTCAGAGTAAAATACTGGCGTAATTTCATGACCAATAGCTTCATATAATGCAGATTGTACGATTTCAACATAATGTGTCTTTAACCAATTAGCTACAAAGGGATCGTCAATGACTACAATAGCTTCATCATTTTGCAACGAATAAAGTTTTGTATCTTTCAAAAAAGTTTGATAGCTAGGATAGCTGACTTTTTCTTGAGCTAAAGTTAAAACGTTTTCCCAAATTTCTTGTTCTGACATAATAGCAAACTCCAACTTTCTATATTTTAAAAGTTATACACAGAAATAACATGTGTGAATAAACATAATCACAAGTTGTTAATAATTATCCACAAGTTACACACATTCAGTGGATAACTCACAGTGAATTATAAGTTACACACAACCATTTAGGATATATTTTTATAAATTAATCCCTTATTTATCAATATTTAGATAACTTATCCACACAATTATACTTTTTAACAAACACCTCTGTCAAATGGATGTGAATATGTTGTTAAATCGTCAATAAACCTGTGTATAGATGGAATATTATCCACAAAACAAGCGTGTATATCTGTGAATAAGTGGATAACTTACAAGAATGAATAGTATATCAAAAAATAACCAATTTGTGGTTTTGGGAAATAATTTATAAAAGTGTATGAAATTTGTATAATTGAAAAATCGATAGATTTGAAGCGAAAAATATTTATATGCTAAGGTGAATCTACTATATTAATAGATGTATTTATCAATACAGTTTTAAAGTATCAAGTGCTGATTTGTATTATTAGCAAGATGAAAATATGCTTGAAATTGATGCTTGCTTTATAAAAAAGATTTTGTTATATTGTAGTAGTTGCTTGAATTATGACTAGAAATTAATAATATTAAATCAAGACTTGAAGCAAAAAGCTTATATTAATTTATCTATTATAATAATTAGATAACCGAATACAGATGGAGGTGTTTTTGCATGGTAAAACGTACTTATCAACCAAATAAACGTAAACATAGTAAAGTTCATGGTTTCAGAAAACGCATGAGCACAAAAAACGGTCGTAAAGTTTTAGCGCGTCGTCGTCGTAAAGGCCGTAAGGTATTATCAGCATAAGATCACTGACTCATCAGTGGTCTTTTTTTTGGTTTAAAATAACGTAAATTAATAGCAAAATTATTGTTATTATTAAAAATTCAATACATGTTATGGCTTGATATATAATAATGAATGTAATGAAAAGATAAGCGAGTGATGTTTCGTGGAGAAAGCATACCGAATTAAAAAGAACAGTGATTTTCAATTTATATACAAAAAAGGAAAATCAGTAGCAAATCGTCAATTTGTAGTCTATACGAAACCTAATAAAGAACTAGAACACTTTAGACTGGGTATTAGTGTTTCTAAAAAATTAGGTAATGCTGTTGTTAGAAATAAAATTAAGCGTGCTATTCGTGAAAGCTTCAAGGTGCATAAGCAAAATATATTACCAATGGAAATTATTGTCATAGCTAGACAGCCAGCTAAAGATATGGATACTCTTCAAATCCAAGCAAGTTTAGAACATGTTTTAAAAATCGCTAAAGTTTTTAATAAACGAATTAAATAGGGTAGGGGAGATTGAATATTTAAGACTTACGTCAGTCTTACCTCAGACAACCCTTAGGCCAACTTCTTATATTTTTTAAACAAGATGTTAGCTTTTTAATCCAAAACTATTTACAATATTATAATGATAAATTTTAGAATAAAAGGAGGCGAGATGGATGATGGATTTAGATACGATAACGAGTATATCCACACCTATGGGTGAAGGTGCTATCGGTATTGTACGTTTGTCAGGTGTTGACGCAGTAAATATTGCAGACAAATTATATAGAGGGAAGGAACCATTAGAACATGTACCTTCTCATACAATAAATTATGGACATATTGTTGACCCTGAGACAAATGAAGTGGTCGAAGAAGTAATGGTGTCTGTCTTACGTGCACCGAAAACATTTACTAGAGAAGATATCGTTGAAATTAATTGTCATGGTGGTATTTTAACCATCAACAGGGTATTAGAGTTGACGATGACACACGGTGCTAGAATGGCAGATCCTGGTGAATATACAAAACGTGCGTTTTTAAATGGGCGTATTGATTTATCTCAAGCCGAAGCGGTGATGGATTTTATTCGTTCTAAAACCGATCGTGCATCTAAAGTTGCAATGAATCAAATTGAAGGTCGTTTAAGTGATATGATTAAGCGACAGCGACAATCCATTCTCGAAATCCTTGCACAAGTAGAAGTTAATATAGATTATCCAGAATATGATGATGTGGAAGATGCCACAACAGAAGTATTATTAGAAAAATCGAATCAAATTAAGTCAGAAATTAATAAGTTATTAGATACAGGTACACAAGGGAAGATAATGAGAGAAGGTTTGGCAACGGTCATAGTTGGTAAGCCTAATGTTGGTAAGTCATCCATGCTAAATAACCTGATCCAAGACAACAAGGCGATTGTAACAGAGGTACCTGGTACGACTCGAGATACTTTAGAAGAGTATGTAAACGTCCGCGGTGTACCTTTAAGGTTAGTAGATACTGCTGGCATACGTGAAACAGAAGATATCGTTGAGCGTATTGGTGTAGAGCGTTCACGCAAAGCTTTAGGTGAAGCGGATTTAATCTTGTTTGTGTTAAATTATGACGAACCTTTAACAGAAGAAGATCGCAAGCTATATGAAGTTATTAAAAACGAAGATGCCATTGTCATAATTAACAAGATGGATTTAGACAAACGATTAGATATTTCAGAAGTTAAAGAAATGGTTGGAGATATGCCAATCATTCAAACATCAATGCTAAAACAAGAAGGTATTGATCAGTTAGAGATACAAATTAGAGATTTGTTCTTTGCAGGAGATGTCCAAAATCAGGATATGACATATGTATCGAATTCAAGACATATTTCATTGTTAAAACAGGCGAGAAATTCAATTCAAGACGCTATAGATGCTGCAGAAGCTGGTGTGCCAATGGATATGGTTCAAATAGACTTAACGAGAACTTGGGAAATTTTAGGTGAAATTATCGGAGAATCCGCAAGTGAAGAATTGATAAATCAGTTATTTAGTCAATTCTGTCTAGGGAAATAAAAGGGAGGAAAAAAATATGGCTCAAGAATATGATGTAATAGTAATTGGAGCCGGACATGCTGGTATAGAAGCTGGACTTGCTTCAGCAAGACGTGGTGCCAAAACGTTAATGTTAACAATAAATTTAGATAATATTGCATTTATGCCATGTAACCCATCAGTTGGTGGCCCGGCTAAAGGTATAGTAGTTCGTGAAATAGACGCATTAGGTGGCCAAATGGCAAAAACAATCGATAAAACACATATCCAAATGCGTATGTTAAATACTGGTAAAGGACCAGCAGTCAGAGCACTTCGCGCACAAGCAGATAAAGTACTTTATCAACAAGAAATGAAACAAGTCATTGAAGATGAAGAAAACCTTGAAATTATGCAAGGCATGGTAGATGACTTAATCATTGAAGATGAAGTTATCAAAGGTGTACGTACGAACATTGGTACAGAATACTGGGCAGATGCAGTCATTATTACAACCGGTACATTTTTACGTGGCGAAATCATTTTAGGTAATATGAAATATTCAAGTGGTCCAAACCATCAATTACCATCTATTTCACTAGCTGATAATCTTAGAAATCTTGGATTTGAAGTAGTGAGATTCAAAACAGGTACACCACCACGTGTTAACGCCAAAACGATTGATTATTCTAAAACAGAAATACAACCAGGTGACGATGTTGGTAGAGCGTTTAGTTTTGAAACAACGGAATATATTTTAGATCAGCTACCTTGTTGGTTAACATATACGAATGGAGAAACACACCAAGTTATAGATGACAATCTACATTTATCTGCGATGTACTCCGGTATGATTAAAGGTACAGGACCTAGATATTGCCCATCAATTGAAGATAAATTTGTAAGATTCAATGATAAACCTAGACACCAACTTTTCTTAGAACCAGAAGGTAGAAATACTAATGAAGTATATGTACAAGGACTATCAACAAGCTTACCTGAACATGTTCAACGTCAGATGTTAGAAACAATCCCAGGCTTAGAAAAAGCGGATATGATGCGTGCAGGATATGCCATTGAATATGATGCGCTTGTACCAACACAATTGTGGCCAACACTAGAAACTAAAAAAATTAAAAATCTATATACTGCAGGACAAATCAACGGAACTTCTGGCTATGAAGAAGCGGCAGGACAAGGCATCATGGCTGGAATTAACGCAGCGTCAAGAGTATTAGGCGAAGAAGAAGTCATCTTAAGTCGTTCAGATGCTTATATTGGTGTCTTAATAGATGACCTTATAACAAAAGGTACAAATGAACCATACCGTTTATTAACATCTCGTGCAGAATATCGTTTATTATTAAGACATGACAATGCAGATTTACGATTAACAGATTTAGGTTATAAATTAGGTATGATTTCTGAAGAACGTTATGCACGTTTCAATGAAAAACGTCAAATGATAAAAGATGAGCAAGCACGCTTAAATGAAATTAGAATAAAACCTCACGAACGCGTACAAGAAATTATTGAAGCGCAAGGCGGTTCTCGTTTGAAAGATGGTATATTAGCTTTGGAATTATTGCGTAGACCTGAAATGACGTATAACTTAATTCTAGAAATTTTAGAAGAAGAAAACCAATTACCAAGTGATGTAGCAGAACAAGTTGAGATTCAGACAAAATATGAAGGCTATATCAATAAGTCGTTACAACAAGTTGAAAAAGTAAAACGTATGGAAGAAAAGAAAATTCCAGAAGACTTAGATTATAGTAAAGTCGATAGTTTAGCGACTGAAGCACGCGAGAAATTAGCGGAAGTTAAACCGTTAAATATTGCGCAAGCATCTCGGATTTCAGGTGTGAATCCAGCAGATATTTCGATCTTATTAGTGTTCCTAGAACAAGGTAAAATACAAAGGGTGGAAAGTTAAGATGAGTGTAAAATGGTTAACTGAGCAACTCAGCACACAAGGTATCGAACTTACAGAGAATCAACAACATCAATTTCAAACGTATTTTCAAATGCTCGTTGAATGGAATGAAAAAATGAATTTAACAAGCATTACTGAAGAACATGAGGTGTATTTGAAACATTTTTATGATTCGATTGCACTCAGTTTTTATACGGATTTGACACAAGCGCAAACAATTTGTGATATTGGTGCTGGTGCTGGTTTTCCAAGTATTCCATTAAAAATTATTTATCCTAATTTAAAAGTTACAATTGTAGATTCATTAAATAAACGTATCCATTTTTTAAATCAGTTAGCAGAAGCATTAGATTTAGAAAATGTGAGTTTTGTACATGATCGCGCAGAAATATACGGGAAGGGAGACTACAGGGCGTCTTATGATATTGTAACTGCACGTGCAGTTGCTAGACTTTCCATATTAAGCGAATTGTGTTTACCGTTAGTTAAAAAGGGTGGACAATTCATTGCTTTAAAATCAGCTAAAGGCGAAGAAGAATTGGAAGAAGCGCGTTTTGGTATAGGAGTCCTCGGTGGTAAACTTCAGGATGTCATTTCATATGAATTACCAGAAGATGCTGGTGAAAGGCAAATAATCAAGATAGATAAGAGAAGCGAGACACCAAAGAAATATCCAAGAAAACCAGGAATGCCCAATAAGTCTCCATTACTTGAAAAAGAAAAGTGATTTAATACAACTAATTTAGAGGGAGCGCATAAAATATGAAGAAACCTTTTTCTAAATTATTTGGTTTGAAAAATAAAGATGACATTGTTGGTTATATTGAAGAGGATCATAATAGTGTTGAATCTATTCATACTGAACGTATTGTGCCAAATCGTTATCAACCAAGACAAGTATTTGAGCCAAATAAGATTAAAGAACTCGCAGAATCAATAGATGAGCATGGATTGTTACAACCGATTGTAGTGCGTCCTATAGAAGAGGATATGTTTGAAATTATTGCTGGAGAGCGTAGATTTAGAGCCTTACAATCGTTGAATAAGACATACGCAGATGTCATTATCAGAGATTTAGGCGATGAAGAAACTGCAGTGGTAGCTTTAATAGAAAATATTCAACGTGAAAATTTATCTGTTGTTGAAGAGGCAGAAGCTTATAAGAAACTTTTAGAACTAGGCGATACGACACAAAGTGAATTAGCTAAAAGTGTAGGTAAAAGTCAAAGTTTTATAGCAAATAAATTGAGATTACTAAAATTAGCGCCTAAAGTGATAGAACGTTTGCGTGAAGGCAAAGTTACAGAACGTCACGCACGTGCGATGCTAAGTTTATCAGATGAAGATCAAGAAACATTAGTGGAAACGATTATAAGCCAAAAGTTAAATGTGAAACAAACTGAAGCAAGAGTAAAACAAAAAGTTGGCCCTGAAAAAGTGAAAGCGCAAAGTTTTGCATTTGAAAAAGACTTAACAGATGCACGTGAAGCGGTAGGCAAAAGTTTAGAAGAACTTGAAAAAAGTGGCATCAAGTTTGAACATCAAGCGAAAGACCATGATGATTATTATGAAATCAAAATTAAACTTTATAAAAAATAACATTTGAGGTTAATTAAACATATGACCTCCGCAAAAAGTACAACTTCGTTTTAATTTAAATGAGGTTGTACTTTTTTTATTTATTATAAATATTTATGAATTAGTTATCATTTAAATACAAAGATTATTTTAAAAGTATTATTTATTTTATATTCCCTAAAAATTAAAAATAAATAAATAAAAAAACGTTTGTAGGATTGTAGAATAATAAAATATGTGATTAAATTAAGAAAACGCTTACATATTAAAGGGGGATTTAAAATGGTAACGTTTATTGTATCTATTATATTATTAGTTATAGGTTATTTCACTTATGGGAAGTATATTGATAAAATGTTCGGAACGAAACAAGATAGGCCAACGCCGGCATATAATCAACGTGACAATGTTGATTATTTACCTATGAAGACGTCATCAAATTCACTCATTCAGCTATTGAACATTGCAGGTGTAGGTCCGATTTTTGGACCGATTATGGGCGCATTATATGGACCAGTAGCATTTATATGGATTGTTGTGGGATGTATTTTTGCAGGTGCAGTGCATGATTATTTGACTGGAATGATTTCAATTAGAAACAAAGGGGCACACTTACCGGAGCTTGCTGGTAAATTTTTAGGTCAGGTCATGAAACACTTTGTAAATATCTTCTCAATTTTATTATTATTGCTTACTGGTACAGTTTTTGTGACAAGTCCAGCGTTGTTACTACATAATTTATTAGATGGTCGCATTGCATTAGGTATCATTATCTTTGTGATTTTTGTTTATTATATTTTGTCTACAATTTTACCTATAGACAAAATCATTGGACGCATTTATCCAATTTTCGGTGCATTATTACTCATTAGCGCAGTAGGTATAGGTTTCCGTCTTATTCAAACAGGTGCACCGATACCTGAAATTAATTTGAAAAATATGCATCCAGACGGTGCTCCCATATTTCCACTACTATTTTTTACAATTACTTGTGGTGCTTTATCTGGTTTTCATGCTACACAAACGCCTATTATTTCGAGAACGACAAACAAAGAGAAAAATGGTCGCTTTATATTCTACGGCATGATGATTGCTGAAGGTATTATAGCTATGATTTGGGCTGCTGCAGGCATGAGTTTATTTAATGGATATAGTGGATTAAATGATGTTTTAGCACGTGGTGAAGCCGCACTTGTTGTAAGTGAAGCATCACATCTATTATTAGGTTCTGTGTTTGGAACGATTGCAGTACTGGGTGTTATCATCTTACCAATTACCAGCGGTGATACTTCTTTCCGTAGTGCACGTATGATTATAGCTGATTATTTAAATTATGGTCAGCGTAGTATGTTAAAACGAGTGATTGTAGCCGCACCATTATTTATCGTAAGCTTTGGTTTGACTCAGGTAGATTTTACTATTTTATGGCGCTATTTCTCTTGGGCAAATCAAACTACAGCTGTCGTCGCCTTATGGGTAGGTGCAATGTACTTACTTATTGCGAAAAAGAATTTTTGGGTGGCAGCAATTCCGGCAGTCTTTATGACTTGGAATATTTTCACTTATATTTTAAGTCAGAAGATAGGTTTAGGTTTGGATCTTAATTTAAGTTATATTCTCGCCTTTGTATTCACAATTTTATGGATTGGTTACTTTACTTATCAATATAAAAAAATTACTGCAGGTGCTTCATTTGAATTAGATCATCCTATACCGTATCAACAACAACAAACTGTGACGTAAGTATAAAACGATGATGGATGCTGATTTTTAAAATCAGTGATAAAAGCGAGTTAAAGATGAATGACAATAATGAGAGTAAGATACGTAATTAAAACATAATTTAGTTGCGGTCTTACTCTTGTTTTATGTAAGACTAAGGGATGTCTAATAAATGCTGTAATAGCAGCATAACAAAAAGTTTTTACATAATTAAATGTGCGTATGTCAATATAATTTGGTAGTCTAAATTAGAAACACACTATAGTCTCAAGTTAAAGGAGCTTGGCAAATGAACATAGGTAATCAAATTAAATTTTTTAGACAGCGCGATCATTTATCACAAGAAGATTTAGCCGCAAAATTGTATGTTTTACGACAAACAATTTCAAATTGGGAAAATGATAAAAGTTATCCAGATATACATAATTTGTTAATGCTTAGTTCTTTGTTTCAAGTTTCTTTAGATAACTTAGTTAAAGGAGACATAGAGATTATGGAACAAAAGTTAAAACAGAGCAAATTTAATTTATGGAGTCATTTAATGATTTGGCCTATGTTATTATCCGCAATCTTAGCAGGTCCAACCCTCTACTATTGGACGCCATTATGGATTATAGCTGAAACTATACTTTTAGCGACAATGATTATTTCATCATTTAAAGTAGAATCATTAAAAAAATCGTATAGAATACAAACGTATGATAGGATAGTTGCTTTTATGCATGGAAAAGCCCCTAATGATATCTATAGTAGTAAATTACGTAATACCGTAACTTTTATGTATAGTTTTATACTTTGTGTTGGGTTATTTATAATACTTGTGCTATTAAGTATGTATTTTTTTGATGTATTGTAATAGTTATTTTTCGTAACGCCTTGTAGTTAAAGATTTATTATAACTACGAGGTGTTTTATTTATTAAATATATGATTTTTTCAATCGTATACACTACGCATGAGCAAATATTATTTCTTATAGAATAATATTCAAATTTTAATAATAGTATTGCTTTACCACCCGGGAAATATTAATATTAAGTAAATAATTTGTAAATAAAATATTAAGAAAAATGATTGCTAATTTAGGGGTGATTGTATGTTTCGTTTTTTAAAACCGGCAAAGCATGTGGATCCTTTACCATCTGACAAGGTAGATGATACATATAAAAAATTACGATTACAGGTTTTTTTAGGTATTTTTATCGGTTATGCAGGTTACTATTTGTTGAGAAAAAACTTTTCATTAGCGATGCCTTCTTTAATTGAAGATGGTTTCAGTAAAGGGGAACTTGGTATCGCACTTTCAGCGATTTCAATCGCTTATGGTTTTAGTAAATTTGTAATGGGCACCGTAAGTGATCGCAGTAATGCACGTGTATTTTTAACATTAGGTTTGTTACTGACAGCAACTGTTAATTTATTGCTAGGATTCGTACCATTCTTTACTTCTAGTATTACAATCATGTTTATTATGTTATTTCTAAATGGATGGTTTCAAGGTATGGGATGGCCGCCATCAGGTCGTGTACTCGTACATTGGTTTAGTGTAAGTGAGCGTGGTAGTAAAACGTCTATTTGGAACGTAGCGCATAATGTTGGAGGAGGTCTAATGGCACCGATTGCAACATGGGGCATTTCTATGACTGCGCTTTATAATTTTGGTTATTTAAGAGGGTTTGAAGGCGTTTTTATTTATCCAGGGTTATTGGCGATTGTTATTGCAATTATTGCATATTTTTTGATCAGAGATACTCCTCAATCACAAGGCTTACCACCTATTGAACGTTTTAACAAAGATTATTCAACGACGACGCATGAAACACTTGAAACAGAGTTAACAACAAAAGAGATATTGTTTAAATATGTATTAAATAACAAGTGGGTGTGGGCGATCGCCTTTGCTAATATTTTTGTCTATTTTGTACGTTATGGTGTACTAGATTGGGCACCTACTTATTTAAGTGAAGAAAAACAATTTAATTTAAACGAATCAGGGTGGGCTTATTTCCTTTATGAATGGGCTGGCATTCCAGGAACACTATTGTGTGGCTATATTTCCGATAAAGTATTTAAAGGGCGTCGTGGTCCAGCAGGTTTCTTCTTTATGCTAGGCGTTACAATCTTTGTATTGATTTATTGGTTGAATCCACCAGGTCATGCATGGTTAGATAATTTATCATTAATTGCAATAGGATTTTTAATCTATGGACCAGTGATGTTAATTGGTTTACAAGCTTTAGATTATGTACCTAAAAAGGCAGCAGGAACAGCTGCCGGTCTAACAGGCTTATTTGGTTACTTATTTGGAGCTGTGATGGCAAACATTGTTTTAGGTTTTGTCGTACAACATTTTGGATGGGATTTTGGTTTTGTTTTATTAACCATTATTAGTATTTTAGCGATGCTAAGTTTTATTTTAACTTGGAATAAACGAGGACAAGAACAAGTACATTAAAAATAAGCAATATATGGCGCGAGTGTGAGGTCAACTGAGTGATATTGACTTCATAGTCGCGCCTATTTTTATAAACGAAAATCATTTTAGAAATTATTCGTGTAACGGTTAGTTGTTCATGTAAGCAATAAACCATAGGTATTATTAAAAGAAGAATATTAATAATTGAAATATTATGTTAATAATGGTTATTTAATGAATAATTTATATAAAAATGTGGTAATTAAATAATAAGTGAGTACACTAAAAATTTTTATGGTATCGATACTTCATTGTTTCAATATAAAATGCGGCTCAATACGTTAGTTATTTCATTAGTAAAATACGCATTAAGGCACCAAAAATATATTTAAACGAGCAAAATTGCATGTGCTGTTTTGTATCAGTTTAATTAAGAAAGGTGATTGATTATGTTTAAAATTATTTTACTACCATACTCTTTTGATAATGATTTCGATAACATTCCTGAAAACTTAGCAAAATTAGTCGGCGAAGATTCCACTGTAGTTGTTCATAATGTCATGACTGAAAATGATCTATTAGCGAGTGTACGTTATGAAAATAAACATAAAGAAGATATCATTAAAGAAAAAGAAGAAGAGCTTTCTCCATTTCTTGAAAAATTAAAAGCACAAGGTATTAATTATAAAGTCGCTATCGAATTTGGACCTGTAAAAGATACCATACTTGAGAGAATTAGTTTTGGGGATATGGATGTAGGTGATTTTGATTTAGTAGTAATGAGTAACCATCGCGTGAGTATCGATATCAAACATGTACTTGGAGATGTTACGCATAAAGTTGCTAAAAGAAGTCCTGTACCAGTACTGATAGTGAAATAACATCAAAATTATGTATTGAAATGCTTTTAATGTAGTAACACGCGTTATAATTTCTCAAAAACATCATATTTTTAAGACTAGATTGTAATGCTAAAATTATTTTCTAGTCTTTTGTTTTGAAATTAAAATATGCACAAGTTTATTTTAAAGTAAATGATTTTATCTTTCATAAATATATTTTTAGAAATATTGAACTTTTAGTTTTAGTTTTGTAACCCTTTGATGACGGCTTTAACCGCATTTTATTATATTAAAACAAGCTTTGCTGCTGTTGTTTTAATATATAAAGTCTGTTATTCTGCCTAATGTTCAATTATAAGGGAGGTTACTAATTTTGGAAAATAAACAACATAATGCTAATGGGAAGAAACTGTCTTCTGTTTTTACTTATAGTATTATTATTACCGCAATAGTTGTATTATTGGGTGCAATCTTTCCAACTCAGTTTAATGAAATAGGGACAAATATTACTGGTTGGATTACTGAATACTTTGGTTGGTATTATATGGTTATTGTAGCACTCATGATATTCTTCTGTGTTTTCTTAATATTTAGTCCAATCGGAAAATTGAAATTGGGAAAACCTGAAGATAAACCTGAATTTAACACAATTTCATGGTTTGCGATGCTATTTAGTGCTGGTATGGGAATTGGTTTAGTATTCTGGGGAGCAGCTGAACCAATCAGTCACTTTGTATCACCACCATCTGGAGAGCCACAGTCAGCACATGCTTATAAAGAAGCTTTAAGAGGCGCATTTATGCAATGGGGCTTCCATGCATGGGCAGTATATGGTGTTGTAGCATTAGCGTTAGCTTACTTCCAATTTAGAAAAAATGAACCTGCATTAATTTCAAAAACATTACGTCCAATTTTCGGAAATAAAGTAGACGGTCCGCTTGGTACTGTTATTGACGTAGTATCTGTTTTTGCCACAATTGGTGGTGTTGCGGTATCACTAGGTTTAGGCGCTATGCAAATCGCAGGTGGTCTAAACTACCTATTTGATATTCCGAATAATATTGTGACACAAGGTATTATTATTGTGATTGTTACAATCTTATTCTTAGCGAGTGCTTGGTCAGGTTTAAGCCGTGGTATCCAATATTTAAGTAACGCTAATATTGGTTTAGCTGGCATAATCTTATTGTTTATTTTTATTGTAGGACCAACTGTTCTTATTTTAAATATGCTAACAAGTTCAACAGGTGAGTATTTAAATACGTTATTATTTAACATGTTTGATACGGCACCATTAGATCCACAGAAAAATGAATGGATGAAATCGTGGACGTTCTTCCAATTAGCTTGGTGGATTAGTTGGAGTCCATTTGTTGGTATATTTATTGCACGTGTATCTAAAGGACGCTCAATTAGAGAGTTCGTATCTGGAGTTATGTTAGCACCGGTACTTGTAAGTCTAGTTTGGTTTGCAGCATTCGGTGTTCTAGGTATCGAAACTGCGAAAGATAATCCAAAAATATTTGATATGCCTCCAGAAACTGCATTATTTGGTGTGTTTAATGAAGTACCGTTAGGCTTTGTACTGTCCATTGTGACATTGCTATTAATAGCAACATTCTTTATTACGTCAGCCGATTCAGCGACTTTCGTATTAGGAATGCAAACAACATTTGGTTCATTAAACCCATCAGCTATGATTAAAGTGGTTTGGGGTATTGCGCAAGCATTGATTGCATTTATCTTATTATTCTCAGGTGGAGATAATGGATTAAATGCTCTACAAAATATGGCAATCATGACCGCCTTACCATTCTCTATCATCATTCTTTGTATGATGGTCAGCTTCTATAAAGATGCGAATAAAGAACGTAAATTCTTAGGTTTAACACTATCACCAAACAAACATAGATTAGAAGAATATACGAAAATTGCAGAAAATAGAAGCGGCAATAAATCAGAGTAATTATTAAATATAAGAAATAACTGGGACATAAATTTCAATCTCAAAATAGAGGACTAATTCGTTTTTCAAACGAATTAGTCCTTTTTGTATGAAAAATGTTTTGATTTTGTTCGTGCATGCTTGCCTTGGGATACGGCTCGAGCCTGTAATCTCTCGCTCATATTATTTTCCAGGATTTCATTAAAGTGCAAAATTGCGACTCAGCAAAACAATCGTTCAAAATGAGTAACTAATTGTATAACAACAAAACAAACGTCAACATCTATTATAGAAATAGGTGTTGACGTTTAGGCTTAATACAAAAATATTAAATACTTATCTTTACAGCTATTTTAAAACGTAGAACTTTTTTATTTTATCTTTGTGATGTGAATCGAACAGTATAAAAAGATTTTAGCATGCTGTCATTTTTACAAAAATTGATGAATCTATCAAAATTGATTGAGCGTCATAATGTTTTCTTTCCTGTACTACATCCACGTTTAGAGCCACAAGAATTACATTTACCTGCTTTGGCTTTCTTGAAAAAGTTGAATAATGTAAAAACAACATAACTAATAATAGCTAGAAAGATAATTACATTGATAATAATCGTCATTAAATCACATCCTTAATAAAATAATAATCCAATTTGATAAAAGACAAATGAAAGTAAATATGCAGTGATTAATGGATATGCTACAGCCAATATAGTCCATTTTAGAGAATATGTTTCTTTACGAATGGTCGCAACCGTAGATAAACAAGGAATATATAGCAAGATGAAAATCATAAACGAATATGCTGATAATGGTGTGAAATGACTTTGTATAATATTTACAAGACCAGCTTCGTCTGATGCATAGATAATTGCCATAGAGCTAACGATAACTTCTTTTGCTAAGAATCCAGGTATTAACGTAGCACCCGCCTGCCATGAACCAAAACCTAATGGCGCAACTAATACAGCAAAGAAACTTCCAATTGAATGTAAAAAGCTATCATTAACATCGACATTGAAACCACCGGGACCGGTATAATTCAATAGCCAAATAATTACTGAACCAGCAAAGATAAATGTTCCTGCTTTTTTAACAAAACCTTTAGCTTTTTCCCATGTACTTCTCCACAGTGTTTTGACTGAAGGTAATCGGTAAGTAGGTAATTCGACAATAAATACAGAATCATCATTTTTTAATACTGTTTTCGTTAGTAATACACTTGTTAATAAAGCGACGACGATACCAAGTACGTATAAACTTAAGACGATGAGCGCCTGATGAGATTCAAAAAACACACCTACAAACAGTGCGTAAACGGGTAATCTCGCTGAACAAGACATAAATGGTGCAATCAAAATCGTTGTAAGTCTTTCTTTTTCACTTTCAATGCTACGCGCTGCCATAATACTTGGCACGTTACAACCAAATCCAATAATCATTGGTATAAAAGATTTACCACTAAGACCAAAGTATTCCATAATACGATCCATTAATATTGCAATACGAGACATATAACCAGAGTCTTCTAACAGAGAAATGAAGAAGAAAAGCACCAGTATTTGTGGCACAAATACAAGTACTGCACCCACACCAGCAATAATACCGTCATTGATCAAATCTTGTAAAAATGGAACGAGGCCTAACTTATCCATCAGGTTGGATACTGTATCTGTAAAGGTACCGCCTAAAAATTCATCTAATGCATCGGATATAGGTGTTCCAATCCAAGTGAATGTAACGTGGAAAATAAGCCACATAATGATTAAAAAGATTGGGATACCTAAATATTTATTTGTTAAAATACGATCTATACGATGAGTGAAATATTGTCGTTCTTCATCAGGATATTCAACCGTATCTTTTAAAATATTGTCTATATATGTATTGCGTGTTGCTTGTATTTCATCTCGTATAGAATTATCTAATTCTTCTGATAAATTTTGACGCAATAATGTTATTTCTTTCAAAACAGCGTCATCTAAAAAGTCATGAATTTTTGGATTTTCTAATAAAAATTGTATTGAGATAAAACGTGCCAATTGTTTATCAATAGAGGTGCTAGATGTTAAATGTGATTCAATTTGTGATATTGTAGCTTCAATGTGCTTACCATAATTTAATTTTAATGGTCTATTTTTGGATAAGCCATTGTCTTTCAAAGAATCTAATAATTGATGTGTGCCTTTTCCATTTCTTGCTATTATAGGTAGTAGTGGCAATTTTAATTTTTTCATAAGTGCTTGCTGGTTGATACGAATACCACGTTTTGTAGCAACATCAACCATATTTAATCCAATAATTAAAGGTGCACCTAATTCCATTAGTTGAACTGTAAGCTGCAAATTACGTTTGAGTTGGCTGGCATCTATAATATTAATCATGCCAGAAAATTGACTATTCAATAAATAATCAGTAACAACCATTTCGTCTTTTGATATAGGTGATAATTCATAAATACCTGGTAAATCAACGAGGTCTCCAATATGTTGTTTGAGACGACCTACTTTTTTCTCTACAGTTACACCACTCCAGTTTCCTACATATTCGTATGTGCCAGTCAATGCGTTAAATAATGATGTTTTTCCAACGTTAGGGTTCCCTAAAATACAATAACTGTTAGTCATTGGCTTCCTCTAATTCGATCTGACATGCATCACAGCCACGAATACTTAAGCATTGACCATTCACTTCTAATATACAAGGACCCTTGAACAAGCACTTTTGTTTAATTTTTAACTTCGTACCATTCACTAAACCAAGTGCATTTAACCGATGACGCATGTGTTGATTTTTAATGTTCATTTCTTTGATTTTGTAACTCTTTTTTAAGTCTCCACTTTTTATGCTTAACATAAAACTCACTCTTTCTTATAATGAGATAATAATAATCATTATCAATTATACTATTATGCCAAATATAATAGAAGTAAATTTTAATATAATTCTGTGAATGTTTTGTTAAGCATTATTGCCTGTAACATATATTACTTTGTTTTTTTGATTTTAAAAAATAAAAAGACAAATCATTGAGCAAAGAAATTGCTATCACTACGATGTAATATTACACTTAAATTAAACAATAACTATACTAAGTATGAGATGAAATAACTCAGTCAAAAGATGTTTGGAAGATTAACTGGTGTTCAATGCTTTTGAGTTTCGGATATGAATCATAAATCGTTATATGAAAATATATGTGTGTTTAAAAATTGAATTACATATTGAGATAGGAGGGATTCAAATGGTTATCCGTGATAATAAACGCATAAAAGTAAAACGTTTAAATGAAACGCGCTCAAGTGGGATTTCTGTCATGATTGAAGAAGGTGGTTTGGGAGCTGACCAATATTATCAAATTGAAAAGCAAAATGCGAAAACATCTGAAGAACACTTACATCAATTTGAACATGAAGTAAGTGAAAAAAATAATGCTGAACTGATTGATTTATTAATTATAAATGCGCAAGAAAGTACGAATAAAGCGTATAGTGAGGCGTTAAAGACAATTCAGCAAGAAGTGTTAAACCGAATGAAATCATAAATATTGTATTTAAACCAAGATTTAATAAATAAGAAGATAACCAAGACTATTGATATAACTATTTACAGTTGTATCAATAGTCTTTTTAATATTTAAACATAGGTAAGACTTAGGGTACGATAAATTAAGTGCTGCAGAAATGAAATAATATTCAAATTAAATTAGGCCAACCACGATAATACAATCAACCATAAAGTATACAGCTATAAAAAGCCATGCTACACAGATATATTACTCGTATTTGTCGATGATATTGTTCAATTTATTTAAATAAGCTTCTTTTAGTTGCTTAGGATATATGATATGGACATTTTCACCTAAAGCAATTAAATAATTCACCATATAATCCAGTTCTTCAATATTATAACCACCAGTAATATAAGGTGTACCTTTTATATATTCTAAGTTCATATTGGGATAGTTGTTTTTAGAATATTGCTCTACTCCAAATGGTGTGAGCTGACATTTAAATGTGACATTATGATACGTGCTTTCATATTGTTTTTGAAATTCAGCAAGTTGTTCTTTTGTATAGTTATTTTTTCTCGAAAGATTGATTGTTAATTGTTCGATATAATCACATCGAAATGTACCCCATTTGTCATTTTTTATATCATATGCGCTACAGAACCATATGCCGTTTCTATAAAACAACTCATAAATCTGTAATTCTGTATCAATTTTTTTGTATTGTGTATAACGGATGTGAACGGTTTGTTCATAGATGATAGATTTTAAAATACTAGATAAATATTTTACATGACTGACAGGTGGTACATTATGATAAGTAACAAAATCTAATGTTTTCAAGATCTTATGTTGCTGTTCCGTTGGTATTGTAGCTAATAATTTTTCACTGATTTGTGTATAAGATTTTTGAAAAGGTGTTGTAGATAATAAATCTAAAGCTTTAAGTGCAAAAAAGATTGCTAATACTTCATCATTATTAAAATATATGGGTGTTAACAAATTCTGTGAAATGATTTTATATCCGCCATAGCCCCCGTTTTCTACATATATACTAAGTCCCATGTTTTCTAATGCTTGTACATCTCTTAACGCTGTTCTTTTTGAAATATTAAATTCTCTCATTAAATCAATTAAATGAAAAGCATGTTTGTTACTTAAAAAGATAAGCTCTTGATTTAATCGTTCAGATTTTTTCATATTTTCTCCTTTAAAGGTGACTTATTTAGACACCATTGAAATATATACTTAGGTTAACAAATTTTTAAGGAGAATGTATATGAAAACTTTAATGATTAATGCACATCCTGATTTTAAAAAAGAAGATAGTTTTTCTTTTAAATTAAAAGAAATGTTTCTTGAAGCATATGGACAATTGTATCCAAATGAACAACCAGAAGTTTTGAATTTATATGACATTCAGTTGCCTCGTATTGAAAAAAATCAATTACTGAATGTATGGCACAAGCAACGTGAAGGAGAAAAACTATCCGAAGTAGAAGAACTGATTTCAACCAAAACATCAGAGTTACTACAACAATTTAAAGCTTATAAAAGAATTGTCATTATTTCACCATTACACAATTTTAATATTACGTCACGACTTAAAGATTATATAGATAATATTATGATTGCACGTGAAACGTTCAAATATACTGAAAATGGATCTGTAGGTTTAATGACAGATAATTATAAAGCGTTATACTTACAAGCAAGTGGTTCAATTTATACAAATGATGATCGTTATAAATTATTAGATTTTTCTTATCATTATTTGAAAGCGATGTTTGAAGATATTATGGGGTTTGAAGAATTTTATGTAGTTAGAGCTCAAGGAACTGCGATATTACCTGAAAATGACATTTTAAATGATGCAAAATTAGATTTAAAGCAAGTATTGCCATCATTTTATGCAAAATAAATTGATTGTAATAAGGAGATTAAGACAAAAATAAGATCATATCTTTCATATTATATACGTACCATATAAGAGATAGTTGTATGATAAATATATGAAAAAAGTATGTTTATATAGGTTTTGAAATTACTAAAATGTGTTTATTCAGATAAGAAATATTTAAAATAATCATGCATTTGTAAAAGATTCTTTTTTAAAAGGATATGTACATTACAATTAAAAATCACTATACTGTAATACGTGTTTGTACATTATTAACAAGGAGAAAATTGATGAATCTTTTAAAACAAATTTTCAAAAAGGAAGATATTGCTAAATTTCAAAATAAAGATGCTCATTTAGAGCGTACATTAAGAATAAGAGACTTTTTAGCTTTAGGTGTCGGTACAATTGTTTCTACTGCTATTTTTACGTTGCCTGGTGTTGTAGCTGCAGATCACACGGGTCCTTCAGTCAGTTTATCCTTTCTAGTAGCAGCTATTGTGGCAGCATTGGTAGCATTTGTTTACGCAGAAATGGCATCTGTCATGCCTTTTGCTGGATCAGCATATACTTGGATTAGCATATTATTTGGAGAATTTTTTGGATGGATTGTAGGTTGGGCATTAATTGCTGAATATTTAATTGCGGTTGCATTTGTGGCATCAGGATTTTCAGCTAATTTGAGAGGTTTATTAGAGCCTTTTCATATATCACTACCTCAGTCATTATCTAACTCTCTCGGTACAGACGGAGGTATCGTTGATTTATTAGCAGCTATTGTAGTCATTATTACTGCGGTATTACTATATAGAGGAACGTCAGAAGCGGCCCGTGTTCAAAATGCACTCGTGATTCTCAAAGTATTGGCTATTTTCTTATTTATTATCGTAGGTTTATCAGTGATTGATATTGGTCATTACATACCTTTTATTCCAGAGTACCGTGAAACTGCAGCAGGTGCATTTGGTAGCTGGCAGGGAATATATGCAGGTAGCTCTGTCATTTTTGTTGCTTATATCGGTTTTGATTCTATCGCTTCAAACTCTGGTGAAGCGATTAATCCACAAAAAACAATGCCACGAGGGATTTTGGGCTCTTTACTGATTGCGGTTACTTTGTTTATAATCGTTTCACTTGTATTAGTGGGAATGTTTGACTATGCGCAATATAAAAATAATGCTGAACCAGTAGGTTGGGCTTTGCGTATGAGTGGTCATAGTACCGTTGCGGTTATAGTGCAGGCAGTCTCAGTGATTGGTATGTTTACTGCTTTAATTGGTATGATGATGGCGGGTTCTCGCTTACTTTATTCATTTGGTAGGGATGGCATCTTACCGTCTTGGTTAGGAAAATTAGATAATAAGAATTTGCCGAATCGTGCGTTAATCGTACTATCGATTGTTGCAATTATTATTGGTTCTGTATTTCCGTTTGGCTTTTTAGCACAATTAATTTCAGCGGGTGCGCTTGTAGCTTTTATGTTTGTGACAGTAGGTATTTTTTCATTACGTAAAAGAGAAGGACATGATTTACCAGAACCAGCATTTAAATTGCCTTTTTATCCAGTGATGCCAGTTATTATTTTTATTTGTGTATTTATTGTGTTCTGGGGATTAAGTGGTCAGGCTAAAATCTATACATTAATTTGGTTCTGTGTCGGCATCATTTATTATGTATTGTATATTTTAAAAAATCTTAAAAACATCAAAAATTAAACACATTATGGTTTAGACAAAATCTAAGCATTGATTATTATAGTATGTGTTATTTCTTAGTTGAGTAGAAATTTGGAATTAATCGACATTGTTAATTCCGTTTCTACTCTTTTTTATAGCTTGTCTTAAAGTGAAAAGTAGGAAACATGTTAAAATCTCAGACTAAAATGTAATATAATATGGGTTTAATTGGTAGGAATTGATATGAAAATGCGTTTTAATTAAGTTTTAAAATATAAAATATCACTACTCAATAGAATTGAGTAGTGATATGTATATCATTATTTAGATTTATTAACAAAACGATTTTTAAACATTAGTAGACTAAGTCCAGCAGTTAATGCTAATAAACCAGCACTAATACTTAAAATTTCAGCATTATTCTGTTGTCCAGTATCTGGTAAATTTTGTTGTTCCATTTGGTTATCTTGAGCGTTTGGTGTAACGACTCCTTGTGGTGTATTAATTGATTGATTATTTTTATTGGCAATTTTTTGTGTTTCATTTTCTATAGCTTGTTCGTATGCTTCTGGTGAAACTTCTGTTGGGTTTGGTACGTTATTTTCTAATTGTTGGTAGTCTTCGTGAGACATACCATCAGGTTTTACACCACCATATGGTCTATTACCTTGCGTAGTTTGATGTGCTTGTTGTTCTTCTTTTGCTTGTTCAAAGATACTTGCAACTTTTTCATTATAATTGACTTGAGATAACTCGCCAGAATCTTTTTGCTGAGTAAGTTGTGTTATTTCATCTTGATATGTTTGTGGTAGAGCAGAGATATCAAAGTCCATGTTTGCCCAACCATCACCGTCAGGGTCAGTACTACTTGGTAGCGTTTCTCCTGTAACAGTTTTAGCACCATTTTCCTCAGCATTAGCTGTGCCGTTGATTCCCGTCACTGCTATTGAACTTGCTAATAATGACGTAAGTAAAATGTTTGATTTTTTCATTAATTATCCCCCTTTACTATTATATTAATATCATAAATATAACCCCCTCATCAATATTGTTCAAAACATTTTAAAAGTAAATTAATAATGTTTGCTATAGAATTTTTCCTCTTCGCTAGCGATAACCTTTTTATTGCTAAGATCAATAGTGTTACAAGTACATATTAAATTTTTGCTTTATAGAAATTATTCTATGTTATGTTGTTTTTTTAATGATAAAGCCAAAATGAGTACGATAATCAGTAGAATGCCAATTAATTGAAAACTACGAAACGTAACATTAAGCCAAAAGGCACTTGCTAATATGGCCATAACAGGTTCAATTGTGACGAAAAGCGTTGTTTCTTTTGCCGATAAGTAATTTAAACTTTCAATAAAGAAAAAGAATGCTATAGCGGTTCCAGCAATAATACCAAAAGTTAAATAAAGTGCAGTCGATCCTGTTAAATGAGACCAGTCAAACTGCCATATAAGTGCTTTGAAATTCTTGACAATGCCTGAAATTAACATGGCCCAGCCGACAACTAAAATAGATGGAAACCGAGTTAATAATTGTGTTGCGTAAAGTGTATAGAAAGCAAGTGCTAAGCCTGATATAATCCCCCAAATTACGCTTGGTGTAGATACCACAAGCTTACTAAAAGATCCGTTGGTTAGTAGTAAAAATGTACCTGATAATGTGAGGATAATTGCAACCAAATCAAAAGGTTTAAAGCGTTCTTTACGTCTAATCACATACCAAATAATGATATATACTGGGGCTATGTATTGCAGTAAAGTAGCGACTGCGGCATTACCAAAATTGATAGACGCCATGTAAGCATATTGAACGAGTAACATACCAAGAATTGAGAAAATGATAAGTTGAAATAAGCTATGTTTATTTTTAAATATATCGAATAATGAAGATTTTCTATTTATTATTTTGTAAATCATTAATAAGACGAAGCCACTGATTAATAACCTCGCAGTTACATACCAATTGACATCAATGTCCCTTTGTTGAAAAAGAAAATCTGATACCGTACCACCGAGCCCCCAAAATGAAGCCCCTACAATAGCTAATAAAATACCTATGATTCGAAATTTTGTTTTATTTATCATATCATCACCTGTGAAATATTAATATATTTATACTATAGCGATAAAATAAGCGATATAATATATAAAAATAAGCTTAAAATAGCAAAATATTGAGGTGTCTCATTTATGTATCAAGAAATTATCGTAGAAAATACAAGAGAAGAATTAATACAATTTCCTGATAAACAATGGAAACATATTATTTTACATACACATTTAAATCGCACGATTTTTGGCTATATTCCTATACATTGGCACCACGCATTACAATTCATGTATGTGGTTAATGGAACACTCGATGTTTCAATTGGTGACGACACATTTAATATTAAAAAAGGAGACGGGCTTTTTATCAATTCAAATGTTGTGCATGAGTTAACAAGTGAATTTTCACAAACAGAGTATTATTGTTGGAATATTGAGATACCAGAAACTATCAATTATTTAGAATTTAATCATGTATCAGAAATTATAAATAAAGCACATTATGTCCCCTATATATACTTATCCCAAGATGACAAACAACAAAGAGAACTCTTAGAGATTATTAACTCAGCTGGTCAAATTTATGAAAAACAAAACTCATACTTTGAACTAGATATTACTGCCAAATATTATAAAGCAATAAAATGGTTATTACTGCATTTTGCAGTAGTAAATGAACAAAAGCGTTACTACTTTGATTATCGTATTAAAAGACTGATAACGTATTTGCAAAATCATTTTCACAAGAAAATTTCATTACAAATGTTAAGTGATGAGATTCATATGAGTAAATCTGAAACGGTTAGATGTTTCAAATTTTATGTAAATCAGACCCCTATGCAATACTTGGTGAATTTACGATTAGAACACAGCGTAAGAATGTTGCGTAGTAAACAATCATATACGATTACTGATATTGCAATGGCATGTGGTTTTTCAACAACGAGTTATTTTATTAAAGTTTTTAAAGAAAAATACAAGCTCACCCCAAAACAATTTCAGAAAAAGCAAATAACTGCGACGTCATGACTCAATACGGATTAGAAAAATTGCTAATTATAATGATAAGTAGATACAATAAGTTAAATGCCAAATAAAGGGGTCGTTTTTATGAATATTAAACTGATTGTCATGGACATGGATGGCACATTTTTAACTGATGATAGCCAATTTAATTACGAGACTTTTCAATTGTTAAAAGAAAATTGTGCAAATCAAGATATTCGCTTTGTCTTTTGTACTGGTAAGCAATGTGAGCGTGTAGAAACGATTGTAGGTGATCTCGCAACAAATACATTTATTGTAGGCGACAGTGCAACACGAATTAAATACAATGGGGATTTTATTTACAATGCAGTGATAGAAAATCAAAAAGCAAAAGAAATTATTGATACGATAAGAGCAATTGATGATACACAAACCATTTTGGCTTGTTCGAAAAACGGTGCATACGTGTTAGACAATATTTCTGAATCAGAGAAAAGGCACGTGCATGGTTCTTATCAACATGTGCACTATATTAAAGATTATAACGATATTGAAGATGATTTATTGAAAATTACTGTTCATGACGCAAGTGCTCACTGTAAAGAGACTGCCGACCGTCTAAAACATTTTGAAAAAGATGTTTATATCGTAGCTTCAGATGAATCATGGATTGACATTGCAGACTTGGGCGTGAATAAAGGAACTACAATTAATCGAATTCAGAATTTACTTCAAATTACACCTTCAGAAACTATTGCATTTGGTGATGGGTATAATGATTTAGATTTATTTAAAGCGGCGAAATATAAAGTCGCTATGGATAATGCTTATCCTGAATTAAAAAAAGAGGCAAATTTAATTGCAATTAATAATAATGAAGATGGCGTTGTACAAACTTTAAACTTACTTTTAGGATTTAAATAAAAGTAGATTTTTATATGAATTGGAAAAATAGTAAGAATTCATAAAATAAATTGTACTTTGTATGATAATATCTATCTAGTGCGTATTTTTATATGCAATATTTAGATGAGGAGGTTCATGCATCGTGAGTACAAAGCAACAATCAAACAACAAATTGATTTTAGCTATTGTGTTAAGTGTGTTAACGTATTGGCTTTTTGCTCAATCGTTTATTAATATATCTACACAGGTTCAACATACCTATCAAACAACACCAGGTGTTGTTAACTTATCTGTCAGTTTAGCATCATTTGCTACTGGTATTTTTATGGTCGGTGCAGGTGACGTTTCTGATAAAATTGGAAAACTAAAAATGACTTATATTGGTATCATTTTTAGTATTTTAGGCTCATTACTTATTATTGTGTCTAGTGTGACAGCGTTCTTATTGGTAGGACGTATGTTGCAAGGACTTTCGGCGGCTATTTTACTTCCTTCTACCGTAGGCGTGATTAATGAGCAATTTAAAGGTAAAGAAATGCGTAGAGCATTTAGCTACTTGATGATCGGTAGCGTTGGTGGTATCGGTTTAGCATCGATGGTTGGGGGATTGATAGCGACATATGTCAATTGGCAATCTAACTTTATCATCTCTATCATTATTTCAATTATTGCATTTTGGTTATTGTGGGGAACAGAAGAAGTAGAAAAAGAAAAAATTGACACAAGACCATTTGACTATATTGGGATGTTTTTATTTGCAGTTTTAATAGGAAGTATTACATTGTTTGCCACACAAGGGTTTGAACAAGGTTGGTTCAGTACCTTTTCAATTACATGTTTTGTGATTTTTATAATTTCTACAGTTATTTTTATATTCTTTGAAAGGCAAAAACATGCACCGTTCATTGATTTTTCATTATTCCGAAATCGTGGTTTTGTTGGTTCTTCAATGATCAATGTTGTACTCAATTCTGGCATAGGTACGACGACAGTATTTAATATGTATGCGCAGACAGAATTAGGATTAAATGCCTTTCAAGCAGGACTTGTGACTGTTCCTTATGTCATTATGGCAGTTGTGATGATCCGTTTAGGAGAAAAATTATCCTTACGTTTTGGAGGCAAGCCACTGTTATTGGTAGGACCACTATTTCCAGCAATAGGAATTATGTTTATCAGTTTAACTGTATTACCAACAGATTGGTATGTAGGCATTGTCGTGTTTGGATTTGTCATTTGTGCTATAGGAAATGGCTTATGTGCTACACCAGGAATTACAGTTGCAATTTTAACAATTCCTGATGAAAAAGTTGGTTTAGCTTCAGGTATCTACAAAATGTGTGCGACACTAGGTGGTGCACTAGGCATTGCGCTTAACACAACTATTTTTGCAGCAGTGCAAGTCAACCATAGTGCTAGTGTAGCTGCGACGACTTCATTTTTAACAGGTTTATTGATTATGATTATAGGTGTGATTTTGACTCAAATCATCATTCCTAAAAATATAAAAGCTTAAGCATATATTGAAATTCATTAATAAATGATACCGCGCTATAAATCTCATATTTAAAATAAGGACTAATCCGTAAGATAATCATGGATTGGTCCTTTTATATTGCCGTTATTATGAATTTGATATACATGTTTAATAAGCGAACGGTTTAAACTTATTAACTACTTAAACGATTAGTTACAGTTGTTGATGCTTATTTTACATCATTTATAATGCGAACTTTATAGCTATCACTAAGTCAATTACATATATTTATTAAGTTGATTTCAATTAAGAATCAGTTAAATGAACAATAAATGTTTTAACGCTAACGGCTGTTCCAGTTATTTTTATTTCCCATTCATTGTTTTTAAAAGTAACGTTAACCTTCACCTTACCATTTTTACCAATTTCTTGGCCTTGTTCAACGATAAGATTGAGTGGATGGTCTGAATTGTTATGTATGTATTTAACAAAGTAAGCTCCCATAATTCCAGAAGCGGTTCCAGTAACTGGATCCTCTGTTGTTCCAGAGAAAGGTGAAGAAAAATGACGTGCATGCATATTAGCATCTGGATGATATGTTTCAAAACAAAATGGATGAATAGACACGTTAGGCTTTTCGCTTAATATAGAAGGGAATTGGTCATTGTTGGGTTTCATTTTCTTACAAACAGCTAGACTTGTCACTGGAACCAGAAGTGTCCAAACGCCTGTACTTCCATATAAAACTGGTAAATTATCGACGATATCTTCTTCTTCGATACTTAGTGCATGAGCTAAATCTTTATTAGAGCCATTGAATGCCTCAAATTGTGGTGTGGCATGTTGCATAGTGATATATATTTGGTCATTATGAGATACATTCATTCCAATAGCTAAAATGCCTGCTTTAGTTTCAATTGTAATTTCGTTTTTATTTTTTAGTAATTGTTTTTCTTTTAAAGCATAAATCGTGGCAATTGTTGCATGACCACAAAGGTCCATTTCATGGCCTGGCGTGAAGAAACGTATTCTAAGGTCTGCCTTATCAGATTTAACAGGAAATGCAGTTTCATTAAAGCCAATTTTTGATGCAATTTCTTGCATTTCCCAATCTGTTAAATTTTCTGTATCCAATACAACGCCAGCAGGGTTCCCTTTATTGGCTTCTATACTGAATGAGTCATAATGATAAACCTGCACGGATTTAACCATTTCATTCCTCCTGATTTTTAAATTCTCTATAAGTTGTAGAACAATTTACATGAGTTTGTTTAGCAATTTTACTTGTAGCTATTATTTTAAAAGAATTTTAATTGATTTATCAACTTTATTATCTCTTTATATAGAGGTTATGACGCTTTTTAGCCTTTATATTAAACTTTGACTTATCCTTTTTTTACTGCTTGTACGCATATAAAATAGTTTTTAGTTAATCATTAGGTGTTATGTCGCGTTGTTTATGTATGGATTCCTCTACGTAATGATGAATAAAATTAGTCGAATAAGACACATTCCAAACCCCCCTTACTATTTTCAGTAATAAGGGGTTTTTGTGAATTAAACACAGCTATTGTTTTATAAGTGGATTATTACATTTTGATGGGTAAGAATACAAAATTATGTGTTCCGCAATAGACATAACTATTATTGATATTATTAAAAAGGAAACTATGAATGGAATTAGAAAAAGAGTTTGAATTTTATAATTATGTTTTCAACCGGTTACGTTATATTGGTGACCTCTTACGATAAAAGTACTGACAAAATAGCAGAGAATTATATAGTATAAGTAAAAAGAGGGGGGGCGGTACTATGGAAAGTGACGTACGAGTTCATCTGAAAGTAGACGAAGTTCGCACTATAACAGAAGTAAACATCAATACTTTTGATAGAAAAACAGGTGAAAGTTTATTAGAACACATTAATAATTTCACATTTTCAAATTTAGATAAACTAGGGATTAAAACATCAGAAGGTATATTCATGATCAGTAAATCAGATATCATGTTCGCTGAAATATTTGATAAAGAAATCACAATTACGACAACAGAAAAAGAACTTACAACACGTATGGCTTTAAGTACATTACAACATAAGTTGGCCGGCGCTTTCTTTATAAAAATATCTAAATCATCAATTATTAATGTTCATTTTATAAAGAAAGTTAATCCATCCTTCTCAGGTAATCTAATAGCTACACTTACGAATGGCAAGAAAGTGTCTATATCTCGAAGATACGTCAAAAATTTAAATAAAGCATTAGGCATATAACATATAAGGAGAGGATTATAATGAAAAGAACCTTAAAAGAAATGTTACAAGGTGTCGGATTTAGCAGTAGCATCACGATTATATTTCTCGCAGCTAATCACATGAGCATTGGTTTTGGTGATGTATTAGGAATATATTTCTTTGGAGCTATTTGTGGCTTATTATCTAGTATTTATGTAGTAGAAAGTATACCTTTATTACTGCAATTATTCATTCATTTAAGTGGTAGTGTTATTTCATTTATTGTTGTAGCTTATCTTAATCATTGGTTACCGATGGAGGTTTCCACAGTGGTTTCATCAATTACTATATTTGTGATTATTTTTCTAATATTATGGTTAATATTTTTTATTAATAATCTACTACACAGTAAAAAAGTTAACGCGCAACTAAAAAAGTAAGGAAATGAAGGTTGCCAACAAATAACGATATAAAAGCCAACAGAACAAAGTAATATCATCATTTTTCTTCACATACAGCACATTCTAATGAAACAAAGACGCCACTAAAAATATTAGCATTTTTCAGCAATCACTTGCTTGATATCGCGCTCTAAGGTTTACGATTGAATTATATTCAAAGGAGGTTATATAATATGGGTAAATTTGACAGTCTACAGGACAAAGTTGTAGTTATTGCTGGTGGTGCTAAGAACCTTGGTGGCTTATTAAGCACTACTTACGCTAAAGAAGGCGCTAAATTAGTAATCCATCACCATGATGAAAATTCTTTAGATGATGCAAAAGCGACACTTACAAAAGTTGAAAATCTGGGCGGAGAAGGTACATTATTTTCTGGTGATTTGACCAAGGTTAGCAATGTCAAAGCTTTATTTCAGCATGTTGAAGCAACGTTTGGAAAAGTAGATATTGCAATAAATACTGTAGGAAAAGTGCTTAAAAAACCGATTTCAGAAACGTCTGAAGAAGAATTCGATAGTATGGCGGACATCAACGCAAAGTCAGCTTATTTCTTTATTAAATATGCTGAAAAATCTATGAATGATCATGGTAAAATCATCACTTTGGCTACTGCATTGCTTGCTGCTTACACAGGTTTTTATTCAACTTATGCTGGTGGCAAAGCACCTGTTGAGCATTATACACGCGCAGCATCCTCAGAATTTATGGATAGAGGGATTTCAGTAAACGCTGTCGCTCCAGGGCCAATGGATACGCCATTCTTCTATCCACAAGAAGGCGATGATGCTGTAGCATTCCATAAATCCCAAGCGCTTCATAACCAACTTACAAAAATAGAAGACATCGCGCCGATTATTACTTTCTTAACTTTAGACGGATGGTGGATCAACGGTCAAACATTATTTGCAAATGGTGGTTATACGACTCGCTAGTTTACTTTTTAATCATAAGGAGGTCATTTTGATATGTATTACTTTTTAGCAATATTTAAAGGGAAAGAAACAGATATCAAAATTATTACAGAAGCCAAGGTAATAGATGAAAAGAATGTATCTGTGCCAAGTCATAATTACGTTAAAGCATTAGCCGAAGAGATTATTGAGCTATCGCATCAAAATAATTTATTCCATAATGATATTAAAAGCATTGGTTTGAGTATAGATAATCCTGAACACATTGGTTATAACAGTGTGGCGTCATTAAAACATGATATGACATCAACATTTGGATTTGAAGCTATCATTGACAATGATTATGAAGAACTGCTAGTTCAACTTATGAAATAGACAAAAAGGTGACTTTATAAGGTCACCTTTTTTAGGAGGTAAATTATGCAAGTCAAACAAGTTGCCGATAATTTAGGTATCAGTGAACACACCATTCGATATTATGATAAAGCAGGGCTTTTTCCTTTTGTTCAGAGAAATAAGAATGGCTATAGAGATTTTTCAGAAGAAGACTTATATTGGATTGAATTTATAAAATGCATGCGTCAGACACATATGCCTATATCAAAATTAAAAGAAATTGCGGAGTTATATCATCAAGGCAGTGACACAAAAACGAAGCGGAAAAATATATTTTTGGAACATCAAAAAAATTTAATTGAACAAAAAAAGATTATAGATCAAGGGCTTCAAACATTAGAAGAAAAATTTAAATTGTTGGAGAATGAATAGATAAAAGTACAGCGCGAGTGGTAGCAGCAAGTGATATACAAATGACTGTTTCCTTTTTTGTAGTACCTTACAACAGAAAATGTAATGAATACGTCTGGGACAAAGCAATCATGTTCCAGATTTTTTTATTATCTTTGGATATATCCTTTTTTTAATAAAACATTTTGTTTGCCTAGTTCTCTTTCAATGATTTTCATATTTTCCTTCACACACTTCCAAAACCGTCATAGCAGATGTTGTGTATATTTTCACAATTCACTATAATCGTAAAATTTAAAATTTTTGCATAAATTTCAAAAATAATGGTATATTACATGTAAGGGCTTACATACATGAAGAAAGGAGATATTTATCACTCAATATTTTATTAGTTGGATTAAACATAGATAGGAGAAACTGTATGAAAATTATTCCATTTTCAGATTTGAAAGACATCGTAAAAGAAGGTGATGTTATAGCTCTGGCAGCCTTATCTACAGCAAATTTACCAGCTGAGATACTTAAAACGTTAGTCGAACAATATGATGAGGATCAATCACTTAATAATTTAACGTTCATGCTTGCTAATGATATTAGTGACTATAGAGGTGACAGTTATGATTTAGATTCATTCGTTTCAAGGGGTATGGTTAAACGATTAATCACGAGTATTATTACTGGTTCACCAGCAACGATTCAAGCAATGCAGAACAATGAAATAGAGGCTTATTTCCTTCCTCAAGGTGTTATAACCACACATTATCGAGGAAGTACGGAAGCTTTTCCAGGGCCGATTACTAAAATTGGTTTAAATACAAATGTGGATCCACGTTATTCTGGTGGAAAAGTCAATACATGTACGACTGAGGATTTGGTTTCTTTAATAAATATCAATGATGACACTTATTTGAAATATCAGTTTCCAGAAATTGATGTAGCTTTACTAAGAGGTACATATGCTGATGAAGCAGGCAATATTTATATGAAGCATGAGACACACTTAGGAGAAGGTTTTAGTTTAGCAGCAGCTACGCATAAAAATAAGGGAAAGGTCATTGTTCAAGTGAAAGAAGTGATTCAAAGTGGTCGTTTCAATCCAAATGAAGTGTTTATACCTGGCAAATTAGTAGATTATATTGTAGTGAACCGTGATCCAAAATATCATAGACAAGTGATTCAAACGTACTATGATCCGGCACTTTCAGGACATTATCAAATTACAGAGATGCGAGAACCATATATAGAATTGAACACTCGAAAAGTAATTTTGAGACGTGCTGCTCAATTTTTACTTCAAGGTGATGTCATCAGTATTGGTTTTGGCATAAATAATGAGTTATCCAATGTTTTAACTGAAGAAGGGGTTAATAATTTAGTACAGCCCAATATAGATACAGGCGTGTTTGGTGGTTTGATTAGCAGCGGAAAATATTTTGGTATGAACTATAACTTAAGTGCACGTATGAGACACGATATGACTTGGGATTTCATTTATAACGGAGGCGTTGATATAGCCTTTCTAAGCTTTGCTCAAGTAGATTCCAAGGGTAATGTAAATGTCTCAAAATTTGGCAATAAAATGAATGGCTGTGGTGGGTTTATCGACATAAGTCAAACGGTAAAAACAATTGTCTTTTCCGGTTCATTAGTTGTCGGGGGTCAACTAAGTTATGAACAGCGCAAGGTTAATGTAGAACAAGAAGGTCACATACCAAAATTTATCAATGAAATTGATAATATTGATTTCAATGTTGAAAATGCGTTTTTGCTTGAACAAGAGATTTACTTTGTCACCGAAAGGGCTGTATTTGAACTCACACAACAGGGATTAATGCTCATTGAAATAGCTCCTGGTCTTGATTTAGAGCGAGATATTCTAGCAAATATGGAATTCAAGCCGCTCATTGCAACGCATTTGAAAGAAATAAATAGCGATATTTATCAAGATAAGTGGGGAGGATTGTCTGATGCAATAAAGTCGGATTATCGTATTTAAACTAAGGGGGAGAAAAATATGAACTACGACTGGATTAAAACAAGAGCGACATTTGATGATGAAAAAGCCGCAGTGATTGACCCATTCAAAGGCACAGAATGGACTTATCAAGATTTAAATATTCGTGCAGAAAATTTAGCTAATCATTTACAAGATCAAGGTGTAAAACGTGGCGATGTCGTCGGTATATTTACACCTAATGACGTAGCATTATTAGATTTGATGTTCGCTTCATTTAAATTGGGGGCTGTATACTTACCAATTAACTGGCGTTTGAAAACACAGGAAATAAAAAGTGTGATTGCAGATTCAAATGTCAAACTCATTTTTTACGCTGAGAAGCATGTCTCAAGTTTAGAAGGTATTGCAGATGACTTACTGCACATGGATATTGACTCAAAAGTATATGATGATATAGTAGATCCTTCGCAACACCGTCCTTTCAATACTGTTAATGTGGAAGGAAACGATTTAGCATCGTTAATGTATACAAGCGGTACAACGGGATTACCTAAAGGAGTTATGTTTTCATATGATTCTTTTGTAAATAATCCAATCAATATTGCACTGACTTATAAAATTAATTCGACATATACAACAATTATTTCCACACCAATGTTCCATGTCTTAGGATTTAACGATTTGACGCTGCCTTTATTAATGGCTGGAGGCACTCTGATATTACAGCGTTATTTTAATGGCGAAGCGCTAAATGATTTAATGGCTCAGTACAAACCAAATTATTTAATTCAGATTCCAACGATGTATTATGCCATGTTGGTAGCAGAAAATTTCGACTTAAAAAACTTTGAAAGTATCGATTTCTTAATTCAAGGTGGTTCATCACCTTTACCAATGGTGCAAAAGAAATTTAATAGTTTAGGCTATTCAATTATTAACGGTTATGGCTTAACTGAAGCACCGCTCGTAATGGTCAATACACCGGAAAATGGTGCGCAGAAACCAGGCAGTATTGGTAAACCAGTCATGTTTACGGATATATGCATATTCGATGATAACTTTGAAGAGGTAGAAGTTGGTGAAATCGGTGAACTTGGCGTTCGTGGTAATAATATAACACCTGGTTATTGGAACAAACCTGAAGAAACTGGAAAAACATTTCATGGCGAATATTTCTTAACAGGCGATTTAGCAAAAGTAGACGAAGATGGTGATGTCTATATCGTTGATCGTCGTAAAGAAATGATTATTACTGGTGGTGAGAATGTCCTACCTTCCGAAGTGGAAACGGTATTAGCAGAACACCCACTCGTAGCTCAAGGGGTTGTCGTTGGATATGATAGTCCTAAATATGGTGAATCAGTTGCTGCAGCAGTTGTGCTTACCGAAGATGATCCGGATTTTGAAGCAAAATTAGATGCGCATATGCGTGAAAATATTGCTGGTTATAAAATACCGAGATTATATTTGAAATTGACACACATGCCATTGAACTCTACATCAAAAGCAGACAAATTAGAACTTCAGAAATACATGAATGAGAAAGCTCAAGAAGAAGCCAAAGGTGTTGACGATTTGAATTAAAATAAAATGCTGAAAAGCACAAAATTTTTTTACTATAAATGTAAGCGCTATCAAAAAATGGAGGTTTTAATTATGCCAACAAAAGAAGAAACACTAAAAGCATTGTACCCAGAAGATATTTTAAGTATTGGAAAAGATTTAACGGAAGGCGAAGTGAAATTATTAAAACAATTGAATGATATGTTAGAAGAAAAATATCGTGATTCTGTGAATGAACATTGGTTAAATGCCACTGAGCCAGAAGGTTATTTTGACGAGTTAGGAAAACTTAACTATTTTAATAATCCATTGCTGTTTGAAGGTCGTGAAGGCGCCCGTACACCGAGTCAAATGTTCCAGTTTTTCATGTCATATACGATTGCAAGATTTGATGTATCTTTAGCAACATTGTTAGGTGTGCATCAAGGATTAGGACATAATTCATTTTGGTTTGGCGGTAGTAAAGAACAACAGGCCTATTATCTACCCAAGTTACAATCACATGAATTACGTACTTGTTTTGCGCTGACAGAACCAGAACATGGCTCTGATGTCGCAGGAGGGTTAGAAACAACTGCAAAACGTCAAGGCGATGAATGGATTATTAACGGAGAAAAGAAATGGATTGGTGGAGCAAATGTTTCAGATGTCATGCCAGTCTATGCCGTAGATGTTGAAACTGGCAAACCGAAAGGATTTATAATTGAGCCAAGTCAAGAAGGCGTAGAAATTGAACTGTTAGAACATAAAATTGCACTAAGAATCGTACCTAATGCAAAAATTCGTTTGAAAAATGTTGTCGTCAAAGAAGAACAGCGTTTACAAAATATTAATAGCTTTAAAGATATCGCGAAAGTTTTATATTCAACACGTGCAGGTGTGGCTTATATGGCGACAGGTGCAATGGCTGGCGCATTGAAAGCAACGACAGATTACGTAACAAAACGTAAACAATTCGGTAAAGAAATTAGTAAATTCCAACTTATTCAAGAAAAATTGGCAATGATGCAAGGAAACTTAGCACAAGCCATGACTACATGTGCACAGCTCGCACGTATGCAAGCTAACGGTGAATATGATGAAGTAGCGACTTCAACAGCTAAGATGATGAATTCATTAAGATTGAGAGAGACTGTAGCCATGGGTCGTGGTGTTCATGGTGGTAACGGTATATTAGCTGGAGAATATGATATCGCTCGTTTCTTTGCAGATGCAGAAGCAATATACACATACGAAGGTACACACGAAGTCAATGCATTAGTTATCGGTAGAGCAATTACAGGAGATTCCGCATTTATATAAAGATTTATGTGTAAGATGTTAATGAAAAAATTGGAGGGTTTAGTATGACGATAAGAAAAGCAACAGTGCTAGGTGCAGGAACAATGGGTAGTCAAATTGCTGCACTACTTGTAAATGCAGGCTTAAAAGTTAAATTATTGGATATTGTCATTGATGAAAATGATCCTAACAAAATCTCGAAAAAGGCTTATGAAGCAATTACAAATCCTAAACGTCCACAACTGTTTGATTTATCATTTGCCTCAAACTTATCATACGGTAATTTTAATGAAGATTTACAAGATGATGATGCAGATATATATATTGAGGCGGTTAAAGAAGAAGTGGACATAAAGCATCAAATTTGGGATCAAGTTAAAAAAGTAGCGAATAATGATGCAGTGTTTGCAACAAATACTTCAGGCATTCCAATTGAAGCAATTGCAGAGGTATTTGATGATAGTGATAAAGAAAGATTTTTCGGTATGCACTTCTTCAATCCACCTAGAATCATGAAATTAGTGGAAATTATCCCCAATAAACAAACACATTCAGCGGTTGTTGAACGGGTACAAACCTTTGCAGAAGATGTATTAGGTAAAGGGGTAATTGTAGCAAATGATGTACCTGGTTTTGTTGCCAATAGAGTTGGCACACAAACAATGAATGATATTATGTATCGCGCAGAACAGCAAGGTTTCTCTATTACTGATGTTGATGCATTAACTGGTCGCAGTATTGGTCGACCTAAAATGGGCACATATGGGCTGTCTGATTTAGTAGGATTAGATATTGCTATGGCTGTAATCAAAGGATTGCAAAAAATTCCAGAAGAGCAACCATTCTTCAAAGATGTAACACTTTCTGAAAAATTAGCCGAAAATGGTGCACTCGGAAATAAAACAAAACAAGGGTTTTATAAAAAAGTAAATAAACAACGTTATGTTTATGATGAACAGCAAAATGACTACGTTGAGCCAAAGCAGCCACAACTAGAAATTTTAGGTCGTTTTAGTAAAGACCTTGCCTCAAATTTAGATGTTATCTTTAATGCACAAGATGATGCAGGTGTATTCTTATGGGAAACATTGAGAAATAATTTCTATTATTCAGCATTGAATGTACCAAAAGCTGCGGAAGATTTTAAAGATATTGACCGCGCATTAGTTTGGGGATTCAACTGGAAATTAGGACCATTCCAATTATGGGATTTAATGGGATATGAACGTGTTAAATCTCGTATGAAAGAAGAATTAGGTCAGTTACCAGATTGGATTGAGCAACGCAACGAACCGTTTTATGCTGAAGGTGAATCTATTGAACGCGTGACACCTGTAACAGCTTATATCGATTCAGAATTGTGGGATAGATCCGATTCTAATTTATCTATAGCAAATAAAGATCAATTATTATTAAAATTACAAAGTAAAAATAATGTCATTTCAAATAGCTTTTTATCTGACTTATTAGAAGCAATTGATAAGCTTGAAAATGAAGACTTCACGAGCATGGTGATTTACGCAGGTGGTAACAACTTTAGTGTAGGTGCTAATTTATATCAAATGAAGAAAGCACATGAAGACGGGAAAGTGGTTTCTGAAGTAGGTGAAGCGGTCGAACAATTACACCATGTATTTGCGAGACTAAAACATGCGTTGAAACCTGTTGTAACAGCTGTTCAAGGACGTGCATTAGGAGGCGGTTGTGAACTTGTATTACATTCACCAATTGTTGTAGCGGCGAGTGAGTCTTACATTGGCCTTGTAGAAACAGGTGTAGGTTTATTGCCAGCAGGTGGCGGACTAGCAGAACTAACAGATCGTATTATGCGTACAAATCATAAAAAAGATGATAAACAAGCGTCTATTACCAATATTTTAATGCAAATTGGCTTTGCTAAAGTATCTACAAACGCTTATGAAGCAAAAAGATATGGCTATTTAAAAGAAACAGATACAGTTATTTTAAATACCGAAAGACGTATTGAAATTGCATTGAAACGTGCGCGCTATGAATCTGAAGCGAATTATGTACCACTTCCAAAAACTCAATATATCGCTTTAGGTCGAGACTTTAAAGCGTTAGCGGAAGGTCAATTAGATGCACAGCGTGTGGGTCACTTTATTAGTGATTACGATTATGAAATAACATTGAAGATTGCAGAAGTACTAAGTGGTGGAGATGTTCCACGTAACACCTATGTAAATCAAAGATATTTACAAAAACTTGAAAAAGAAAGATTTTTAGAATTACTTCAAAATAAAAAAACATACGATAGAATTTCTCACATGTTAGAAAAAGGAAAACCGCTACGCAACTAATAATCGAACATTATAGAGGAAAGGGTGAAACTAAATGCGAGACGCGTATATAGTAGCTTATGGACGTTCAGCAGCTGGTAAAGCAAAAAATGGTGCAATGACTCATGAAAGACCTGATGAAGTAGCTGCAAAAGTATTGAAAGGTGTTTTAGAAAGAGTTGGAGGTTCATTTGAACCTAGTATGGTTGAAGATGTCATTGTTGGGAATTCATTTCCAGAAGGCTTGCAAGGACAAAATATTGCTAGAACAATCGCCTTATTAGCAGGGATGCCAAATGAAGTACCTGGTCAAACAGTCAATCGTTATTGTTCTTCAGGCTTACAAACAATTGCACATGCAGCAAATCAAATTATAGCGGACCAAGCAGACATTCTAGTTGCTGGAGGTATTGAACTTATGAGTGCGGTACCGATGGGGGGCAATGAGCCAACCAATAACCCGATACTGCAAGACGAAGATTCTGGTGTATCTTATCCAATGGGGTTAACTGCAGAAATGGTGGCTGACACTTACAAGGTTTCTAGAGAAGATCAAGATGCCTATGCAGTACAAAGTCATGCCCGTGCTGCTAAAGCACAAGCAGAAGGTAAATTTGAAGATGAAATTATTCCGATTGAAGTGAATAAAGTGGATTATGATGAAAATGGTCCGGTCGTATCGCAGGCAGTATTTAAAGATGATGAATTGATTAGACCAGATACGAATCAAGAAGCATTATCTAAATTACCCACTGTTTTTAAGGCGGATGGCACAGTGACTGCAGGCTCCTCGGCACCCTTAACTGACGGTTCAGGCTTTGTAGTAGTAATGTCAGGTGAAAAGGTAAAGGAATTAGGCGTAGAACCAATTGCGAGATTCGTAGGTTTTAAAGCAGTTGGTGTAGATCCTAAATTGATGGGGATTGGACCTGCTTATGCAATTCCTGAAGTGTTAAAACAGGCAAACTTGAATGTAGATGATATTGATTTAGTAGAGTTGAATGAAGCATTTGCATCTCAAACAATCGCTTCAATGAGAGAGACAGGTTTAGATGCTCAAAAGACGAATGTTAACGGCGGAGCAATTGCCTTAGGTCATCCATTGGGTGCTACGGGTGCGATGTTGGTTGGCAGATTACTTTCAGAAATGAAAAAACGCCCGGATACACAATATGGTATGGTAACGATGTGTATTGGTGTAGGTATGGGTGCTGCCGGTATCTTTGAATATGTAAGATAATAGTTTAGTAATTAGCTAGTAAAGTAATAAAACACTGAAATAACTATATTCTGTTAGGAATGAGTATAGACAATGCATATGCTCCCTTCAAAGTGACATTTAAAAAATGAAACTTGAAGGGAGCTTTTCTATGCTGAAAACTATTTTAGTATATGTTCATCGCATATAAAGTGATAAGGCAGGATGAGCATTGATAGGTCAGGTTTATGAGCGTAAGCGTTGCTTTGCTGTGTGTGTAGCTTTGGTTACTTTTTCGTTATTACGTGCTTTTCCTAGACCAAAATCGGGCATGTTAATATAAATATTTTCATATTGATTCGCATCGACATTATAAGTCTCATGATAAAAACCTACAGCATCATTTTGCTTAAGTTCTTTCATAAAACGTCGCCATGCTTTTAAATGTACCGGCATTTTTGAATAAGAAAGTAATTTTTCATTAGATTCCCAATATTGAACAATCATCACACCACGATATTTAAATAGCATTTCAAAAGATAAACATCCCAGCGTTTTATCTTTTGATAATTCTCTGAGCATAGGTGGCATAGCTAAGAGTACAGGTAACCATTTATGAATTTTATACCATTTATTTATACGAAGTCCTATTAGAAAAACTGTGACTGAGGCATTGGGTATTACAGTGTATCTCCCTTTATTCATGTTTTTCACCCTTTCTTTTTGAAAGCATAGCGTTAATTTCATTGATATCGTTTTGATTACGTTTCGCTTCTATTGACCAAATGATAAAATAGACAATTGTATAGATAATGATAAAAGATACTAAAGCTGAAACTTTAAGTGGAAACCATCCCGCTAGTATTGCTAAAGGGAGCATGATAACGAACATTAGGGTGAAGTGCACAGATGTTTTAAATAATAATGATTTTCTAGAACTTGAAAATATGAGTGCTCCAAAACTAAATGTAATACCAATTAATGCCCAGATGATAACTGCGATAAACATTGTTTGTAATTCGCTTAAATATTGAAAGTATAAATGACCCATTGTTGAGACAGGGGAGACTGGATGAAATGAAGTATGTGAAAAAACAACTGAAAAAAATAAAGAAATGATAACTCCAATAGCAATACCTGTGATTGCGCCGTGTAATAAGCGTTTCATAATTTTAAAGCCTCCTTGATTAATGGTAAATACCTTCTTGATGAATAAGTGAAATCATTATTAGTAAAACGAATTTCAATTGTGCCATTTTTATTGAGTTTCAAATAATCAATATAATTAATATTTATTATTTCAGATTTAGAGATTTGTAGAAAATAGGTGTTGATTTGAGATTTGATTTCGTATAGTCGCTGATTCATTGTAAATTGTTTGTCTGCGGTAATCATAGTAAGAATTTTATTTTCTATGCGAAAGGAAATAATATCTTCTTGTTTTATAAAGTGCGTTTCCCCTTTATATTTTCCGGGAAATAACTTCGTTTTGGCTAATTTGTTAATATAGTTTACAATGTCATTCACGTGCTCAGTGTGTTCATTGACTTCAATGATTACTTGATTGTTGTCTAAATGCTGATTATATATTACCTTCACATCCATGCTCAGTTCGCCTCCTTCTTATTGATAAGTAAAACAAATAAATGATTTGATTACCATACAAAATAGGTAAGTGGTTGTAATATTATTCTAAACGGCATTTTTAACAGCAATTTAGTATAAAAAAACCACCTCCGTGCGATTATCTGAAAAATAATCGCTGAGGTGGTTGTAGGATTCATATCAATGTAATGATGATGCAGTGATTGGCTCAACTATTAATAAACATCACGTTGATATCTTTGATTTTTAATTAGTTCTGTTAAATAATCTTCTGCTTGTGCTTGATTAAAGTTACCATGCTGAATGAGTACATTGACAAAAGATTGGTGTACTCCTTTTGCCATCTCTTCTTTGTCACCGCAAAGATAAATGGTTGCACCATTTGTTAACCATTGATAAAAATCTTCCCCATTTTCTTCAATTCGGTGTTGAACATAGATTTTATTTTCTGTATCTCTTGAAAATGCTAAATCTAGTTTACTAAGCACGCCTTGGTCAAGCCATGACTCTAAATCATTGCGATATAGGAAATCTGCATCAATATTTTGATTTCCAAATATGAGCCATTGGTTACCTTTCAATCCTAAATGCGCTCTTTGTTGGAGATAAGCTCTGTAAGGCGCAATGCCAGTACCTGCACCAATCATAATGACTGGTGTTTGTTCATCGTAAGGGAATTTAAAATTAGGGTTCTTTTTAAGGTAAACAGGTAATTTATCACCTAATTGTGTACGATCTGCGAGTTGTACAGAACATACGCCATGACGTTCACGATGATGTGCGTCATATTTAACTACGCGTACAGTGATATGGACGGTATGTGGATTTACTTGATTACTGCTAGCAATAGAGTATTCTCTTGGCGGCAATTTTCTCAATAAGTCTTTTAACATATCAGGTGACAGCGCGACAGGTGTAAAATCTTTAATTAAATCAATGAAATCTCTGCCATAAATATAATCTTGTACCCATTCGTTGTTTTGAACATTTGCATTTAGCATAGGATTTCCAAATAACGCAGCTGCATTATTTAATATAGATGGTGTTAATTTAGCAATTTCAAATTCATTCGTAAGTGCATCCTGTATAGTGGTACTATTACCGCTATTGTCTATGTCTATTGTTGTTGTGCCATCCCAATCCAATGTTTGGATTACTTCTTCTACAAGTTCTGGGTTGTTTTTAGGGATAATTACTAAGCTGTCTCCAGGTTCGTAGGCTTCGCCATACCCTTCTATAGATAATTCAAGATGTCTGACTTCACGGGTAGCAGTTGGTTCAGTTAACACACTATTTTTGATGATTTCAGCATAAAATGGATGTGTTTTTGAATAAGTTGCTTGCGGTTCTTCGACAACGACATCTTCATCTTTAGGTTCATTTTTTGAACTACCAGGAGACATTTGAGACAAAAGTTCAAGCATGTCAATAATCCATTGTTCAGATACTTCTTCAAAATCAAAATCACATTCAACGCGATCAGCTAATCGATGACCACCTAAATCACCTAAGATTTTATCGAAATCTTTGCCCGCTTGACAGAAATCAGGATAGTCTTGGTCACCTAATGCGAGTACTGAGAAGTTTAAATGACTTAAATCAGGTGCCTCGTCACTATGCAGGTAGTCATAAAAATCCAACGCATTAATCGGAGGTTCTCCTACACCATGCGTTGAAGTAATGATAAACACATGGTTAACTTTTGATAAGTCCTCTTGAGGAAAATCATCCATTTCCCAAGTATGAACTGTAAAATCATGTTCTTTTAATTTTGTTTCAAATTCATCAGCAATTTCTTCAGCATTGCCTGTTTCTGTTCCAAATAAAATGTTTACTTCTATAGGCTCATCCGTAGATATTGTCGAATGCGTCGTATCTTCTGTTGGTATTTCTGAATTAGTTGTGTTAATGGACGATGTTAATTCAGCTGTTGCGTTTGCGTGTTCAGATGTTTCAGGATGATCGGTATATTGCGATGGGTCACCTTCATCTGTAGAAGCATTAAGCAAATAGCCACTTAACCAAGACTGTTGATTTGATGACAGTGTTGGCATAAGTTGTTGTATAAGTTCCAATTGATTTTCATCAAAAGGGGAATTTGATTTATTTAATTCCAAAAAGGTCACCTCGTATTGTATTAAAAATTTATAGTAAAGCATGCACAATAACACGCTATTTATATAATAGAATTTAATTGAAGTATAACATTGATTTTAATTTTTTAAATGATAGAGATTATCATCTATTAAAAATCCAACTTATGACCTATGTATTTATTCCATAAAAGTGGGACGGGATAGAAATCAAAAATTGTATTTGATATCAAATTCCCGCCCCAGTTAAGTTGGTAATATGTTGGTGTCTATAAACAGTTAATGATAATTGTTTGTGTAACGTTATTTCAAATAGTTACGTATCAACATAATCATATTTTAGAATTTATTGTCTATTTATAAAAGAGATATATGAATATAAGAAGTGCTCAATTTCTTATATATGATAATGGCTAGGTTTTATAAGTTTCATATTATTGAAGCGAAATGGACCGTTTCGCTTATGGTTTTAAGGTTTGATAGCAAAGGCACGTACTGGAAATCCAGGTGCTTTGTTTGGTTTTGGACTGATAGCATAAATAATGGCGCCTCGTGTAGGCAGTTGATCTAAATTTGTTAGTAACTCAAGTTGGTAGGTATCTTGACCTAATACGTAACGTTCACCGACAATATCACCATTTTTGACAACATCTACTGAAGCATCTGTATCAAACGTTTCATGACCGATAGATTGGACTTGTCTATCTTCAAGTAAATATTGTAAGGCATCCAAGCCCCAACCAGGTAAGTGTAGTTGTCCTTCTGCATCTTTATTTTCAAAATGTTCAATATCTGGCCAACGTTTGGACCAATCACTGCGAAACGCAACAAATGTGCCAGGTTCGATTGAACCATGTTTAGTTTCCCATTGTTTAATATGATCACGCGTTAAAATAAAGTCAGCATCAGCTGCCACTTCTTGTGAAAAGTCTAAAACAACTAATGGTAATACGAGTTCTTTTAGATCAATTTCATGAAGATAGCGCGTTTTTTCGACAAAATGTATCGGGGCATCTATGTGAGTCCCATACTGAGTCACAATATTCCAGTTTTGGACATAGAAACCATCGTCGGCAACATTAAATAGTGTAGAAACTTTTGCGCGTTCAAATTCACTAAAACACGGAATTGTTTCATCAAAAGTATGGGTTAAGTCTACCCATGTTGCAGTTTTTAATTGTTCTAACTGTTCCCATAGTGGATATGTCATTGGTATCACCTTCGTCATTAATGATTAAACTGTTGCAGGGTTTGTTGATTTACGTAATTTGTCTACTGAATTTACAAGCACAGTCAATGATTCTCTCACTTCATCTTCTTTACGTGTTTTTAAACCACAATCTGGATTAACCCAGAATAAAGAACGATCAATTTCTTGTAGCGCTCGGTTAATTGCTTCTGTGATTTCTGCTTCAGTAGGGATACGTGGACTGTGGATATCATATACCCCTAATCCAATACCTAAGTCATAAGTAATATCTTCAAAATCTTTAATTAAGTCGCCATGGCTACGAGATGTTTCTATTGAAATAACATCTGCATCTAAATCATAAATAGCATGAATGATTTGGCCAAATTGAGAATAGCACATATGTGTATGAATTTGCGTTTCATCGGCAACAGATGATGTAGCTAATTTAAATGAGTGCACAGCTTTATTAAGGTAATCTTCATGATATTCTGAACGTAATGGCAAACCTTCTCTCAATGCAGGTTCATCAACTTGAATAATTTGGATACCAGCTTTTTCTAAAGCTAAAACTTCTTCATTAATCGCTAATGCAATTTGGTCTTGTACGGTTTCGCGTGGCAAGTCTACACGTTCAAATGACCAATTCAAGATAGTCACTGGACCTGTAAGCATACCTTTTACTGGTTTATCCGTTAAACTTTGTGCATAAAGTGTCTCTTTAACTGTTAAAGGCTCTGTCCATTTTACATCACCATAAATGATAGGTGGTTTTACCGCACGTGAACCGTATGATTGTACCCATCCATACTTCGTCACTAAGAAGCCTTGTAATTTTTCGCCGAAGAACTCTACCATATCATTTCGTTCAAATTCACCATGGACTAAGACATCTAATCCGATATCTTCTTGGATTTTAATCCAGCGCGCAATTTCATTTTTTAAGAATGTTTTATAATCTTCATCTGTAATTCGATTATTTTTCCAATCTGCACGGAATTTTCTTACTTCTTGCGATTGTGGGAATGATCCAATCGTTGTCGTTGGTAAATCAGGTAAGTTGAGACGTGCATCTTGTGCTTTTTTACGCACTTTAAAAGGTGACTGACGTGTAGTACGCACACTGTCGAAATCATACTCTAGATTTTTAAATGATTGATTTTGGAAGCGCTCATAACGTGCTTTCAATTCATCAAATTTCTGACTGTCATTGTCATTAAATAATCGTCTTAAAGCATCCAATTCATCTAATTTTTCAGTGGCAAAACTCAAACCTTCTGCGATGGATTCGTCTAATGTTTCATCATCTAATGATACTGGTACATGTAACAATGAAGAAGATGGTTGAATAACAAGGTTATTTGTAGCACTTTGTAGTGTGTCGATTAATGATTTTTTAGCTTCAATGTCTGCTGCCCACACATTACGACCATCTATAATACCTGCATAAAGTGTTTTGTTTTTGTCTAGTTCGCCATTTTTAATTTGTTTTAAGTTATAGCCGTTATCATGTACAAAATCTAAACCTAATCCTTTTACAGGTAAGCTGTTGAGGAATTTTAAGTTGACACGTTCAAAATAAGTTTGAATCACAAGGTGATTACTTACGCCTGCTTCGTCAAAATAGTTATAAGCAGTACGTGTAATATCTTCAAATGGTGCACTATCATCTTCCACAAGTACTGGTTCATCGATTTGAATGTATTCCGCGCCTGCATCTACTAAAGACTGTAAAACTTCTTTATATAAAGGTAGTAAAGTATTTACTTTTTCTTCAAATGATTGCGAACCGCCCTTAGAAAGTTTTACGAATGTTATGGGACCCACAATTACTGGGTGCGCATTCACATTAATGGATTGTGCATATTTGAAGCGCTCTAATAATACATTGTCATTTAATTTTGGCTCTACGTTGTCCCATTCAGGTACAATATAGTGATAATTTGTGTTGAACCATTTGATTAATGCACTTGCAACATGTTCTTTATTACCTCTGGCAATGTCGAACAATAAATCGTTGTCTAATGCTCTGCCTTGGAAACGTTCTGGAATAATATTGAATAATAATGATGTATCAAGAATATGGTCATAAAGAGAGAAATCTCCGACAGGGACACTCGTTAGATTATAGTTCTTTTGTAGTAATAAATTCTCTTTATGCAAGTCTGTTAATTGTTGATTTAATGTAGGGGCATCTATTTTATTAGCCCAGTAACCTTCTATTGCTTTTTTCCACTCTCTTTTTCTGCCTAATCTTGGGAAACCTAAATTTGATGTTTGAATTGTCATAATATTGCCTCCTGTTTACTTGAAGTAATTGATTGTGAATATGATGCGAGTGCTAAAGTGTAATCGACTTTCTGGAACGGTGTAATTAAATATAAGCCGTTAAAATATTTATGGACGGTATCTATAAGTTCCTTAGAAAGTTTAAGGCTTAATGCTTTCGTTTTTTCTTTATCGTCTTTAACAGCTTCAAATTGTTCTAAAATGTCTTCGGATAGTTTGATTCCAGGCACTTCGTTGTGTAAAAATAGTGCGTTATTATAGCTAGTGACTGGCATAATGCCAATAAAGAATGGTACGTCTAAATGTTTGGTTGCTTCATATATTTCTTCGATTTTTTCGGTGCTATAGACTGGCTGTGTGATAAAGTAGTGTGTGCCACTCTCTATCTTTTTCTCAGCACGTTTGACTGACCCTTCGAGTTTTCGAACATTTGGATCAAAAGCACCTGCGATGTTGAAGTTCGTTTTCGTCTTCAGCGCATCACCATCTGTGTTAATACCTTCGTTAAAGCGTAATGCAATTTCTGTTAAACCTTTGGAGTTCACATCGTAAACATTAGTTGCGCCGGGTAAATGACCAATTTTTGATGGATCCCCTGTAATGGCTAGTATTTCATTTACATTCAGTAAGGATAGGCCTAATAAATGTGATTGTAGTCCAATGAGGTTACGATCGCGACACGTGATGTGAACGAGCGGTTCAATATTATATTGTTGTTTGATGATACTTGCTGCTGCGACATTACTGATACGCACAGTAGCTAAAGAGTTATCTGCTAAGGTCACCGCATCAATATGAGCATCATCAAGTTTTTTGATATTTCTGAAAAATGTTTCTGTATCTAAGTGTTTTGGCGTATCCAATTCTACTATAATAGTGGGACGTGCTTTGACTTTCGTTGTTAAGTTTTGTTGTTGTACATTGTTATGTGAAGGACTATTATATTTTTTAATAGGTATTACATTTTTACTGGATACCGGTTTGAGATTGGCTACAGAGGACTTAATGTATTGAATATGTTCTGGTGTAGTCCCGCAACACCCCCCGATAATCCTAACGCCTTCTTTGATCAACTGCTCTGCCACTTTACCGAAGTATTCGGCATTATCACTGTATTTAAATCGACTATTTTCAATATCTAATAAACTTGCATTGGGATAGCAAGATAAATAGGCATTGTCAGGTAATTCAATATGTGAAAATGATTGTTGCATGTGGTGAGGACCATGGTGACAATTGAGTCCAACGATATCAGCACCACTGTCGACAACGCGTTGTAAAGCTGTATTAATTTCCGTACCATCTCTCAAGTAATTTGTGTTTAATGCTGTTAATTGAGCAATAATAGGAATATGATGTTTGCGTTTTGTAGCTGTAATAATGTTGGTCAGCTCTTCTAAATCATAATAGGTTTCGAAAAGTAAACCGTCGACGCCTTCTTCAACTAAAGTATCTACTTGGATCTCGGTATGATATTGAATGGCTTCTAAACCTAAATCTTCCTGTTTTACACCTCTAAATCCACCTACGGTACCTAATATAAATGTTTCATCATTAGCTGCTCTTTTGGCAATTTGTACTGCGGCTTTGTGTATTTCTTTAACCTTGTGTTCTAAACCAAATACTTTTAATTTTTCAAAATTTGCACCATAAGTATTGGTCTGAATAATATCTGCACCAGATTCAATGTAGGAGCGATGTATCCGTTCTATTTTGTCAGGATGGGTTAAATTATATGCTTCTGGACAAGTATCTAAACCATCAGAATATAGAATGGTTCCCATTGCACCATCAGCGACTAAAATGTTCTGTTTCAGTTTGTTGATGAGTTGACTCATTGAAGGCCTCCTTCAGTGCGTAGTTTAAATCAGCAATTAATTCGTCAGCATTTTCTAAGCCTACACTTAATCTAAATAATCCAAATGTAATATTGCGTGCTTCACGAACTTCTTTTGGTACAGCAGCATGAGACATAGTAGCAGGGTGGGATAAAATCGTCTCAACGCCACCTAAACTGACAGATACAAGTGGTAGCGTGAGCGCATCTACAAAAGCTTGCGCTTTTGATTCATCTTTAAGTCTTAAGCCTAAAACAGCACCACCATGTTTTGCTTGAGATAAATGTAACTTGTCATTTCCTGGGTAATAGACTTCTGCAATTTCTTCGCGCTGCGTTAAGAAATCATAAACTTTTTGTGCATTCTCAACAGATTGATTGAAACGTACAGACAACGTTTTTAAATGCTGTGCTAACGTCCAGCAATCATGTGCAGACAATGCAGTTCCTGTACCGTTTTGCAATAGATAAAGTGCGTCTGCTACTGCTTTATTATTTGTGATAGCAGCGCCAGCAATGATATCACTATGACCACCCAAGAATTTTGTAGCACTATGTACGACGATATCTGCACCTAAAGCTAAAGGTGACTGACCAAGTGGTGTCATAAATGTATTGTCAACAGCGAGTAATAGTTCGTGTTGTTGTGTGATACGAGAGACGCCTTTAATATCAGTGATTTTAAATAATGGATTAGATGGTGTTTCAATATAAACCAGTTTTGTATTTGATTGAATCGCTTCTTCAATTTCTTGTAACTGTGTTGTGTCTACCGTGGTAAATTGAATATTAAAGCGTGTCAAAATTTGTTCTGTTAATCTAAAAGTACCACCATAGACATCATCTGGGAGAATGACATGATCACCTGCATTTAATGTGAGTAGTACAGCTGAAATGGCTGCAATACCTGATGCATAAGCAAATGAGTAATCGCCCCCTTCAAGTGCTGCTAATTTTTCTTCTAACAAAGCACGATTAGGGTTGCCACTTCGCGCATAATCATATTTAGCGTCACCACCTAAAACTTTTTGATGAAATGTCGAAGATGCATATAATGGTGGATTAGCTGAATCGTAATCAACACCTCTTTGTGCATCAAATACTACTTCTGTTTCTTTAGATAAACTCATATAATCACACTTTCTTTAGATTTTTCTAATGCTTGTATAATGTCTTGTTCAATGTCTTCGTAATCTTCAACGCCGATGGATAATCTCAGTAAATGTTCATCAATGCCTCGCTTTTCTTTTTCTTCATCTGGCATGTCAACGTGTGTTTGTGTATAAGGAAATGTGATAAAAGTTTCTGTTCCCCCTAAGCTTTCTGCAAAAATACATACTTTTAAGTTTTCTAAAAATTTATCGGCTTTATAATTTTTATTTAAGCGTAGACTCATCATTCCCGTTCGACCGCAATATAAGACCTGGTCAATGCCGGTTAAGTTACAACATCGTTTGGCTAATAATTGAGCATTATATTCTGAACGGTCCATTCTTAAATGTAATGTTTTTAAACCACGTTGTAGTAAGTAGCTATCAAAAGGTGATAAAGTTGCACCAATCATGTTATGAAATTCACCTAATTTTTCAGCTAAATTTTCATCTTTAACCGTCACGACACCAGCAAGTACATCATTATGCCCACCTATGTATTTCGTAGCAGAATGTAGTACAATATCTGCACCATCTTCAAGTGGTGTTGAGAGATATGGTGTTAAAAAAGTGTTGTCTATAATCGTTAGTAAGCGATGCTTTTTGCTTAAAATATAATATGGATCAACGTCTACTTCTTGCATTTGTGGATTTGAAATCGTTTCTATAAATAGCGCTTTAGTATTTTCTGTAATGCTTTCTTTAACAGTTTCATAGTTTAAGAAATCAACATATTTGAAATGTACACCGTATTGTTGCTCATAAAAATCAAATAATCTAAATGTGCCACCATAAAGGTCGAATGAAACGAGTATTTCATCGCCAGCTTTAAATAAATTACATATTAATTGTATGGCTGCCATGCCACTTGCAGTAGCAAATGAAGCAGTACCACGTTCTAACTTGGCAAATGATTCTTCAAAAGCTGAACGTGTTGGGTTTTTAGTTCTTGTATAATCAAAACCCGTCGATGTTCCTAAATGAGGGTGCTGATATGCTGTTGATAAATAAATTGGATTTGCAATCGCTCCTGTTGCATCTTGTGTCAGTGCGATTTGTGATAACTCAGTATTTTTCATAATACAGATAACCTCCTTTAAAAATAAAAAAAGCTTCCGTCCTTTAAACCCGAATCAATCGGATGTAAAGGACGAAAGCTTAGCTCGCGGTACCACCTTTGTTTGTTACTTTATCACTAAAGTAACCTTATCCAGTACGCCAAATTGCATTCATTACTTGTACTGAACGTGCGCTACCGTAATATGATCAAATAAAAAAACTCACTGCCACTGAAAGTGAAATGAGTATTAACGACATATACAACGCTTGGAATAATCCAGTACGCCATTAAGCAAAATGTTAATACTGTATCGCTATAACGGGCGATCCCGTTGACACCTCATATTGGCATCAACACTCAAAGGCCATTTTCAAACTTTCTTTCTGTGTCTCCTTTCAGCAAGTGAAGACTCTCTGTGTCAGCAGTGTAAGTTCTACTTTCCTTATTACTGTGTGTTGCTATTTCAAATTTGTTATCATTTAGATTACACATTAAAATAACTTTTGTCAATAACTTATCTGAAAATTTTGATTTAACCGATAATTTAAAATGATATTTTTCATTGCTGTAGTGATGATATACTATGTTTAACTAAAAAGGTCATTTTTATTTAAGAAAGTAGGTGTAAACGATGAATGATGCTATAGATGAACGACTCAAAGTAGATCACAATGCGCACGTAAAAGAAATAGCACTCAATAGCATTAAACCTAATCCTTATCAACCTAGGAAATCATTTGATCAAGAACGTTTGGAAGATTTGGCTGAGTCGATAAAACTACATGGTATTTTACAGCCTATCGTGTTACGAAAAACAATATCTGGTTATAACATTGTAGTAGGTGAGCGACGTTTTCGAGCATCAAAACTAGCAGGATCAACGACAATACCCGCCATCGTTAAAGTGCTATCTGATGAAGATATGATGGAACTCGCTGTGATTGAAAATCTACAACGCGAAGATTTAAATGCGATTGAGGAAGCAGAAAGTTATCGTAAATTAATGGATGAGTTAGCGCTAACACAGCAAGAAGTGGCACAGCGATTAAGTAAATCTAGACCATATATTGCCAACATGTTGCGTTTACTACAATTGCCTAAGGACATTACTCAAATGGTCAAAGATAACAAACTATCAGGCGCACATGGACGCACGCTATTAGCGATAAAAGATAAGCAAAAGATGAAAAGCATAGCTAAGCAAGCCTACCGGGAGTCTTGGAGTGTACGTACATTAGAACAATATGTAAATGAAAACACTGAAAATAAAAAATCTATTAAATATAAGTCGCATACAACTAAAAAACCTAAGTTTATACAACAACAAGAGCGACAGCTAAAAGAACAATATGGTTCAGCTGTAACGATATCTAACAAAAATAAAAAAGGTTACATCACTTTTGAATTTAAATCTGAAACTGAGTTCAGAAGATTAATACACCAATTGAACGAGAAATATAATTAAAACAAGAAATTTTACCCATCGTTTGAATTAAGTAATAATAATAAATAACAAACCTAAAACCACATGCGAACTGATATACCACCAGGTGTATGTGGTTTTTAAGTTTGCAAAAATGAATTATCAATATAATATATTTTATTTTAGATTATATAGTGAATAAAAATGAGCGATATTTTTCAATATATTATCTTTTTTAAAAATCATTAATCAAAAAATAGTTACAAATTAATGAATATCGAATGTGAAATTTATGTGAAATTAAACACATTTGCTTGTAAGCAAAATAATGTAGTTCAATAATGGAAGTGAAGGAATGACTAGGAGGGGTTTTATGTTAAATCAAGAAGAAATAAAAACAATAAGAGAAACGGTACCATTATTGAAAGATAAAGGACAGACAATAACATCAACTTTCTATAAAAGATTATTCGAACAACATCCTGAATTGAAGAATATGTTTAACCAGACCAATCAAAAAAGAGGATTACAATCTTCTGCATTAGCGATGGCAGTATTAGCGGCGGCAGAAAATATAGATGACTTATCATCAATTGTTCCCGCAATTATGCCTGTGGTTTACAAACATTGTGCTTTACAAGTAAAAGCTGAGCATTATCCAATCGTTGGTGAAAATTTGATTTGGGCAATTCAACAAGTGACTGGCTTAAAAGAAGAAGATCCTATTATCCAAACTTGGATTAAAGCATATGGAGAAATTGCTGATGCATTTATTGGTTTAGAAAAAGAAGTTTACAGTAAAATGGCTTGGGATGGCTTTAAACCATTTACTGTAACCAATATCACTGATGAAACCGAAATCATTAAATCTTTCACAGTAACATCAGACGACATTGATTTAAGTCAATTTGTACCTGGACAATATATTACAGTAGATATATCTAGTGATAAGTTGCCTTACAGAGCTAAAAGACATTATTCCATTGTAGATGGTGACAAAGATTTCTTAACATTCGGTGTACGTAGAGACGTTACGGAAGAACATGAAGGTGAAGTATCTACAGTACTACATGATGAAGTCAAAGTGGGAGATACGCTATTTTTATCTGCGCCAGTTGGTGGATTTGGATTGGCAAACAAAGATCATAAACAATTATTCATAGGCTCTGGTGTAGGCGTGACACCTCTTGTTTCAATGTATAAAGAAGCGGTTGATGCTGATTTAACTTCAACATTCCTTCAATCAACATCAGATGCTCAAAACGTAGCATTCGAAGAAAATTTAGAAGCAATCACAGCACAATCTTCAGTAGCACAATTTGATAAACATTTCCGTAATCAAGACGGATTTATAGACGCTGAACAATTAAAACAATACCTTGATGGTGAAACAGAAGTTTATGTATGTGGTGGTAATTCATTCTTAAAAGCTATGATTCAAGAATTACAGAAATTAGAAGTGCCAATGGACCATATTCACTACGAAACATTCATTCCAAGATTGAGTTTTTCAGTATAGTGTAACGCGTTTTACACATTTTATATAAATTAAAAAATAAATCATAAAATAGATAGCTCATTTTATTTATCTGGAGACTTTTCATATTTTTTAAATAATAACCTCGACTAATAGTTTAGTCGGGGGTTTTTTATTTTATGTTGCGCAAATATTTTTCAAATATATTAAAAATACAAAGACATGCTGCCAATTAAGTAAAATTTCCCAATTCATAAAACCATATGAGCATAAATTGTATGTATAAAAACAGTCATTAAGTTGCCGCCTTATAACGCTTTGTAAAAATAATGAAAATTTTAGGTTTATATTATTGACCTATTTAATTCAAGAGAGTAGTATAAACAAAGTACTTTGTTAAAAGTACTTTTATAAAACTATATATGCGTGTTAGAAAGGATAATTAAGATGAAATTTAGTGATTTTTTAAAATCAAAAGGGGCAATTGGCGCAATATTTATGGGGATTTTTTATGGATTAGTGATGTTGGCCATCTTTTTACCTGGTTACAAAGCGATGCCAGGTAATATTGATAAATTACCTATTGCAATCGTTAACGATGACAACGGAGATTATGGTAACCAAATATCAAAACAATTGAACAACAGTTTACCGTTCGATCATATAAAAAAAGATATTTCTAATTCGAAAGCAAATAATCAGTTGGAGCATAATGAATTGAATCTTGTAATTCATATACCTCGAGATTTTTCAAGTAATTTAAAATCTGAAAAGGGTACAGCAGGGCTAGATTTTAAAGTAAATGATGCTTCTCCAACAATGATTAGTCAATCTATGGATTCAATTGGAAGTGAAATTAATAGTCAGCTTAGCAAGCAATTTTCTAATCAAACAACTGAAGGTGTATTAAAACAAGCAAAAATACCTGATGAACAAATGGACGGTTTAATTAAGCAAATCAACGCTTCTTATTCTGGTAACATTAATCATATAAATAAAATGCCATCAAGCATGAATTTTAAAATGTTACCTATGTTTTTAACTTTAGCTGGATATGTAGGCGCAATGATTGGAGCGATGCAATTAGTTAGTGCATTTAAAGAAAACAGACACAGAGCTAGTAAAACCAAGTTGTTTATCTATGTGCAACTAACAGCTCTAATCATTGGATTAGCTTCTTCTGTCATTTCTTTAGGTATTGCTTATTTAGTCAATGATTTAGAAGCTGATAAATTCTTAAGTATTTTTGGTCAATTAGTATTGAATTATTGGGTTTCCTTTAACTTTACAGCAATCGTCGTATTCTTAATAGGACAGGCAGGTATGATTTTAAATATTCCTATTTTACTCATACAAACAATTGCTAATGGGGCAACAATGAGTCGTGATATGATGCCTACAGTTTATAACTGGATGAGTCATATTTCCCCAATGTATTATTCAGTTCAGGGTCACTTTGCAAACATTTTTGGAAGCATACCACAAACACCTTATATTTTATCTATGGCAGCTGTAGGTGTCGTTGCTATGTTCGTTAATATTGTTATCGTTACGTTTCTTTATAAAAAAGAATCCGATATCGTTTTTGAGAATTATAAAAATACTAACGAAACGCTTGCAAACTATTAACACCTTCTTTAGTTCTGTTAAAATAAAGGTATTAAGAAAAAAGGAGCCTTTAATAATGTCTATTCAAATATTTATATTAGGGAAATTAATGGAAAAAAACAGTTACCCTTATTTATTAAAAAAACAGCTATCAGAACCTATACCTTTTGATAAAATGAGCGGACTAACAGAAAGTAAGCTTTATTATAATTTTGAAGCATTATCCAAAAAAGGCCTTGTAGAAATAGTGGAGACAATTAAAGAAGAAAATCGTCCAGATAAACAAGTATTTCAAATTACTGAAAAAGGTAAACAAACTTTGCCTAAATTGATATATAAGTTATTCGAGAACGCTAAAGAAATTAACGAAATGTATGTTGGTATTGCTTATCTCAAATTTGTAGATAAGCAAAAAGTAATTAATATCTTAGAAAGCAAAGTTCAAGATTATAAACAAATGTTGATACAATCAAAAGAGATAAAGTATAAGATTCAGGTAACTACTGAAAATGAAGGGTTATTAAATTTTATGTCGGATCATTTTAACACTAAAACAAATAATACAATTCATTTTTTAGAAAAACTGATAACACTTATTGAAAATGATAATGTATGATATTAAAGATGGAACAAGTAACGTAAGAGGCGTTACTTGTTCTTTTTTACGTTGTTTTGAAAAGATTGTACTTTATATATATATCTACAATGAGAAAAAATGTTTAATATGTTTCGGACAATACTTTTAATTATTATAAAGAAGTAGTACAATATAATTAAAGAAATAAAATTTTGGAGGGATACCCAAGTCTGGCTTAAGGGAAATTAATAGTTAATATTAATTAGAAACATCTTGCTTGCGTTGGTTCGAATCCTTCTCCCTCCGTTAAATCATTTACCAAGCCTTTCAAGAGCTTGGCTTTTTTTATGATTTATATTGTTCAATGCATTATAAATTCAAATAGAAAGTAGGTTTACAATGTATTTCACTCACTTAAACATTGATGAATTTGAAAACTTTATTCATAACCATGCGGCACATTATACCCAAAGTGCTAACCATTTTCGTTACAGAAACCAACATAAAAATGATGTGCATATTGTAGGTGTTAAAGATAATGAAGATAACGTCATAGCAGCATGTCTTTTAACAGAAGCACGTTCCTTCAAATTTTTTAAATATTTTTATACACATCGTGGTCCTGTTTTAGACTTTTCTGATTATCAGTTAGTAAGATTTTTCTATAAAAGTTTAACGAAGTATTTGAAAAAGCATCGGTGCTTATATGTTTTAACCGATCCATACATATTAGAAAATATAAGAAATGCGCAAGGCGAAATATTAGAAAGCTATAACAATAAACCACTTATCAAGACTATGGAAGATATAGGTTATAAACATCAAGGATATACGGTAGGATATTCTCAAATAAGTCAAATTCGTTGGTTATCAGTTTTGGATTTAAAAGATAAAACAGAAGATGACTTACTTAAAGAAATGGATTACCAAACGCGTAGAAATATTAAGAAAACATACGAAATGGACGTGCGCGTACGTACACTGGCTATTGAGGAGACAAGTAGATTTTTTAAATTATTTAAAATGGCTGAAGAAAAACATGGATTTAAGTTTAGAGATCAGCAATATTTTGAAGAAATGCAAAATATTTATCATGATAATAGCATGTTAAAATTAGCATATATCGATTTGTCAGAATTATTAGTAAAGCAAAATAAGCAATTAGAAAAGTTGAATAAGGACTTAGAAAATACGAAAGAAAGCTTAGAAAACAATCCTAACTCGAAAAAAAGTAAAAATAAATATGATCAAGGATTACAACAAATAAAAGCACAAAAAAGAAAAATAACTGAAACAGAAGCATTAATCAAAACAGATGGCACTATACTGGATTTAGCAGCAGCGCTTTATATTTACAACGACTATGAAGTTTATTATCTTTCAAGCGGCTCCAACCCTAAATACAATACATATATGGGTGCCTATAGATTGCAATGGGAAATGATCAAGTTTGCGAAGGCGCATAATATCCAGCGTTATAACTTTTATGGCATAACTGGAGATTTCAGTGAAAATGCTGAAGATGCTGGTGTACAAAAGTTCAAAGCAAGTTTTAATGCACATGTAGAAGAGTACATTGGAGATTTTATTAAACCAATCAGACCTTTGCTTTATAAAATATATGACTTAATCAAATAGAGTATGTTTTGTTTGTCCGCGTTTAGTTTTATTTATATTTACAAAAAGAAATGAGTGAGACGCTGGGACATAAAGTTCTTGGACAAGTGAAAAAAGGGCAATTTCTATTGAAACAATATAGAAATTGCCTTTTTCTATATTTTTTTAATTATGGTTATCTCATTGATTCACTACTTGAGTTGATATAGGGCTTATTTTTAAAAATAATTTAATGTAAAATTACACATAAATATATTGTATTTTTGGTGAGACGCTGGAGGTATCAGAACAGGCTGAAGACTACAGATTAAATCTGTGCCCTAAGCAAACGAACCAACAATATGCCACAAGTATTGAATAACAAAGAGGCACGCAGATGTATAAATTAAATCATCTGTGTGCTATTTTTCTAGGATTTATGTTTCGGACTGTTTTAAAATACAATCAAGAATAAAAAAAGCAAAAAATTTCAGAAAAATTTGAAAAGGTTATAGCAAAGGCGATAATCCAATATAACAAGGTTGTTATAAAAATAAATTAAATTAAAAATCAGAAGTGCTAAAAACACTATAGCTATGCACTTTGTTTACAAATTTAATAAAAAATATACCTAATTCGTGTGTTCAAATATACACTTGACATAAAAATTTACAATGAGTAAAGTGTAAATCATAATTATTTTCAAATTATTCTAAATTAAAAATAACTCTAATTATAATATATTTATGAATGTTATGAGGGGGCGAATAAATTAATGTTTGAACCAAAAGTTACATATGCGCATTTTAACGCAAACGTCTTTGAGTCAATTGATATTGATGATGAAACAAAAGGTGCGCGTGAAATCGTCGCTTGGGCTTATCAAACCTATGGTGATTCAGTTATTTATGCTTGCAGTTTTGGTGCGGAAGGCATGATATTAATTGATTTGATTTATAGTGTTAAGAAAGATGCCCAAATTGTATTTTTAGACACAGGTCTTCACTTTCAAGAAACATACGATCTAATTGATCGTGTTCAAAAACGTTATCCAGAACTACGAATTAAACTTAAGAAACCTGAATTAACTTTGGAAGAACAAGCATCACAATATAATCCTGCACTTTGGAAAAATAATCCAAACCAATGTTGTTATATTAGAAAAATCAAACCATTGGAAGATGTTTTGTCTGGTGCTACTGCTTGGATTTCTGGATTACGTAGAGCACAATCGCCCAGTCGTGAAAATACTCAGTTTATAAATAAAGACGAACGCTTTCAGTCAGTAAAAATATGTCCGTTGATACATTGGACATGGGAAGATGTTTGGCAATATATTAAAAAATATGAATTGCATTATAACGAATTACACGATTTTAACTATCCAAGTATAGGGTGTATACCATGTACTACAGCTGTTGAAGGATCAGGAGATTCAAGAGCAGGCAGATGGACAAATTCAAATAAAACAGAATGCGGTCTTCATACTACAGATTAAACATCTTTATAGTTAAAAAATTTTTTTTGCTATTAATCCTTAGTATTCCAATCGGATAGATATAACTAAAGATTGGTCATCAAATCAATCTTATAGTGATAGTTACATTTACCCGTGAAAAGTTATGGAATCAACTGTTGAGTGATTTTAGATAAATGATTGTTAAATAAAAAATTAAAATGAGGTGAAATGGTTGTGAACTTATCTGTAATAAATAGTCCATTTGATGAAAATCAAGCTACACAACTAAACCAAATTATTCAAAATCTTACGATTGAGCAGCAAGTTTGGTTAAGCGGTTATTTAACTGCAAATTTACAGAGTGTTACTACAAAACAAGAAACACCATCGGAAGTAGCTCAGTTTGTATTGAATAAAGAATCTACTTCAAATAGTGAGAGACATATCACTGTTTTATATGGTTCAGAAACTGGTAATGCACAAGGTTTAGCTGAAAAATTAGCTGATCGTCTTGTCGAACTTAATTTCAATGTGAAATTGAGTGCAATGGGTGATTACAAAACTAAGGATTTAAAAAAAGTAGAAGATTTATTTATTATTTCTTCTACTCATGGGGAAGGAAACCCACCCGATAATGCCATTAGCTTTCATGAATTTTTACATGGAAGAAAAGCGCCTCAGTTGGAAGGTGTACGCTATTCAGTTTTATCACTCGGGGACGCGTCGTATGAGTTCTTCTGTCAAACAGGTAAAGACTTTGATGCACGTTTAGAAGATTTAGGTGCTTCCCGCTTGGTGGATAGACAAGATTGTGACTTGGATTTTGATGATACGGCTGAATCCTGGATGGATCACATTATCGAACAGTTAAGTGATGCTTCATTGAGCGAGGAAAAAGTGACAACAACGAACACTGTGCCATTGACAAATGACAAAAGGTATTCAAAAACACAACCATATGAAGCTGAAATATTAGAAAATATTAACTTGAATGGTAGAGGTTCTAATAAAGAGGTTAGACATATTGAATTACAATTTGAAGATTATGGTGAAGACTACGAGCCAGGTGATTGCTTGGTAGTGATTCCAGAAAATGATGAAAAACTGGTAGAAACGTTACTAAATCAATTAGATTGGGATGCTCAAACAGAAGTACCAATCAATGACAAAGGTGATGTACTCACAGTAAAAGAGGCACTACAGCACCATTTTGAAATCACTAAATTAACAAAGCCATTATTACAAAAAGCAGCTGAGCTGTTTGGAAATAAAACATTGGCAGAAAATGTTATAGATCAAGATTGGATTAAATCTTATGTATATGGTCGAGATTTAATTGACTTAATTCAAGACTTTAGACCTGAAAAACTCGAGCCTGAAGTGTTGTACCAATTTTTAAGAAAACTGCCTCCTAGAGAATATTCTATAGCAAGCAGTTATGAAGCAAATCCTGATGAAGTTCATATCACCGTGGGCGCTGTAAGGTATCAAGCGCATCAACGTGAACGTCAAGGTGTTTGTTCAATTCAATTAGCTGAACGTATGGAACCTGGTACATCTATATCTGTCTATCTAAAGAAAAATCCGAATTTTAAATTTCCATTCGATGAAGCTACACCTGTCATTATGATTGGACCCGGCACAGGTGTCGCGCCTTTTAGATCTTATTTACAAGCACGTGAAGAATTAGATTTATCAGGACAAACATGGTTATTCTTTGGTGAACAGCATTTTACAACAGACTTTTTATATCAAACAGAGTGGCAAGATTGGCTTAAAGAAGGCGTTCTTAGTAAGTTGGACTTGGCATTTTCAAGGGATACAGAAGAAAAAATTTATGTTCAACACAAAATTGAAGAACAAAGTAAAACTTTTTATGAATGGTTGAAAAACGGTGCAGCATTATATGTATGTGGTGACGAACAAAATATGGCTAAAGATGTACACAAAGCGATACATCAGGTTTTAGTTAAAGAAGGTAATATGTCAGATGAAGAAGCTGAGACTTATTTGACACAGATGAAACAAGACAAACGATATCAAAGAGACGTTTATTAAAAAAGGAGTTGATCACGTGACAGAATCAAATTTAAATTTTTCTCAAAAACTTGATGAGATGGAACGTATCAAAGCTAATAGTAATTACCTTCGCGGCACAATTGTCGAAGGGTTAGCAGATAGAATTACAGGTGCGATTTCAGAAGAAGATACTAAATTATTAAAGTTTCATGGAAGTTATATGCAAGATGATAGAGATCTTCGCGACGAACGCCGTAGACAAAAATTAGAGCCTGCATACAGTTTCATGATAAGAGTGCGTGCGCCAGGTGGTGCTTCGACTCCAGAACAATGGATTGCGATGGATGATATTGCGAACCAATATGCAAATCAAACGATTAAATTAACAACAAGACAAGCATTTCAATTCCATGGGGTTTTGAAAAGAAACTTAAAGCAAACAATGTTTGATATCAATCAATCTTTATTAGACACGTTAGCAGCATGTGGCGATGTTAATAGAAATGTAATGTGTAACCCTAACCCCTATCAATCTGATGTGCATGCGGAAATTAATCAGATTGCAAGTGATATTAGCCGTCATCTTTCACCTAAAACACAAGCTTATCACGAAATTTGGTTAGACGGAGAAAAAGTGTTAGATACAAGTGATCAAGAACCAGAGCCACTGTATGGTAAAACCTATTTACCACGTAAATTTAAAATTGGTATTGCAGTCCCACCTTCTAATGATATCGATGTATTTTCTCAAGATATTGGGTTAATTTCGATTATTGAAGATGGTGAATTAGTTGGATTTAATCTTACGGTTGGTGGCGGCATGGGAATGAAACATGGAAATACTGCGACATATCCACAAGTTGGCCGTTTGATTGGCTATTTTCCAAAATCACAGGTCATCGATGTTTGTGAAAAAATCCTGACAATTCAGAGAGACCATGGAAATCGTGAAGAGAGAACAAATGCACGTTTTAAATATACGGTGAATCGTAAAGGCGTAACATGGATTACGGATGAGCTCAATCGTCGGTTAGGTTGGGAACTAGAGCCTAAGCGTGCATTTCACTTTGAAGATAATGGTGATCGATATGGTTGGACTGAAGGCAGTGGCAAACATCATTTCACATTATTTATTCAAAATGGCCGTGTTAAAGATACAGAAGAATATCAATTGAAAACAGCGTTAAGAGCGATTGCTGAAGTGCATACTGGAGATTTTAGACTTTCGCCTAACCAAAATTTAGTAATTGCGAATGTTGAAACACAGAAAAAGCCAGAAATTGAAGCGCTGATAAAGCGATATGGTTTAACAGATGGCGAACATTATACGGGATTGCGGAAAAATTCTATGGCTTGTGTCGCTTTTCCTACTTGTGGTTTAGCAATGGCAGAATCTGAACGGTACCTACCTTCGCTAATAACGAAAATAGAAAGTCTGTTAGATGAAGCAGGCTTAAACGAAGAAGAAATAACCATTAGAATGACGGGATGTCCTAACGGTTGTGCACGTCCAGCATTAGCTGAAATTGCATTTATTGGAAAAGCACCAGGTAAGTACAATATGTACCTAGGTGGCGGTTTCGCTGGTGATCGTTTAAATAAGTTGTATAAAGAAAATATTGATGAAGCGGAAATATTAGAAAGTTTAAGGCCTATTTTATTGCAATATGCACAAGAAAGAACTGTTGGTGAACGTTTTGGTGATTTTGTCGTCAGGGCAGGTATTGTTGAAGCAGTTACAGACGGTCAATTATTCCACAGTTAATCAATTAAGAAAGTGGTGTTAGGATGGGAAAAGTATTTTTAGTAGGTGCGGGCCCTGGTGATCCGGATTTAATTACAGTTAAAGGTAAAAAAGCGATTGAAACGGCTGACATTATTTTATACGACCGTTTAGTTAACCCTGAGTTATTAGATTATGCATCTATAACTGCTAAGTTAATATATTGTGGTAAAAATCCTAACCATAAATCAGTGTCGCAAGTAGATACTAACCAATTACTTGTCGATTTAGCACAAGAAGGACACACGATTACACGTTTGAAAGGTGGAGACCCATTCGTGTATGGCAGAGGTGGCGAGGAAGCAGAAGTATTAGCCACAAATGATATATCATTTGAAATCGTACCAGGTATTACTGCAGGTATCGCAGCACCTGCATACGCAGGTATCCCTGTAACGCATCGAGACTATAGCTCTTCAGTTGCATTTGTTACGGGTGTTATCAATAAAGAAATTGACAAGGATGAATACTGGAGACATCTAGCTTTAGGGCCGGAAACGTTATGTATCTATATGGGAGTTAAAAAGCTGCCAGAAATTGTTGAGTTATTAACTAAAAATGGACGTAATAAAAATACGCCAGTAGCACTTGTACATATGGGTACATCTCAATTACAAAAAACCGTTGTAGGCACATTAGAAACCATTGTCCACGGTGCAAAAGAGATTGAAAATCCAGCTATGATTATTGTGGGTGAAGTCGTGAAATTACGTAACCGAATCAGTTGGTTTGAAGAAACATATAAAAATGAATTATTAACACAACTCACATCATAGTTGTTGGAGGGGTTATGATATGCAAGGCGTTTTATATGTCAGTCATGGTAGTCGTGTAGCAGAAGCAGTCGAAGAAGCAACGTCATTGATTGCGCGTGTACAAACAAAAATTAATATTCCTTTACAAGAAACATGTTTTTTAGAACTTGTAGACCCGGATATATCTGAAGGTTTTAGGAAATTAGTGCACCAAGGTGCAACAGAAATTTCAGTGGTACCTGTATTGCTACTTAGCGCAGGACATTACTACAAAGATATACCTGAAGAAATTGAACGTATGAAAGCACAATTTCCCAATGTGAAAATTAATTATGGTAAACCTTTAGGCGTACAAAAACGATTAACGGAAGTGCTTAAACAACGTTTAGAAGAACGTAAAATCACACCTAATGCTGACGCTAAATTATTAGTTATTGGTAGAGGAAGTTATAATCCGCAAACAAAGCAAGATTTTTCGGTAATAAAGTCACAATTATCAGAAATGTTCCCCTCTAAAAGTATAGAAGTGTGCTATTTAGCAGCTTGTGAACCGTTATTTGAAGATGCACTGGACCGATTAGTAAATGAAGGTCATTCGCAAATATTTATTTTACCGTATATCTGGTTTACAGGTATTTTAGACCAACACATCGCTAATGTTGTGAGTGCTTACCAATTTAAAAGTGACATTATTTTAGCAGCGCATCTGAGTCATCATGAGACATTACAAATTGCATTAAAAGAACGTGTGGAAGAGACATTTGATACAGTTTAGTCATTTTATCAAAGTTGAAAGTACCTTATCTGAGGAGTGACATTATGTCTTACATCCCTTTAATGGTTGATATTTCGCAAAAACAAATCGTTGTTATAGGTGGCGGAAAAATAGCAGAAAGACGTATCAATCTTTTAAAAACATATACAAAACTAATTCAAATTATTAGCCCCACGCTCACTAATAACTTAAAACAATTAGTTGATAAACAAGAGATTCAGTGGCGGAATAAAATATTTGAAAGTAGTGATGTGCAAGATGCAGATTTAATTATTGCTGCGACGAATGATACAAATGTAAACCAGTCTATATTACAAGCAAAGCCAGACAAGGCATTAATTAATATGGCAGGTCAAGCGTTAGCAGGTGATGTATTGATACCAAGTATATTGCGACGTGGTAAGTTAACGATCAGCGTTTCAACACAAGGTGCCAGTCCTAAGCTGGCCAGTCAAATTTTAGCTGAGTTACAACAACATTTTAATAGCGCATATGGTGATTATGTAGATTTCCTATATGAATGTAGACAGCAAGTTAAACGTAGCTCACTTTCATCGGAGGAAAAAGAACGGTTTTTGAAGCAAATCTTAAATAATAAATATTTAAAAATAACTAAGCAAAATGAAGTTAGAAAGTGGTTATCAGCGCTGAAGTAAATTGAAAGGAAAGGGGACATCATATGTATAAATTATTTGTTTTTGCACTGGCTGGTTTTCTCGCTCAATTAATTGACGGTTCATTAGGCATGGGATTTGGCGCATCATCTTCTTCAATATTATTGACATTTGGTGTAGCACCGGCAATAGTCTCAGCTACAATACATTTTTCAGAAATTGCTACTACAGCAGCGTCAGGAACGTCGCATTGGAAATTTGAAAACGTACATAAACCTACCATGATTAAATTAGCGATTCCTGGAGCGATAACAGCTTTTATTGGTGCTGCTATATTAAGTCATATACACAGTGACTTTATTAAACCATTTATCGCTGTATTTCTATTATCAATGGGACTCTATATTTTATACCAATTTTTATTTACTAAAGAAAAACCATTATCAAAAACGAATGAACAAACATCCCGCTTTGTATTAATACCACAAGGCGCCGTGGCAGGATTTTTAGATTCAATTGGTGGTGGAGGCTGGGGACCGGTAAATACGCCATTAATACTTGCTCAAAAGAAATTGGAACCTAGGTATGCGATTGGTACAGTATCGGCAAGTGAGTTTTTCGTGACAGTATCTGCGTCGCTAAGCTTTATTATTTTTCTTGGTTGGAGTCAAATTAATTGGTGGCTTGTCGTGTCATTAAGTGTCGGTGGTATGATTGCTGCACCGTTTGCAGCATGGTTAGTCAGACTGTTACCGATGAATATATTAGCTGTGTGTGTGAGTGGATTGATTATTTTCACAAATACAAATTCACTGATTAGTGTTGTTGAAATCAATCACGCTTTATCAATCGCAATAAAAATTGCATTGATTGTGATTTGGTTCGGATTAATTTTATATGCTTTATACCAAAATAATAAATTACCGTTTGCTACTTTTAAAGATGAAACCAATGTAAATAAATTAGATTAATTCATTAAGGAGTGTGACAACATGTCATTAATAAACGAAAAAGATCAATCTACCATCCAACCTCATGGTGGTGCACTTATCAATAGGGAGGTCTACGGCGCAGAGCGAGAACAATTGCTTAAAGAAGCTGAAACACTCGCATCTATCACTTTAAATCCGTGGAGTTTATCAGATTTGGAATTAATTGCAATAGGTGGCTTCAGTCCACTGACAGGCTTTATGAATAAAAACGATTATACCAACGTGGTAGAACACTTACATTTAGATAATGGTTTGGTTTGGAGTATTCCGATTACATTACCTGTGACAACAGCGCAATCTCAAAATTTGAATATTGGCTCTCGTGTGGCTTTGTATGGGGAAGATGGTGTTTTATATGGTGTGATTGACTTAGAAGAAAAGTATACGTATGACAAACAAAAAGAAGCGCAACTTGTATATGGAACGACGGATGTTGATCATCCTGGTGTCAAAAAGGTCTATGAAAAAGGGGACGTCTATCTCGCAGGCCCAATTTATTTATTAAATAGACCTAAACACGACGAATTTGTAGATTATCATTTGGATCCTAAAGAAACAAGACAACTCTTTACAGACTTAGGATGGCAAACAGTAGTAGGTTTTCAAACTAGAAACCCAGTACATCGCGCACATGAGTATATTCAAAAGGCTGCTCTAGAAGCAGTAGATGGCTTGTTGTTGAATCCTTTAGTAGGTGAAACAAAATCTGATGATATTCCAGCATCAGTACGTATGGAAAGCTATCAGGTTATATTGGAAAATTATTACCCGGAAAATAAAACGCGCTTAGTTATTTATCCTGCCGCAATGAGATATGCAGGGCCTAGAGAAGCGATATTACATGCTACAGTACGTAAAAACTATGGATGTACACACTTTATTGTAGGGCGTGACCATGCAGGCGTAGGTGATTATTATGGCACGTATGAAGCGCAAGAACTGATTGCTAAATACGAAGCAGAATTGGGTATACAAATATTAAAATTTGAACATGCCTTTTATTGTAAAACATGTGAAAACATGGCTACAGCAAAAACGTGTCCACATGATGCTTCAGCACATTTACATTTGAGTGGTACGAAAGTTCGTGAAAAATTGAAAAACGGAGAAACGTTACCGAAAGAATTTTCAAGACCTGAAGTGGCTCAAGTTCTTATAAATGGATTGAAAGAACAGAAATAAAAGGAGTGTAGACATAGTAATGGGAGAATCTAAAAATATAACATGGCACGCATCAGAGGTTACCAAAGATGAAAGGTTACAGCGTAATCAACATAAGAGTGCAGTCATTTGGTTTACAGGACTTTCAGGCTCAGGAAAATCAACGATATCCGTAGAACTCGAAAAAGCACTATTTAACCATCAAGTCCATACATATCGTTTGGATGGAGATAATGTTAGACATGGATTGAATCGTAATCTAGGATTTTCACCTGAAGATCGTAAGGAAAACATACGGCGTATAGGGGAAGTTAGTAAATTGATGGTAGATGCAGGTTTGATAACAGTTACTGCTTTTATTTCTCCTTATAAATCAGATAGAGAAGCGGTGCGCCAATTATTAGATACAGATGATTTTATAGAAATTTATACGCAATGTAGTCTATCAGAATGTGAAAATAGAGACCCTAAAGGTTTATATAAAAAAGTAAGAAATGGTGAAATTGCAGAATTTACTGGCGTAAATGCGCCATATGAAGCGCCTACACAACCAGAGATTGTATTAGATACAGAAACCCTCTCTGTTGAAGCATCAGTATCTAGAATTATGGATTATTTACAACAACATCAGTATATCGATAGCATTTAACTTTAATAATAAAAAACTGAAGGGGCAATCGAATGGAGATATTAAATATCATTGCCATAATATTATTTATTATATTTATTTTAGTAATGTTGAGTGGATTGTTACTTGTGCGTTTAGGTCAAAATAGAAAACACTTTCTTATAGAATTAAAAATAATGATCTCAATTATGGTAGTATCCTTTATTGGCATAGGTATATCAATGATAATACTAGGTCATTATAACCAATTATAAATTATGAATGCATTGATAAACAGGGTTATGAAATCAAATCACGAGTTTGGTTTCACCCTGTTTTTAAATGTTAATGCGCGTATCAACTTTTAAAAAGGCTTACTATAAGGTGTTTTGTAGGTAAGTAAACAGTATTGAATCATACTCATATATTTTATAGAAATGTGAAAATTAAAGTGTTATATTAAATAAATCAAATTTATCTGATTAGCATTTTAAAAGTAATGAACACAATATAAAGGTAGGGAAGTTTACTAAAATGAATCAAAGTATAAAGGAGATTCCTAAAATAGAATTACATTGTCATTTAGATGGTTCAGTCAGCAAACATTTAATTCGACAATTGGCTCAAGAACAAGGCGTACATCTAAACGAGGATCGTCTCACGGTGCAAGAGGATTGTGAAAGTTTAGCGTCGTATTTGAAGTGTTTTGATGAAGTATTAAAAGTATTGCAAACAGCAGATAGTCTTAAGCGTGCAATTGTAGATGTTGCGCAACAAGCTTATGAGGATAATGTTAAATATATAGAAATTCGCTTTGCACCATTGTTGCATATGGAACAGGGGATGACCCTTTTAGATGTACTAAAAGCAGTAGAAGCGGGCGTTAATATTGTACAAGATACATTACATATGAAAGTGAATTTACTGATTTGCGCAATGAGGCAACATGCAGCGTCTGTGAATAAACAATTATTTGATGATGTGTCTGTATATAACAGTGAAAAAATATGTGGTATTGATTTTGCGGGTCCTGAAGTAGGATTTCCACCACATGAAATACAAGATACCATTCAATATGGGTTAGAAAAAGGTATGAATTTAACACTCCATGCTGGTGAGTGTGGATGTATACATAATGTTTTAGAGTCAATCAAAATAGGTGCTAAACGTATCGGTCATGGTGTTGCTGCTAATTTAGATGAAGCAATATTAAATGAAGTTAAAGCGAAGGATGTATTATTAGAAATATGTCCTAAAAGTAATTTGCAAACTAAAGCTATAGAGACGTTGTCACAAATCAATATTCCCTACTTATTAAAAAATGATATACCTTTTATTATCAATACAGACAATCGTATGGTGACACAAACTTCATTAAATGAAGAATATACGTTGCTATTAAAACATCAGTTAATCAATAAAAAGCAGATTAAATATATTAATAAGCGTGCCGTTCAATATGCCTTTTTAACTGAAGCAGAAAAAAAGCAAGTGCTTCAGTCAATGTCATAACGCGTATACACTACTGTTTATTTTAGTATTGATATGCAAAAGATTTGATAGTTTGAATAAAATGAGTCATAGCAAGACTTAAATGATAATTTCTATTCCAAATAAAGTCTGTCGAGATATTACTATATTTGTCTGGCAATTCATAGCTATATAATGAGCCGTTTTCCAAATCATTTTGTACCGATGATTTCGGAACTAAACTAATGCCGATACCTGATTTTACACTACCGATAATTGTTTCCATAGTGCCGAATTCTATAAGTGTTGGTTTTTTAGTATTTTCGGATTTTAACCAGGCTTCAAGATTTCTTCTATAATTACAGCCATTTTTAAATACCAAAAATACTGCGGATGTTATGTCTTCTAATTGGGTCATCTCTGTACTGGAGATTAATACAAGTTTTTCCTTAAATAACTCCACTTTATTTATATGATGATGATGTTTGAAACCAGTGACAAATCCACAATCTAAGTTTTGATTGACTATTTTTTTAGAAATATTGGCAGTAACATCGGTATGTAGTGAAAGAGAAACGTGTGGCGAATTTTTCCGAAACATAGATAATAACATCGGTAATTTAGTAATAGTTTCGACAATCCCAATATCAATTTTGCCACTAGATGTTTCTTGTTTATCAAAATCATGTTCTATTTCATTTAAGGTGGCTAAAATTTTTTCAACATATATTTGGAATTTTTCACCATCTTTCGTCAAAGTTGTACCTTTATTATGACGTAAAAAAAGTTGTGTGTTGAGTTCTTGTTCTAGTTGTTTTATGCGAAATGTAACATGAGATTGAACATAATTTAGTGATTTAGCAGCCTTACTAATACTTTGATGTTGACTAACGCTTTGAAAAATTTTAAAGTCTTTGATTTCCATAATATCACCTGAGTTTTCGTTTGAGGCTATTATACATGAAACAATTTCTTTTATGCAGAAAAAAGTACTGCCGTCACTATGACGGCAGTCTAATTATGTTGCATATTTTTTAATTAATGCTTTGAAAAAGTCTATAGATCGTTCGAAAGCTGCTATTTCTACATATTCGTTGGGTTGATGTGCTAATGTTTCTATTCCTGGCCCATAAATTAATGTGGGAATGTCACTTTTAGGATTTAGCACGGATCCATCGGTATAATAAGCCATTCCAGTAATATCATTTTCTTCCGAAATATCTAAGGCTTTTTGAATAATTTCAGCATCGACATCCGTTAAAACAGTCGCCCGGTCAAGCAATATTTTTGTGTTTACTTTTGGAGAGTTACTATCAGCAAATATCTGAGTTAAGCGTTGACTAAATTGCTTGTACAGTTTGTCATGAATATTAGGTGTAACTGTTCGTATATCAACATTTAATGTACATTTGTCGGGTATCACGTTCGTTTGAATACCACCGTTAACCATATTTGCTGAGATGCTACTCTTACCTAAAGCTGCTGTTTCTTCTGACCATTCGTCTTTTAAATCATTTACCAATTGAATGACTTTGTTTATGCCCTCAACTGCATTAATACCTTGTTCTGGCATTGCGCCGTGTGCAGTTTTTCCAGTCAAAGTGACTTCTATCCATAATGCTCCTTTATGTCCAATTGCAACTTTCTCAGTCGTGGGTTCTGCTATGATGATAGCAGATACATTATCCATATTTGCGTTTTTGATATAATGTTCCGCACCGATTGAATCTACTTCCTCTCCTGCAGTGGCTAAAAATTCAATATTTTTTTTGAATTCATAGTTTTCCTCAATCAAAGATTCTAAAGCAAGATATAAAGCAGCTAAACCACTTTTCATATCTGTTGTTCCTCTTCCATATAATTTTCCATGAGCAATATCGCCTTTAAAAGGATCATAATCCCATTTTTGTGCGCCTATCTTTACAGTGTCGGTATGGCCAGATAATAAGAGTTTGCTAGCGTTTGGATGCTCAGATTTTAAAGTTACTGAAAAATTACTTCTTTTATCACTTAAATGTGTAATGTCAAAAGGAATATTACGAGATGCACATCGTTGTTTAAAAATTTGTACAACGTTATTTTCGTTAGCAGGTGGGTTGGTGCTATCGACATTGATGAGCGATTGTAAGAATTCTAAATTTGATTGTGTCATGTTTAAACCCCCCTTGCTTTATTAAAAACTTTTTCTTTATTTTCAGGCTGTAAACTTGGACGTGTTATTTTAAATAGTGATATATCTTGTTTGGACTTACCTTTAGTGGCTAATTCATATAATATTTCTCCGACGGCACTTGAAAATTTATAGCCATGTCCTGAAAAACCAGCAGCAATGACAATATGTTCATATTTGGGATGTTTGTCTATCACAAAATGCTCATCTAATGTATTGGTAAACATGCAAGTTTTACCTACATTGATATTTCCATTAGCTTGTTGCATATATGCGTTCAAAAAACCACTAATATCTTTTTCATCTTTTACATAAGACCCGAATGATTTATTGTAATAAGTTGGATCGATAGGATCTCCGTTATCATAACGTCCTATTTTTAAACCAGTACCATCAATAGAAGGGAATCCATAATATACACCACTCGGAACGTCGGCAAAAAAGCCTGGAAATCCATCTGACTTGTATAAAATATCATTGGAATCAAACCATGCTATCGTTTGTCTAGAAGGTTGAAGTTGTAGTTTTAAATCTAAATCATCTAGAATTTTTTTATTCCAAGCACCACCAGTAATAATTAATTTATTTGCTGTAACTGTTTCAGAGGGGGTCTGAACTTCTACTGAGTCATTAAGAATATCAATATGCATCACTGGCGAATTGATTTTTAATTCGGCACCATGATTTAGAGCGAGTCGCTTAAAAGCGCGAATACAATTTTGAGAAAATAGCACACCTGCTTCAGGTTCATAGCAACCAATTTGGTCATCAGGTATTGTAATACCTGGCCAAGTTTCGTTAATTTGTTTAGCAGATAAAGTTTCAGTATTTAGATTATATTGCCGAGCACCATTGATTGCAGTTTGTACAAATAATGAATCACTAGGACCAAAAGTAATAACACCTGTATTTAAAAATATACGTTCATTTGTTTGTTTTTGAAGTTCATTCCAAAGTTCTTGTGCTCTCAAAGCAATGGGGACATACGATAAACCTTCTCCACAAGCATGTCTTATTAATCTTGTATCACCACTATGACTTCCATTTTCATGTGGTGGATCAAAAGCATCTATCATTAGTGTATTCCACCCACTTTTTGCTAAATAGTATCCAGCTGACATACCCATAGAGCCAGCTCCGACAACGATGACATCGTAATGTTTTCCCATTTCCATCTCTCCTTAATTGAAACAAATTTAATCATTTGGCAAGTATTTCTTTCAAGTCTAATAGCAATAGTTCTAGGTGTAAAATTACAAAAAGAGATGGTTGATATCTCTAAAAGTGATATCAATACACATAAGTATTTTGCCTAACTGTACTTTTATTATTAAATTAAGACAGTTAGGAACTTAATTAAACGAATTGAGAAAAATTTAACATTTTAATTATTAATTAGCATACAATGTAATTACACAAACAAGTAAAGGGGTGTATTGACATGATGATTGCAGATATTATCGGTGGTATCATTAAATTAATCAAAACTTTAGTTGACACTTTCGCGTAATTTTTAAATAACAAATTAAATCAATTTAAAGGAGTGCTTACATTATGTCAGGTATCGTAGAAGCAATTTCAAATGCAGTAAAATCAGGTTTAGATCACGACTGGGTAAATATGGGAACTAGCATCGCAGATGTAGTAGCTAAAGGTGCAGACTTCATCGCTGGATTCTTTGGTTAATAGACATATTTTCAATTAAATATATACTTAAGAAAAACTACTGTTTCACACATAAAGTGTTAGAAAGCAGTAGTTTTTTTGTTGTTCAATTCATTGGGAAGGAAATTCGTGTTTGCAATGCATAACTATACAAAAATTATACATTTAAATTTGTATGATTATACATTTTGAGGAGATTACGTTAACTGTCCAGAAGCTAAAAAGAGACTGGCATCTTTGTTCATAAATATATTTTTGCCTTGATAAAAAGTATGGCTGTCTATATTCGAAAGTCCTATTGTGTGTAGTGATTTTTGGATATCTTTTTGTTCGAACCCATTATAGATATTCGGATGATTAACATTTTCGTTTTTATCGAAGTCTACTATGATAAGTAAGCCATTACTATTTAATTGCGTGACTAACTGTTGTAGTAATGCCATGTAATTCCCACTATGAAGTAATACAAGAGAAAGCAATATCACATCATAAGTTTGATGAAGCAGTATATTGTTCGAAGCGAGCAAGTCACCTTCAATGGCTGCAATGTTAGTTTTATTTAATGTTTTAATTTTGGTATTACATATTCCAACCATTTTCGGTGAAGCATCTAAAACAGTGATGTGATTGAAATGATGTTCGATATCGAATGTGACAAGGCCAGTGCCACCACCATAATCTAATAATGAATCATACGTACCTTTGTTAAATAATAAATTTAATTCGGAAGAGATCGTTTTAGCGAGCTTTATTCTTTCGTTATTGTCATAATTTCGGGCTATTTGATTAAATTGAGATTGATTCAAATTTGTCATCCTTTAATGTAGATTTCCATATTATAGATTTTAAAGTTATTAAAGACTTTTAAAATCTATAATAAAGTTTAGCATAATGGACATAATCTTTTCAAATCAATACGTTTACAGTTATCTCGTGTAATTTAAAATTATAGATAATTAATTGATACTTTTTAAAAAGTAAATTTGTTCATTTTATGTATAGATAAAATATTTAAATAGAAATACATAATATACGAATAACATATTAAATTAGGTAAGCCTAAAGTCTGATTGAGCATGCTTGTTATATCTGGTTTACTAGGTGGTGGACGTTTATAATGAGGTGCAGAAATGAAGAATATTTTAAGAATGATTAAGCAACGGTTAAAAGGTCTAGATTATGGGATGCTAATTAGTTTTATTATACTAGGCATTTTAGGTGTCGTCATGATATATAGTGCGAGCATGGTATCGGCATCTAAAGGCGCTTTAACTGGTGGCGTTTCAATTGAAAGTAATTATTTTATGAAAAGACAATTTATCTTTTTGATTATGGGTATTGTAGTCGTTATATTTATTGCATTGTGCATAAATATAAATTTCTTTAAAAGTGCTCATATACAAAAATTGATGGTTATTGGCACCTTATGCTTGCTATTAATTACAATTTTGATAGGGAAAGAGATTAATGGTTCAAGAAACTGGATTAATTTAGGAATATTTAGTTTACAATCCTCGGAATTTTTGAAATTAGCTTCGATTTTTTATCTTTCTTACATTATTAATCAACGTGTGAGGAGTCACAAAGATTACCAATTAAAGCATATGTTACCACCACTTGCCATATTAGGTATTGGTTTATTGCTTGTGTTGATGCAAGGAGATCTAGGCGGAACGTTACTAACAGTAGCTATTATTGGTTGTATATTAATATACTCAGATATAAAAAATAAAATTAAATTTCAAATTATGGGAATTACACTCGTGCCATTAGTTATTTATGGAATTTATACACTGATTTTTGATTCTAAAAATTTATATAGACTAAAAAGGATAAAAGTGATGTTAGATCCGTTTAAATATGAAGATAATGATGGTTATCAATTAACGAGTGCCTTAACCTCGATTGGCAATGGTGGACTGACGGGTAAAGGTTTAGGCAATGGGATAGCCAAGTTAGGGTATTTACCAGAACCGCACACTGATTTCATATTTACTGTTATTTCAGAAGAGTTAGGACTACTTGGCGTACTATTCACACTTACAATTTATGGTTATCTCTTAGTAAAAGGGCTTATTTATGCGAATAAAACAAATAATCAGTTTTATAAATTGATATGTGTTGGCGTGATTAGTTACATATTTATGCAAGTTTTTATTAATTTAGCTGGTGTGTCTGGTATTATTCCATTAACTGGTGTGACTTTGCCGTTATTGAGTTATGGTGGTTCTTCCATGTTGAGTATCAGCATAGCGTTTGGTGCTTTTCAGTATTTTTAATAGGTACGTTTATGAAATATGTCATTCAACGACCGAGACCAACCGCATATTTTGAAGGTTATAGTTTTCCCAGTATGCATGTTTTAAGCGTGTGCATATTGGTAAGTCTAATATTATTAATAAAAAGGAATAAAATATTATATTGTATAGCAATTATTTTAGTAGCTTCAATCATAATTTCCCGTATTTACGTGGGCGCCCATTATTTTACTGATACTATGGGGAGTTTATTAGTCATTTCAGTTATGATTCAATCACTTAATTACAATAGTCATGTAAGCGGAAAACTAGATAAAATCGAATAATTTGTTAAGCTAAATGCTAATCTATAAATTAATTTTTGATTAATACATATGATGATGGAGGAGGGGGCATTTAATTGAATTATGAAAAATATTTAAATAGGTCAATCGAGCTTGCCGAGGAAGCGTTAAACGATGGTAATGAACCTTTTGGTTCACTATTAGTGGATGTTGAAGGTAATGTTTTATTTGAAGATTATAATAGAATCAGTAGCGGAGATGCGACTGAACACCCTGAAATTGCGATTGCAAAATGGGCAGCAACTCATCTTACGCCTGAAGAAAGAAAGCATACAATTGTTTTTACATCAGGAGAGCATTGCCCGATGTGTGCGACTGCACATGCACTCGTTGGTTTAGATAAAATTGTATATGTGAGTTCCTCAAAACAATTGAGTCAATGGTTGGAAGCTATCAATGTTGCGCCGGCACCTTTTAAAAATTTACCTATTGAAAGCGTAATTAGAGATGCGAATGTTGAAGGACCTTTCGAAGCCTTGTCGCCTAAAATTGAATCACTACATCTTCGGTATCATCAACAATAAATGAAAATATGAATCCTCTCTGGCAGTTAATAGCTGAAGGGGGTTCATATTTTTTTGCATAAATAAATGTTTTTCTTTTCCATTATAATTATCACTAAGGCATTTAAAATTATAGATGGATGTAAAGTGTTGGTTTGCGTTGTATGGTATGTAATTTTTATCATTGCTTTTTCGTTAAATGTCTATAAAATAAAATAGCTTTAATGACTGTGATAAAAGCTTTTGGCATGTTTAAGAATATGCAAAATGGGAAAATTATGCATAATATCGTAATAACACAACTAAGGGGTTAGTGATAAGGGGGACATTCTGATGAGCACGTTAATTTTTCTATTAATTATAGCTGTAATCATTATAATTTATTTACTAGTGAAACAACGTTTTGCTAAAGATTTTAAAGATCAAAAGCATAAACGTTATAGAGAGAAACGAGTGATTGATTTTATTCATAGTGCGTATAAAATTGAAAATATTGAAGCAATTCACCGGAAAAATGATCATTTAGAGCTAATTTATCATCGTAAAACGTTAGATGTAAAAAATGAACAAGTTATTTTTGTCGACGAAGCAAATCAGGAAGATGTCGAGACGAACTTCACCCTAAAAGAAGAGGATGAAAGAGAAGACTTATTTGATAAAATTTTAGAGAACACCTATTTTTATATGACAAAAGAACGTTTCGATCAGTTAATGATTCAGTCTAAAGCGTAATAATTAATATGAACTTGTGAATGATGATGAAGGACATTTTAAGAGGAGGTCTTTCTTATGAAACCAGTAGTTAAAGCTTATAAGAATGATAGTGAATTAGAAGTAGATGTTGCAGCATTACAGGATAAAGGTATCGGTAATCAGGACATTTATGTATTATCATTGGATAAATCCCGAACTGATAAAATTGTAGAAGATACGAGTATTTTAGGAATAGATATAAAAAATGAAAATGATTCTGAAAGAGATGCATTGAAAAGAAAATTGATTGGGCTAGGCGTAGATGAAGGTGAAATCGCATCTTTTAAAAGTGATATGGATGACGGCAAAGTGTATTTAATTGTTACTGATTCAAGAGTTAGAGGACTATTGTAAAATTTTGAAGGAGAAAAACATTGCTTTAAGGTTGTAAGCAAACAAAAATGCAATGCAGCTCATGTTTTGAAAAACTTAAATGCTGAGATTTATCATAAACAAAAACGTCAATTTCTATTAAGGTAGAAATTGACGTTTTTTATCAATAATATCGATAGTCTAAACATTGTATTGTTATTTACGCATGTTTATAAGGTACGACGTTTTGGTTTGCTATCGTCCGTAAGTTTAAATGATAGTAGTAATCCAATAGCTGATATAACTGTAGCAACGATAAATGTTACGTTAACACCGTGAATAATACCGGTAATACCATCTTGAGGTATTGCTGAAACTGACATTAAAGTAATAAAGACTGCAGTACCAATAGCACCAGCCATTTGTCTGAAAGTGTTATTCATGGCAGTACCATGTGCGATTAGCTCATTTGGCAGTTGGTTTATTGCTAATGTCGTCATCGGCATCATAACCATAGCAATTGAAACCATTCTCAATGCATTTGAAGTAGCGAGATACGTAAATGTTGTATGCTCTGTTAACATTGTAAATGGTAATGTTGAAACAACTAGTACGAATAAACCGATTCGAGCGAGCCATTTACCTCCAAATTTATCGAATAAGTAACCAGTTATTGGGTTCATCATACCCATAATAATTGCACCTGGTAGTAATACTAAACCAGATTTTAAGGCTGAGTATTGTAGCATATTTTGCATATAAAGTGGCAAGATGATATTTGTTGCAATCAGCACACCAAATACAAACATACTTAGTATCGTACCTAACGTATAAATTCCGTAATTAAATACTCTAAACTCAAGCATAGGTTCTTTTAAATTTAATTGACGGCGAATAAATATAACGAGTGAAACGATACCAACGATGAGTGGTGCAATAAATTGAACACTAGTCCAACCTGCTTCACCAACAGAACTGAAACTATATAGTAAGCCACCAAATCCGAGTGTAGATAAGATAACTGAAGCAATATCTAGTTTTGGATGTGTTGTTTCTGTAACGTTCTTCAATAGGAATATAGAAGCAATAATAATAATAATCGCGATAGGGAATACAACATAGAAGACACTTCTCCATGTGAGGTGTTCGACTAAGATACCTGATAAAGTAGGTCCAATAGCTGGAGCAAATGCGATAACAAGTCCAAATAGACCCATTGCTGTACCGCGTTTTTCTTTAGGGAAAGTTAAAAATAGTATTGTTTGCATTAGTGGCATCATGATACCTGCGCCTGCTGCTTGTAGGACACGTCCGATTAATAGCATTGAAAAGTCAATACCAACTGCACATAACAACGTACCGACTGCAAAAATACTCATTGCAGTTAAGAATAACTGCCTCGATGTAAAGCGTTCAATTAAAAATGCAGTTACAGGAATCATAATTCCGTTTACTAACATAAATATAGATTGTAACCATTGTACTGTACTTTCTGAGACCTGGAGATCTTTCATTATTGGTGGTAATGCCGTTCCAAGTAAAGTTTGGTTTAAAATTGTTATAAAAGCCCCTGATAATAGTACGATAAACAGAGGTATTCTTTTTTCAACATGGAAGTTTCCAGTTTCTGTCAATATACTCACTTCTTTCTTAACAAATTACACATCTAATTATTATAGCACTCGAATCGTCGTAAATCTAAAAGTTGAACTTATTTTTTCAAATTTATCTGTGATAAGTTTGAAATATTGTCATGAAAGGGATTTCTTAAGTTGAGTATATATTAATTCCACTCTGTTATACATCAAAAGTTGTATAAAAATATAAATGAGGGTGAGACATGATTGACGTCTCATACCCTCGATTTTATTAAAAGTAACTGTATTTAGTTAAAAATGATTATCTATTATTTAAATGATTTGGTTTCATTTTTAAAGGAGAAAAAACATAATCGACATTATTCCAATTTAAAAAATCTGCGAATTTAAGATAAGATGCTTTGAAAAATTGAGTGATTGTATCAATGTCATGATGTTGTTGGTATTCAATCAGATATTCCATTAATTGTTTATCGAAATAACTATCTTTAGGAAATCGATCGTCAGTATCAAATGGCTGATCTGCAAAAGGATATGGCAAGACAAAGAAGGTTGGTCCTTCAAACTGATCATCACCAAACCAAAAGCCAAATTCAATCATTTCTTCATCAAAAGCTGCACGTTCAATAACCTTGCTATCATCTTCAAATGGTGCTGGTTGGTCTTTGACGATCATACAAGAAATATCAAAAGTCCCCCAAAATAAACCTGGTTTAGATTTTCTAACTCTTAGCCCATTAACGAAGTTTGCTTCAGCATGATAGGCGAATTTCATTAATGCTAATGCTTTTTTGGCAATTTTATCATCATAATGATGATGTTCTATGTCATTTTCAAATGGTATCGGGTTTGCTACTTCCTGTGGTAAAGTATTGATTTTTAAATGAATATCTGACTGGTTTAACAGTTTTTCAATTTCGTTATAATAATATTGTATAGTTCTTCCATTTTTTAAGGTAATGTCATGCACGTTTTGATCAACGACGACTTCAATGTGGTGTTGTATCAGGTTAACGCTTAGCGAAAATGTATGTGTTTCATAACTTAACATACCAGTTGAAAAGCCTTGGACATCTATATTTAGCGTCACGTGTGACCACTGGGGCTCTTGATAACTTGCTTCTAATTTATATTTACCTAATATTTGTGATAATAAATGTAGTGTGTCTTTTTCATTTTCCCAATCTTTAAAATTCATAATACGAATACCACCTCATATATTATTTGCTATAAATTTTATACCACAGAAACTAAAGTTGAAACACAATATAAAAATGCTTGTATCAAGTATATTAAAGTATCATTTGTTATAATGATACAATGATAAAGATATATGAACTAATCAAGTATGTGCTAAGTTGTAGTTCATTACAAAATGAATGTGAACGCAATGCTATTTTCTGAATAATCAAAATACAACTTGATATTGCCATGTATATTGTAAAATTAATTACCGAAATAAGGAGAGTAACCAATGAATAAAGCAGATTTAATTGCTCCAGAAACATATAATATAGTTAGCGAAATTGAAAAATATGCAAATGATCCGTCAAAAAAAGCGATTATTTTTAATGATCAAACTGGTAAAGAACGAGATATAACGTATAACCAACTGATAAAAAATGCAAACAAAATTGGCCATGTATTTTTAAAATATGGTCTGAAAAAAGGTGATAAATTATTAATCATGATGCCTCGTGCGATTGAGACATATGAAGTATATTTAGCCGCGTGGAAATTAGGTATTATCATTGTACCTAGTTCTGAAATGTTGCGTACTAAAGATTTACAATATCGTATAACGCATGGTGAAATTAAGGCAGTTGTAGCCACAGGCGATAGTATCGAAGAGTTCAAAGGCGTTCAAGAATATGACTCATTACTTAAATTTATCGTTGGCAGTAAGGTTGATCATTGGATTAACGTTGAAGAAGCGCAAACTGATGCTTCAGATACACTTGATATAGAAGCAACTTCAAGAGAAGATATTGCTTTATTATCATATACATCAGGCACAACAGGTAATCCGAAAGCAGTGGTACATTCTCATGGTTGGGGCTATGCACATTTACAGATGGCTCCGAAGCATTGGTTAAGCATAACTGAAGATGATATCGTATGGGCGACAGCAGCACCGGGCTGGCAAAAATGGGTATGGAGTCCATTTTTATCAATCATGGGTTCAGGCGCAACGGCATTTGTTTATAATGGTAAATTTAATGCTGAGAAATACCTCGAATTACTAGAAACGTATCAAATCAATGTGCTTTGCTGTACGCCAACTGAATATCGTTTAATGGCAAAATCCCCTGATTTAACAAATTATAATTTGTCACATTTACATAGTGCTGTATCTGCTGGGGAACCATTAAATAGAGAAGTTGTTGATAAATTTCAACAAAACTTTAACTTAACTGTTAGAGACGGCTATGGCCAGACAGAAAGTACATTGTTAATCGGTTTCTTAAAGGATACAGAAGGACGTCCTGGATCAATGGGTAAAGCTATCCCAGGCAGTTATGTTACGGTTATCGATGAGGATGGTAATCCTGCACAACCCAATGAAATAGGCAATATTGCAGTGCCGTTAGACTTACCTGCTTTATTTAAAGGCTATTATAAAGATGAAGCACGTACTGCAAATCCACAAATTGGCGAGTACTTTATTACTGGTGATTTAGCAAAAATGGACGCGGACGGTTATTTCTGGTTTGAAGGTAGAAGAGATGATATTATCATTAGTTCTGGCTATACTATCGGACCATTTGAAGTAGAAGATTCATTGACAAAACATCCATACGTAAAAGAATGTGCAGTCGTAGCGAGTCCACATGAAATCAGAGGGAATATCGTCAAAGCTTTTGTCATCTTACAAGATAACGTTACAGGTGATGAAGCAGTTGTTAAGGAATTACAAAATTTCGTTAAACAAGACGTAGCACCTTATAAATATCCGAGAGCAATTGAATTTGTAGATGATTTACCTAAGACTAACTCAGGTAAAATTAGACGAATTGAATTAAGAGAAGCGAAAAAAGAAAAATATTTATAAATCAATGTTGATTCATTTGAAAGCAAGCGCCTATCATACTGACAATAATAATGATGGGCGCTTGTTTTGTGTGTGAGTAGTGTTATATCAAAATAAAAACATGGAACGGAATGTTCCATGTTTTTTAGCAAATATATGTATTATTGGAAACTTGCTCCTATTAAGGCAAATCCAATTGATACAATGATGTATGCAATTGCCCAAATAATTGAAGCTTTTTTAGACAAACGATTCGTCGCAAAGAGCATAATGCCAAATACATATGCGCTGATTAGTGTTTGTAAGTTAAATGCGCCTAACATTTGGTTGCCTTTATCAAAGACATTTAAGCTTGCAATATTATAATCAGTAGGAGATAAACCAGCAATCCATTGGATTAATGCGACAATTAAACCTACGATGCCAGTAATTATAGTAAAACTTAATGTTGCAGAAAAGATAGGTTTTGCGGTTGCATCAGATTTCATTATTTTAGAAATAACTAAAAAGATTAAAAATGTAATACCAATACCAAAAATGCCACCAATTAAACCAGTGATGATGCCACCAATTAAACCAATCGTTTGCATATTACCCATATCTTGAGTACTTGCACCTGCATCTTGATAAATTTCATTGTAATCGATAGATAATGCGCTAACAGTTGTTGAGAGTGCAATGACTACGAATGCAATGATTAATTTGAGTCCCCATTTAGGTTGTTCGCGTAATTTTGAAAAATGTTGTGCGAATGGTAAGTTAGAATTTTCCATGAATCCCTTGCCCCCTATATATATTATTTTCCAAAGCATAACATTACCTACAATATTTTAAAACACTTTTAAGAAAAACTTTAAATAAAATTAAAAAAATAAAATCTTTTCGATTACTATTACTGATATTACAATATTGTTAGGTATATTTTTATCAAAAAATATTGTATATAAAATAATGTTATGCATTATATTTTTTGTTGTGTGATTATGATAGTATCTAAAATGAATAATAATTTAAAGGAGTGTTTTAGCATTGAAGAAAAAGTGGATGTGGATTATCGGTGTTATTGTCGTTATCGTATTAATTGCAATTGCATTAATTTTAAGGCAAGCAAATAGTAGCTCAGATAAAAAGGATGGTTATGATACATATAAAGTGGAGAAAGAAAGTCCGCTCAATTTAGAAGGTAAAGCTTCACCTAAATCAGTTAAAACATATAATAATAACAGTCAATTGGGAACGTACGTAAGTACACAAGTTGATGATGGTCAATCAGTTAAACAAGGTGACCCACTCATCAATTATGAAATTAATAATAATAAACGCCAGCAGTTAGTTGATAAAGTGGACAACGCCAAAGATGAAAATGAAAGAGCGGAAGCACAACAACAACTTAACCAGTATGATCGTCAAGTGAACGACAGTATTTATGCTGCTTTTGACGGTAAAATTGATATTCAAAATAGAGAAAATGTCTCTGATGGAGAGCCTATTCTACAACTTGTTGCAGATGAACCACAAATCAAAGCAACAGTGACTGAATTTGATCTAGGAAAGATTAAAGAAGGCGACAAAGTAGACGTTAAAGTAACAAGTACTGGCAAAAAAGGTAAAGGTGAAATCAAGAAAATTTCAGAGTTGCCAAAAAGTTATGAAGAAAGTTTAAGTAAATCTGGAGGCGGAGCAGCAGCTAGTTCAGGTAGTGAAGAAGATGGTGGTGCTCAAGCTTCTAATCCAGTTTCGGACCCGAGCGGTGGCAGTGACTCAGATTCATCTAAATATACAATCGTCATTAGCGATATAGATATTCCTGTACGTGCAGGTTATTCTATGGAAGTTGAAGTGCCATTAGATGCAATCAAGTTACCAAAATCAGTGTTAACTAAAGACAATAATGTTTTTGTACTAGGTAAAAACAATAAAGTTGAAAAACGTGATATTAAAATTGATAAAGTCAACGGTGAAATATTTGTAAAAGAGGGTCTGAAAAAAGGTGACAAACTAATTAAAAACCCTAAAAAATCTATGAATGATGGAGACAAAGTTGAGGTGTCATCATGATAGAACTTGTAGATATCAATAGACATTTCAAAAACGGTGATGAAGAAAATCACATTTTGAAAGACATCAATATCAACATTAAAGAAGGAGAATTCATAGCAATTATGGGGCCTTCAGGTTCTGGTAAAAGTACACTCATTAACATATTAGGTTTTATTGACCGTGGTTATGAAGGCGATTATTTGTTTAATAGCGAGAATTATAAAAAAAGTTCAGATAACGAATTGGCAGAAATTAGAAATAAAACAGTAGGGTTTGTTTTCCAAAACTTTAAATTAATTCAAAACAATACGATATTGGAAAATGTAAGTATTCCTTTAGTTTATGCAGGACTGGGGTCTCAAGCACGTAAAGAAAAAGTGATCAATACATTACACGATGTGGGACTATATGATAAAGAAAATTTAGTACCTAACAAATTATCAGGAGGGCAACAACAACGTGTAGCCATTGCTCGTGCAATCATCAATAACCCGAAATTTATCATTGCTGACGAACCTACAGGGGCACTTGATTCAAAAACGTCTGAAGATATTATTGATTTGTTTATGAAATTAAATAAAGAACATCGCACAACGATGATTCTCGTAACACATGATCGCAAAGTAGCGGATAAGGCAGATCGTATTATTCATATACTAGATGGTCGTGTACAAAGAGAAGAGGTGGTTGAATGAAGAATTTATCGAACATCATCGCCATTTCATTCAAATCCATTTTAAAGAATAAGCGACGTAATATTTTTACTATGATTGGTATCATCATTGGTATTGCTGCTGTTATTACGATTATGTCGTTAGGTAATGGGTTTAAACAAACAGCGTCAGAGCAATTTGAAGATACAGGAGCAGGCAAAGATTCTGCTACAGTAAACTATATGACGAGTAGTGGTGAAGGTGCGAAAGATAATCCTTTTAGCCAGTCAGATTTGGATATTGCTAAACAAGTGAATGGTGTTACAGATGCAAAAATCAAAGAAAGTGACGATCAAGGTTATTCTGCAAAAATGACAAATGCCCAGAAAAAAGGCGACGTTAGTATTTTAAAGAAAAAAGAAATGACTAGCCCAGAAAAAGGTAAAGGTTTTAATGAAGATGATAATGAACTAAATAAAAAAGTTGTTACCGTTGATGACAAAATTGCCAAAGATGTATTCAATAATGAAGCTATAGGTAAAACATTATACATTGATAATCAAGGTTTCGAAGTTGTAGGCATTGTAAACGATGCGATGAACCCTTCAGCTGTTCATATGCCTTCCAATACATTTAATAGGTATATGGGGCAGTTAACGCAAGATTTTCCATCACTTCAATTATCATTAGTAGATGGCGCTGATAAGAAAGAAGTCGCTGACAAAGTCGCTAAAGAATTGAATAAAAAAGGTTCAGGCGCAGGCGATGGAAACTATAGTTATACAGATATGGAAGAATTCATGAAAAATATCAACAAAGTATTTGATGGTATTACTTACTTTGTAGCTGCTGTTGCAGGTATTTCACTATTTATCGCTGGTATTGGAGTTATGAATGTGATGTACATTTCAGTTACTGAGCGTACAGAAGAAATTGCGATACGTCGTGCATTTGGTGCAAAAGCGCGAGACATTGAAGTCCAATTCTTGGTAGAAAGTGTTGTACTTTGTGTGATTGGCGGTATCATAGGTCTAATCATAGGCATACTTGTCGCAAGTCTAGTAGATGCAGTAACACCAGATTATATTAAGAGTGCGGTTAGTCTAAGCTCAGTGCTCATTGCTGTAGGTGTTTCTACATTGATCGGTATCGTATTTGGTTGGATTCCAGCGCGTTCAGCTGCGAAGAAAGAATTGATCGATATAATTAAGTAGTATTTAAAAAAGATATAAAAAGAGCCATTCGCTTTTATAAAAAGGTTTCGTCATTTTATGCGATACAAGTTGGATACAAAAAACATAAACATTTATAGCTCAAGTATAAATATGACATGCAAAAGGCTGGGACAAAAGAATAGTCTCAGCCTTTTATCCCATTCATCCCTAGTTCTTCTCGATGCAGTAGGGGTCTGCAGTCATTTTAAATACATCAGATTTCAATCTTGATTCACTACTTGTTTTAAAAATATGTTCATGCAGGAACAAAATTTATGTCTATCAGATGGAAACATGAAATTTACGAGATCTGCTAGTGTCGACTTTTGAGATGCTTTGCCATATAAATGTAATTATCAGTTAATGTTTCCAGTGATTGTGCATTTAGATATATATTTAATTAAAAATAATAAGAATAAATATTTTAAGGAAATGTATTGTGTAAATTGACTAGGTGTATTATGTTAATTTAGAAAGTGATTTCATGTAAAAGGTTAAGCTTTTATCAAAAAAGGGGGATTATTATGGAGTATTTGCTCAATGTACAAAATTTAAACAAAACTTACGTTGATTCAGATTTTAATTTAAATCAGATTAATCTATCGATTGAACCCAATACAGTGGTAGGGCTTGTTGGGAAAAACGGTTCTGGTAAATCTACGTTGATTAATACATTGGTGGGAAATAGATTTGCAGATGCTGGAGACATTCAATTTTTTGATACGCCAATTTCTCGTGAGGATTATGCGTATAAAGAACATCTAGGCGTTGTATTTGATGATCTTCGACTGCCTAATAAACTTAATGCAAAACAAATTAGTAAAGTATTTTCTAATATTTATCGCACATGGGATGAACAGCATTTTTTTGAAATGCTGGAGAATTTTGAATTACCGAAAGAACGTCAGATTAAAACTTTTTCCCGTGGTATGAGCATGAAAATCTCAATATCTATTGCACTATCTCATGATAGTAAACTTTTAATTTTAGACGAGGCTACGGCAGGAATGGATGTTTCTGGACGTGAGGAAGTGTTAGAAATACTTGAAGATTTTGTTGATAAAGGTAATGGTATTTTAATTTCATCTCATATTTCGGAAGATATTGAGACGCTTGCAGATAAATTAGTATTTATGAAAAATGGGCGTATTTTATTACAAGAGCACAAAGATACATTATTAAATAATTATGGCATTGTTTCATTTGAAGAAGGAGAATTCGATGTTAATCACAGTAATGTTGTTGCGTATCGCATACATAAAGGTACAGGAAAAGCACTTGTAAATCAAAACAAAGATATAGATTTAGCACAGCCATTAAAAAATATTGATGATGCCACAAAAATATTAATGAGAGGAGAATTAGCATGAAAGGTTACTTAATGAGTTATTATTTTACAAATCAAAAATCAATTTACATATATTTATTGTTAAGTATTCCAATTTGTTTGTTTTTCTCTTTTACAAATCCAATAATGGCTAGTTTCATGCCTATGATATTTTTAGTATCACCAGCAACAGATAATTTAAAAAATGAAAAAGACTCAAAGTGGATGTATTTTGTTTCTACATTACCCTATAGCAGAAATACTTATGTGAGTAGTCATTTTGCATTTTATAGCTTATTAGCATTAACAGGTATGGTGGTATCACTTGTGATTAATGCAATTGTTGCGGGGAGTATAGTAAGTGGTGTGAATTCAGCGTTACTTGGTACAGGATTTATCGCGTTGTATTCGCTTATTTTTCCATTTACTTTTAAAATGGGGGCAGAAAAATCAAATGTCATATTTATGATTGTATCCATTATCGTAGTCATTTTATTCTTTATTTACTATTTTGTAGGTATGGCCATATTATCTGGGACAGGTAATCTTATAGAAGAAATAAGTAAAAACTTGTGGTACGGTGGTATTTTTGCAGTGATTGGCTTAATTGTTATGGCGCTTTCATTTATTGCTTCGAAACAAGCATTTAAGTATAAAGAGTTATAAACAACACGGCTTAACCTATTGTCTATCTTGACAAACACGAATAATCGTTATATCTTATTAATATTAAAAGTTAAAAATTTAGGCATACTTTTCTATGTTTTTCTACATAATTAAAGCTTTAGCAAGTTGTTAATAAAAGTATTGGCAAATTGAAAAAGTGAATAAATAGTGGTGAATATAAGGAATTGTACGTCTTACTGCATAAAATGTAGAATAAGCAAATTCTCAAATAAATGAATATATATATAATAGGTAGCAAAGCAAAACACTCGTCATAAGTGCGTTGTAATGAAGCCGACAATGATAATAAGTCAGTATGGATTTATTATTAATTGTCGGCTTTTTTTCGTGGAAAATGTAATTTTAAATCAAGTGTTGTATTACTATTATAAATTTAAATGTCGTATTACAGAAGGTAAGGTGATTGATCATGATTGACGCGCATATTTTTCTAACATTATTATTTCTAACTTTAACTATTTCAATTTTAAGTAGTCTCTTTTTCTTAATAAAAAAAGTACCGCCTAAATATGCTCGAATACATATTTATATTGTAGCATTGCCAGCAATTGTAGCTAGCTTAGGTCTTATATTGTCACAGAAAAATATAGAGGTAGGTATATGGCGTTCTGACGTATTATCTTGGCTCATGGTTGGTTTTGTCCTCGTTATTGGTGTGATTATCCAACGTTACTGTATTCGTTATCTAGCTGGTGATAAGAGCTATAAAAAATACTTCACTTTATTTACTTTCACGACTACCTTTGCATCATTTGCTTGGTTAACTGCGGATATGAGAATGATGGTAATCAGTTGGGGATGTACACTATTAGGACTTACGATTTTAATCAGTTTAACAAGTGACTGGAAAGTTACACGTGAGGCAGCAAAAGTTACAGGAAAATTATTCTTGTTAAGTTGGGTTGCGTTAATCAGTGCTGTTTTGTGGATTGGATTATCGACAGGTGAATGGCATTATTCTGTAGCCTTAAATGAAGCACATCTATCCTTGATTAGTGGTTTGGCACAATTTGGCATTAATTTACTCATTGTACTAGCTGTTATGATTCCAGCGGCACAATGGCCGTTTCAACGTTGGTTAATTGAATCTGTAGCAGCACCTACACCGGTTTCTGCGATTATGCATGCTGGTATCGTTAATGCTGGTGGTATTATATTAACCAGATTTTCAGGTATCTTTAGTGGTGATATCGCATCTATTGTTTTATTAATTTTCGCAAGTATTTCAGTATTACTCGGTGCAAGTATTAGTTTAGTCCATGTGGATTATAAAAGATTATTGGTCGGTTCTACAATAGGCCAAATGGGCTTCATGCTAATTCAATGTGCATTAGGTGCATATATTCCTGCGATCATTCACTTGATTTTACATGGCTTATTTAAAGCGACTTTGTTTCTACGTTCTGGGTCGGCAGTGCGTCATTTCAGTGTCCCGAGTCGTGCAAATGAAAGAATGTCTTATGTATGGATAGTCAGTGGTCGTATTTTAGCGTTTCTAATTGGATTAGGTTTTTGGTTGAGTGCACCAGAAGAAAGTTATCGTCTGGTAAGTGGTCTCATCTTAGCATGGTCCTTATCTGTCTCGTGGACACAGTTGGTAGCTTTTGGTGAAGGTAATTTCGGGCGTGTCATGGGTATGTCGATACTCATTGTTGTTGGTGCAGTTTATTTTGTGGTACATCATTATTTTTCAGATGCATTACATACTTTGACAATTCATAGCGTGCAGCCACCCGCTTTTATCGTTATTGCCGTAGCATTCATTTTATTGCTCGGTAGCTTAATTAGTACGTGGGTAGCACGTCACCGATCTTCTGTCGTATTTTCAATTTTGTATATGTGGATAGTTCGTTTAGGAGATGCAAAAATTGAAACGGTTGAACGTCATCCTAATTATTTAAAATCTTATTTGTCAAAAGGAGGACACTAAAATGGGGAAACATAAAGCAGTGACAAACCAAAGTCAACATAAAGATAATATCGATCAAATAATTTCTAAAGCGAGCCGAGTTATCGTTCCTTTATCACCTATTTCTGTGTTTGCCGCAAGAAACCCTTGGTCAAATTTAGAACAGAATGAATTTCAAGATGTGGCGCAATGGTTAACAAATGTCCGTGACGTAGATATCTATCCTACAATGCATATGTTTGAACAAGCATATCAACGTGATGAAATTGATAAAGATATGATTGAATTTAAGTTACAAACATGGCTAAATCAATCGATGCTCTCGATAGATAGACAATTTGCTGAAAGATATGCTAGAGCAATGTTAGATTTGTCTAATATTGTAGACGTAACGCGTTATTCTGAAAACAAAAAACAAGTGAATCAACACAATGAAACAATAAATTTAGATGATGAAACTCATACAGTGCCATTAGTGAGCACCTATCTTATGGATAAAGATGGTAGACGATTGATAGATATTGTAGACTATCACGTTATTAAATGGTGCAAATTATATTTGGATGATGCACAATCCGGATGGACGATGCCTAACAGAGAAAAAGGTCTATTCTTTGCATGGCAACGTTTGGCACAACATGATCCAGCATTGACCAAGCAACAACGCTCACGGTTGAAAACACTGCCAAGTCAAGCTGAAGCGCTCATTCATACGGTCCTACAAAAGTTAGACATTGCTGAAGCACAGTATCAAACATATTTGGAAAATCATTTGCTATCGTTACCTGGATGGGCTGGTATGATGCTATGGCAAGATGAACAAACGTCTAATGATGATCAAATGTTATTGTCATATTTAGCTATTCGTCTTGGTATAGAATGGGCAATTGTTGAGCCATATTTACCCGTGAATTTACCAGAAAATTCAAAAACATATGAATACGATGAATTAGCAGAGCATTGGCTTGCTATTGGGATATTTACCAGTGAACAATGGCAACAATTATCTGAATCCGAAAAAAATGCTTATATAAATTTTGCATTACAATTTGAAAAACATGGTCGCAGACAAATTTTATTAACGGCTTGGGAAGCAACATACGAGCATCAATTAGAAGCGACCGTGACCACAAACCAAGATAATGAGCAAGAAAGCCAAAAGCCACAAGTACAAATGGCATTTTGTATAGATGTACGCTCGGAACCTTTTCGTCGACAAATAGAAGCGGCTGGTGCATTTGAGACAATCGGTGTTGCTGGGTTTTTTGGACTCCCCATTGTCAAAGAAGAACTGGGACAATCCCACAGTCACCCATCTTTACCTGTGATGAATCAACCGCAACATAAAATTAAAGAATACACGCATGAGCAAGAACCTACATCTTTTCGCCAGCATCAACACATACTCAAATCGATAACGTATACATTTAAAAAGATGAAACAAAATGCTTTACCGAGCTTACTTTTACCAGAACTAAGTGGACCTTGGTTAACGCTTCAAATGTTTTCAAGAAGTTTCGCACCGAGACCTATCGGTAAATTGATACGAAAATTTTATGATGGTTGGTTACAAAAACCGAATGATACAACGTTATCATTAGATCATTGCAATATTAATGAAGAAGGTATACCAGTTGGTTTCACAAATGAAGAAAAAGTGGACTATGTCCAACAAGCGTTGCGTTTAATGGGTTTGGAATTAGAGTTTGCCCCATTAATCGTATTGTGTGGACACGGCAGTCAAAGTGCGAATAATCCTTATGCTTCTTCACTTGATTGTGGTGCATGTGGTGGTGCAGCCAGTGGGTTTAACGCGAAGGTATTAGCACAGCTTTGTAACTCGACTGAAGTTAGAACGGCATTAAATGAGCGAGGTATTGTCATTCCAGAAGACACTATTTTTGCGGCAGCGGAGCACCAAACATCTACAGATGAATTAAAATGGATATACGTACCAACAATGTCAAAAGCTGGACAAAATGCTTTAAATCAAATTCAAGCCGCAATGTCTGACATTACTTATCGCGCAAATAAACAACGCTTGAAAGCATTACCAGACAATCACATCTTAAAACAAGACCCAATCAAAGAAGTACATCGCTTAACAAATGATTGGAGCGAGATTAGACCCGAATGGGGCTTAGCGAGAAACGCTTCATTTATTATAGGTTCACGTGATTTAACCAAAAATAGCGACTTAAAAGGGCGCGCCTTTTTACACAATTATGATTGGAAACAAGATAATGATGGGAGCCTTTTAGCGAATATCATTAGTGGTCCAGCCACCGTGGCACAATGGATTAATCTACAGTATTATGCCTCAACTGTTGCACCTCATTATTATGGTAGCGGTAGTAAAACAACACAGACGATTACGGCAGGTATAGGCGTTATGCAAGGTAATGCGAGCGATTTGTTGACGGGTCTACCTTGGCAATCAGTAATGTCGGCAGACAATAAAATGTATCATTCTCCGATTAGACTACTCATTGTCGTGCATGCGCCCAATGCTTATATTAAACAGCTACTCAATGAGCAACACGATTTTTATCAAAAGGTGCACAATGGTTGGCTTAAATTAGCAAGTATTGATGAATTTGGTGATTGGCAACATTGGTCAGTTGGTTAACTTAAAAAAGCGTTGTTCTGATTCTTAAAGGACAGAAGAAGTAAGCGATAGTTATATTATTTTCTGGGTAATTGCACATAACTATGGAGAAAAGTATATAAAAATGATAATGTTAGCATTATTAAATAATACGACAATTAATTTTGATTCTATGGGAGATGCATTCGACATGAAAACAACTAAAGGTACCTATGAGTCTGAAATCAGCAAAGCAATTACACAATGGGAAAAAGACTTCCTTGGTCGTGGTTCACTGTCTGTAAAAACTGATATTTTGCGTGATATGATTATTGTTAGTTTGCAGGGTGTGTTAACACAAGCTGAATATAAAGTTTGTGAGACACATGAAGGATTATTAACAATTAAACGCACCAGATCTAAGCTTGTAGAATCTGGTATAGAGGCACTTGATGAAATTGTTTTTTCAGTTACTGGTGAAGCAGTCAAAGGCTTTCATACTGATTTGAGTTCTAAAACAGGCGAACGTGTTATGATATTTAAACTATACGATAATCTTGAGAAAAAAATAGCCGAATAAAGAAAATGATTGATGAAAGTGATGACTAAAAACTGAAAATCCTTTATTTCAAGGTGTATTTATAGTAATATGACTTACTGAGAAATAGAGAATCATAATTTTAAATTATGGTTCTTTTTCTTTTGTCTTTTTTAAATTACATAATTTAAATTTAATTAAACATGAAAATTATATAAACTATATTTAAAAATTGATAGTATAAAGAGAGTAATGATAGTATGGTGGCTTCTGATTATTATCCTATAAGTTGTAGTATGCTTTCTATGTAAATGAAATCAAATATATACTTCAAATGATCTGTGTAATTGTTTTACAAATTTAAAATTTAGTCGGAAGTTGGATGTGTTTAACAGTTTAAATAATTATAATAAAATGAGAAGAGTCTTTGACTAAGGGAGGAAATATGATTGGATCAAATAAAAAGTATTATGTATTCCTTAATAGAACCTTTAACTAAACCGGAAACATATCAAACGCTACTTTCAAATCTCATTATGATTGTGATATATATCATTGTAGCGTGGATAGTATTGCGTTTTATTAATAAAGGAATAGAGCAATTTTTCAAAATACAAAATAAAGGCAAAAAAGCGAATAAAAAACGTTCAGCAACATTAATATCATTAGTTCAAAATATCGTATCGTATGTGGTATGGTTTATAGTGTTAACAACCATTTTAAGCAAGTTTGGTATCAGTGTTGAAGGTATTATCGCAAGTGCTGGGGTTGTTGGTTTAGCAGTTGGTTTTGGTGCACAAACCGTTGTTAAAGATATTATCACTGGTTTCTTCATTATATTCGAAAATCAATTTGATGTAGGAGATTATGTTAAAATAAATAACGGTGGTACAACTGTTGCAGAAGGTACAGTTAAAGTCATAGGTTTAAGATCGACAAAAATAAATACAATTACAGGTGAATTAACGACATTACCAAACGGCAGTATGGGTGAGATTACAAATTATTCAGTGACCAATGGTGAAGCAATTGTCGAAATACCAGTTTCGGTAGAGGAAGATATTGATCAAGTAGAAAATGTACTCACAGACTATTTTCAATCTATACAAACAAATTATTATTTGTTTATCTCTACACCACAAGTCGTTGGTATCAATTCAATCAGTCGAGATGAAATTGTATTGAGTGTGTCTGCTGAAACAATACCAGGTGAGGGTGCTTCCGGAGCGCGTATTTTAAGAAAAGAGATATTGAAATTGTTTAAGCAAAAAGAGATTAAAACACCTAAGCCGATGATGTTACAATATGACCCTAATCAACAAAATAACGCTTAAATATTCGGAGGAGTGACAGAATGACATCAAATTACGGTTTAAATGACATTGTAGAGATGAAAAAGCAACACGCCTGTGGTACGAATCGCTTTAAAATCATTCGTGTAGGCGCAGATATCCGAATAAAATGTGAAAATTGTCAAAGAAGCATTATGATTCCACGACAAACGTTTAATAAAAAAATGAAAAAAATATTAGTATCTCATCAAGATACGGAAAAATAAGGAGAATGAATAAATGGCTCTAACAGCAGGTATCGTTGGGCTTCCAAACGTAGGGAAGTCAACGCTTTTCAATGCAATTACTAAAGCGGGTGCGCTCGCAGCGAATTACCCATTCGCAACGATTGATCCTAACGTGGGGATTGTCGAAGTTCCAGATAGTAGATTAGATGTATTGACAGATATGGTACAACCAAAGAAAACAATCCCAACAACTTTTGAATTCACTGATATTGCAGGGATTGTTAAAGGAGCTTCAAAAGGTGAAGGGTTAGGAAATAAATTCCTATCTCACATTCGTGAAGTTGATGCAATTTGCCAAGTCGTACGTGCGTTTGATGATGATAATGTGACACATGTTTCTGGTCGCGTTAATCCTATTGATGATATTGAAGTTATCAATATGGAACTTGTATTGGCAGATTTGGAATCAGTTGAGAAACGTCTACCAAAATTAGAAAAAATGGCAAGACAAAAAGATAAAGATGCTGTTAACGAAGTTCGCATTTTATCAAGAATTAAAGAAGCTTTAGAAGAAGGTAATCCAGTAAGAAGTTTAGATTTTACGGAAGAAGACCAAAAATATGTAAACCAAGCACAATTATTAACATCTAAAGAAATGTTATATATTGCTAATGTCGGAGAAGACGAAATTGGCGATGAAGATAATGAAAAAGTTCAAGCTATTCGTGAATATGCTGAAAAAGAAAGCTCAGAAGTCATTGTTATCAGTGCTAAGATTGAAGAAGAAATTGCTACATTGGATGATGATGATAGAGCAATGTTCTTAGAAGATTTAGGCATTGAAGAGCCTGGTTTAGATCGTTTAATTCGCACAACGTATGACTTATTAGGTTTGGCAACATACTTTACAGCAGGTGTACAAGAAGTACGTGCTTGGACATTCATAAAAGGTATGACAGCACCGCAATGTGCAGGGATTATTCATACTGACTTTGAACGTGGTTTCATACGTGCAGAAGTAACGAGCTACGATGATTATGTAGAATTTAATGGTGAAAATGGTGCTAAAGAAGCTGGAAAACAAAGATTAGAAGGTAAAGAATACATTATGAAAGATGGAGACATCGTTCACTTTAGATTTAATGTATAAAATAAAAGCTTACGTGTTACTTAATATGGTAACACGTAAGCTTTTTTCAGAAATTTGGAAAGTAAGTATGCCGGGAGTCTTGAATGTTCATTTTGTTCATAGAAATTTTTTCATTAAATTTAATTGGCATAAGGTTAAAATTTTAACTATATATACTTCTTAATTATTGATGTATGAATAAATACAAACGGTGATACGAATATTGGTTAAAGGTAAAAGTGACATGACATTAGTTGTACTAAGTTTTACTTATCAAAATAGCATTATGAATGCTGCGATGAAAAACTTAAGATGTAAACCATGATGTGTCTACACCAGGTCCCGTATAATTTGCATCGACATTTTGGTTTAATTCAGGTGAAGCATAGCTATCTGTATATTGCCATAACACATGTTCTTGTGTTGGTTGCTCTTGGTTATAGTTAGCGAGCCAATAACCATCATATTGTCCCACTGATTCTGAAGCATGTTCTTTCATAAAGTTTTCATATGAATAAAATAAGATTTTTTTATCTCCAGCAAGGCTACGCATTTTGTCATACCAGGCAGTTGTACTTTCATCAGCGGTACCCGATGTCACAGTATTTTCTTCAAAATCATTGATATAAAAACTGGCTTTAGGTGCACGATTGTATAAAGTTTGCGCTTCATATCTGGCATCATCAGGATTTTCGTACATACTATAAGAATAAACACCAAAGTCCAAGTTATATTTATCTAATAAATTTGAGTTATGTTCTAATGTTGCATCGACTTTTTCAGAACCATATTGTGCACGAATAATAATGAAATCATAATTTGCTTTTAAATCTTTGACTTGTTGTGCTGAAAGCTTACCTTGCCATTCGGAAATATCTAAGACCCTTTCACCAGTAGCGGTTGTATTGGCGTTTGAACGAAAGGCACTTTCTTGAGTTTCATTATTTTTTTCTTCAGGGTGTTTTTCAATATACTTTTGATAGCCATATCCCATGGTTCCTTTTTCGCTTGCTGTATTTTCAGCCGCATGTACAGTATTAAATGTTATTGTAGTTGCAAACAGGACACTCATGGACAGCAATCCTTTTTTAATAACTGAAGTCATATAAATCTCCTTTGATTAATTTTGAATTATGTAAACATGTCCTTGGATTTTAATGATATAAATCAAGAACGTATATGATATGCTATTAGAATTAAAATGATTTATCAAGTTTATCTGAAATAACTTTTAAATTTATTTATAATCATTTAAAAGGGAATATAATATTTTATGAGTTAGATGGAATGTCGCGTGAATTTGCAAGTTGTAGGATGCTGAGGTAATGAAATGTTTCATATGAAACATGAGATAAAAATGTCATTTTGAACGTCTGATAATCATTGTAAAATGTAAAGCTCTGTGCTATAATTCTTGATTGTGAGTAATGAAAATTATTCCTTGCTTACCACAAAGATGGTGAGCCGCATAGACCACAAGGAGGTGCAATTATAAAATGAGAACATATGAAGTTATGTACATCGTTCGTCCGAACATTGAAGAAGATGCTAAAAAAGCTGTTGTTGAACGTTTCAACGGTATCTTAGCTTCTCACGGATCAGAGGTTTTAGAAACTAAAGATTGGGGCAAACGTCGTTTAGCTTATGAAATTAATGATTTCAGTGAAGGTTACTACAACATCGTACGTATCCAAACTGAAGACAATGAAGCGACTGACGAATTCCAACGTTTAGCTAAAATCACAGACGATATCATCCGTTATATCGTAATTCGTGAAGACGAAGATAAGACAAGAAAATAATAAATGGGGGTCGTTTAAATGATAAATAGAGTTGTTTTAGTCGGTCGTTTAACGAAAGATCCAGAATATAGAACAACACCCTCAGGCGTGAGTGTTGCGACTTTTACTCTAGCAGTAAATCGTACGTTTACAAATGCGCAAGGGGAACGCGAAGCTGATTTCATTAACTGCGTTGTTTTTAGAAAACAAGCAGAAAATGTAAATAACTACTTATTCAAAGGTAGTCTAGCTGGCGTTGACGGTCGCATTCAATCACGTAGCTACGAAAACCAAGAAGGTCGTCGTATATTTGTAACTGAAGTTGTCTGTGATAGCGTTCAATTCCTTGAACCTAAAAACCAAAATCAGCGTCATGCTCAAGAAGGAAATAATAATTTCCAAAATTTTGGTGGACAACAATCCGGACAAAATACGTCTTCTTATCAAAACAATAACAACAATAATCCATCAAACAATAATCAATCAGATAACCCATTTGCAAATGCAAACGGCCCTATTGATATTAGTGATGATGATTTACCATTCTAATTATAATGAACGTATAAAACTAAAAAAATTTTAAAAGGAGGCAGTTACCATGGCAGGTGGACCAAGAAGAGGCGGACGTCGTCGTAAAAAAGTTTGTTATTTCACAGCAAACGGAATTACACACATCGACTATAAAGATACAGAATTATTAAAACGTTTTATCTCAGAACGCGGTAAAATTTTACCACGTCGTGTAACAGGTACTTCAGCTAAATATCAACGTATGTTGACATTAGCTATTAAACGTGCACGTCATATGGCATTATTACCATATGTTAAAGAAGAACAATAATAGATATTGTATCTGAAAACCCCGTAGGCTAAGGCTTGCGGGGTATTTTTTGTGCGTTTGAAGTTTTAAATTTCGCAAAAATTTCGCAGAGTGTGAGATTTTATGGAATTTAGGCATAAAAAAAGAGGCAACCGTCGCAACAGTTAACCTCAGGTACACTCCGCAGATGTATACCGCTATTTGTTTACAATTATATATCTTTATTACATATATATCAAGAAAAATTATTTATATATTGATTGATTTGCTTTAGCTTACTCCGAACGTCAGTACCAATGATTTTGTCGTACGTACTTACATTAAGATTTTGTCTTAATTCATTAAGATGCAATTCAAATGATTTAACAACTTTTCTTAATTCAGTTTTGTTATAGCCTAGAGAAGATATGATTAGAACTATTACCGCTAAATAGTCAACAATTCTATTGAAGTGGATATATTTCACCTTCATTTTTATATTAAAATATTCAGTTAGCTGCTTTCCTACGTTACTTTCTTTGAATCTACAATCAAAAAGAACTCCATTATGCGCTATAGCATTTCTGAGACCTTTTAAACAGTCAATTAAGTCTCCTATTAACCTATCATTTTTATCAAAAGATGAATGATAAAGACCTAAGTCAGTTATTATTTGTAATTTTAAAGTTGAATTCATACATCTAGTAAAAAATACCAAATTGCCTAAAGTGAATAATTCGAAAACAGCATAAAGGGGTACAGGCCTATCATTATAGATAAAATGATTTATAAATGGTTTTGTATTAAAATTGGAATGGATTTTTTCATATATATCATTTCTGAGTTTCATTGTTTGTTTGAATTTTTCTTTATATTTAGTCGAGCGTACTGTATGTTTTTTATAATCAGTCAATACATTATCGAATAGTTTTTCTAGTTCAGTTCCTGAATGAACATGAATAATTTCTAACAAACGATTTTTAATAGCAGTTTCAGCGAACATTACATGTTTGTAAAATAAAGTTTTGATATTTGAATCAAACTCATAAAGTGCAACTACCTCGCTAAAATCGTTAAAGTGTAGTTCATTGTCTTTTTCTTGAAAAAAACTATAACCTTTATACCCATGAAAATAGCCAATGTTCCGTAATTGTCTTTTTTGTTTACTACCATTGATTCCAATATCTTTATTATTTCTAATATGTCTCATTAGACCATCGGTAGTTTTAGGTTTTTTATTATCCATTCTTTAAACTCCCAATTTCCTCTAGTTTATTCATCATATCTTTAGCCATCTGATCTGTAACGTGGGTGTATATCTCTAATGTGGTCTTGTAGTCACTGTGACCAACTCTATCTTGTATAGCTTTTAGGTTTATTCCTAACTGTGCAAGTGTAGATATATGCGTGTGACGTAATGTGTGCGTTGTAACACGTTTTTTTATTGAACTAATCTCAGTAGCCTCTTTAATAATGCTATTCACTTTGTTTAAGTCTATAGGGCTGCCGGCTGTGTTAGTGAATACATATCCTCTATCAATAAAATCCTCATTCCACTGGTTTTCTTTCTTATTCTCTAAAATAAGTGATTTAAGTAAGTTGATACTTTGGGTAGTAAGACCAATCGTTCTATAACTTTTATTTGTTTTAGTAGTTTCTTTAACTCCAAATGCCCCCGTTTCTTTATCAGTTACCCAATTAATTGTACCGTCAATTTCTAGTGTTTTATGCTCAAAATTTATATTGTCTTTCTTGATAGCAAGTAGTTCGCCGATACGCATGCCATTGGCAATTTGAAACTGTACTATGGCTTTAACCATATTGTAGTTACGTTTACGTGTAGCATGGCTTTTTTGCTTTATCAAATAGTCGAAGCACTCTAGTAACTCCTTTATTTCGTTATCCTCTAAATAGTTGTGACGTTTAGCTTGAAGTTCATTTCTAGTTTTAGCTTTCTTAGGTATATCTATTTTATCTAATATACTAATATCATGCAGATCATAATATTTAAACGCATATTTGAATACGGAACGTATCACAATGACTAATGATTGTACGTGACCGATACTGTGCAATTTAGCCCACTCATTAATGATGTCTTGTAAGTATGTATGTGTAATTTTGCTAATAAGTATATTTTTATCAATTGCATTTTTAACCGTGTTTACATTGCTTGTCTTTTCTTTAATCGTTGTAGGTTTTGATCCCGAATGTCTCTTATAATGTTCTAGCCATTCGTCACATGCAGTGTGGAATGTTAAATATTCAAGTTGTTTTGTGCTATTGTTCTTCAGACGTTGATCTATAATCCTGTTTAATTCAAGCTGTGCATCTTTCTGTGAGCGTGTATTGTGCTTATTTCTGACTACTGATACTGTCTTATATTTATTAGTTAAAGGGTCTGTATAGCGTTCTAAATAGCGATAAGCAGTATTTCCCTCTTTTGTTTTAAATTCACGTACCCACATAAGTTACACCTCAATTTTGTTCGGATAAATATTGTTTTAGTTCTTTTAGCGTAGTCATTCTTACTAGACGTTGTAATTTTAACGCATCTTGATTTTTTACGGCTTTTTCAACTTCTTCATGATATTCTTTCGCTGTGAAAATTTCTCTGTCATTATTGATAGAAGCTAAACGACTGATGAAAACATCTGAATCATTAATTTGATTGTTGAGTAAATCAAAAATTAAATCATATTCTTCAGATTTTTTTCTATCATTATTCTCATCGTTTTGGAATTTTCTTACTTCGATAAATGAAGCTTTAATTTTTTTAATTTCTTTTTCAAGAGTATATTTTTCTTCGGGTCTTAAAACAAATATTTCTTCACTTATTTTTTCCCCATTGTTACCCAAAACATAGTCTCCAGTTTTGCCTAAAAAAACATGATAATTATTTTGTTCAAGTAACCATTCAATATCAAAACTCGGCACATCTAATTCTACGATTGACCTGTCTTTAGTGCTTATTCTCATTTTATTTGTCATTTTAGTTAGATCTTGTTTGTAGGTCTTTTTGTTTACATATTCGTTGAAAGTCCTCTTTGGGTTGTCTAAAGGAAGTTTTAATTTTTTAGAAAATTTTTGAAATACTTGGTCATAACCCTGCGAATCTAATGCATAACTTATTGCCAATAATTTTTCTGTACTAGGGTTTTGCTTATCACCTTTTTCCATTTGCGACAAATATGCTTGAGATATATTAGTTTCTCTTGATAATTGTCTTAAAGAATATCCCTTTTTTTCACGTTCATTTTTCAATATATCATGTAGTTCCATACGACACCTCCGATTTAATTCTATCACGTTTTTATTTAGTTATCACTTAACTATACTATTGATAACTATACTATTGATAACTATTTTTTGAAAGTTTTTGCGCTATTATAGTTATCAAAGCAAAATTTTAATATACATATATTTGCTAACTTAGACTAAATGTGATACACTTCGTTTATAGTTATCAAAGCAAATTAAAAATAAATTAATGATAACTGTAATTGGTGATTATAAGTGAGGTGAAAATATGGTTGAAGTAATTGAGATAAAAAAACGTATGGCTTCAAACGGGTTGAATGCTAAAGATTTAGCGAGTAGAGTTCCTATGAATTATATATATTTAATTCAAATACTTAACGGAAAAAGAAAACCTTCAGAACTCATGGCTATCAAAATAGCAAATGCTTTAAGTGTAGATGTATCAGAAATATTTGATATTAAGGAGGAAGTTCGATGATTAAAGTGCAAAATATACCAACTAAAGAAAATACCGTAACTGAAAGTGCGCATGTGATAGTAAGACCATTATTTGCTAAACCTAAGATGTTGGCTGAAATATTTGGGATTAGTTATTCATCAGTAAACCGCATTCTCAAAGAGTGGGAACGGGACCACAACGGAGTAGATAATCTTTACTACAGTTTATCAAGCACTATGACAGTAGTAAGCATTGAACGTTTTGAAGAGTTTTTGAAAAAACGTAATAAGAAGTGGATGTAAGGAGTGGTTTATATGATAAAGCAAATTTTCAATGATAAAGAAATCCGTTTTATTGAAAAAGATGGTGAGTATTGGGCAGTAGCTGGAGATGTTGCTAAAGCATTGGGCTACACACATACACCACATATGACTAGATTATTAGATGGCTCAGAGAAGGCTGTCCATAATGTGGACACCTTAAAAGGTAAACAAAACGCAGTAATTATTTCAGAAGTAGGTATTTACGAATCTATTTGGAATAGTAGACGTGATGAAGCAATAAAATTTAAGAAATGGGTTAAACAAGTCATCAAAGAGTTACGCCAATCAACAGGGCTAAAAGGATATGAAGCATTCCGAATGTTAGACAAAGAAAAACAAAAAGAAGCTATGGATAACTTAAAAAATGGTATTAAAGCTATTTCAAAAAAAGATTATTACAAAGCTCAATCAATTAGTAATAAAGCAGTATCAAATGTGTTCGGCTTTCCTAAGATGGTTCAAAAGGGAGATATGACACAGGAAATGCTGGAGTTAAGACAACAAGTATTAAGTGACACAGTAGAATTCATGGTATTTGTTGATAAATATAATCTTCCTTTATCAGTAAAAAAGCATATTTACGATAAATACAACAATAAGCAACAAATGGCTTAAGGAGGCGTAACACATGTTTAATATCGGCATTGATGAAGATGAAGCACGTGACATGCTACAACAAGCAATTGATGAACGTGTAGAGGAATTGGCATCAGAACGCTATTGGTTAACCTACAAGGAATTAGCAGATTATCTTAATTTATCAAAGATTTAAAAAGTTTAAAGAAGGTGAAATCATGAAATTATTTGCAACACTTATCACAGCAAGCTCATTGACTTCATTTGCAGTAGGTTATGTAACGGAGGATATTTTTAATAGTATGGCTTTATATAGTCCACTAGCTATTACATCATGGGCAATAACAGAATGGTTTAATGATAGAAAAATTAGAAAACAATTATTGGAGGAAAAATAATATGAAAAATACAAGCCCACTAAAAGATTTTTGCATGACTTTTGCAGAAGTGAAATATCAATACGGAAGATTTGAAACACATAAAGAAATGGTTCAAGCAATTGATTTATTTATTAAAACTAATTGTACTAATGAAGATGCTGAAGCAATTACAAAATTAATAGAATTACGAGAAATAATATCTAAAGATTTAGAAGATGAAGCTAATAAGTTTGATGAAAAATCTTCTAAATTTGAAACAAAAGAAATTGCGTTTGACAAACATTATGGTATAGAAGGAGAGTTTTAAGATGGTCAGAGAAGAAAAAGTAACTAAAGGTAAAGTATTAGTAGAATTAGCTCATTACGGTGCTAAGGCTAAAGCATTTAGAGCGTCAATAGATTTAATTGTAAGAAAAATGGATTTAATCACTGATAAAGATAGTAAAGAATATAGCGAATTAAGCGAAGTTGCCAATTTAATATGGGCAATGCATGATGCAGCAGAAAAAACAGAAGCAGAAGCAAATGAGAAACTTGATGAAATATTAGAGCAAGAAAAAAACGCATTATCTACTGCCGACCAAAGCGAAGATAACGCGTAAGAAATGAATGTTAAAGAAACTTTATGTATTTCAATTATAGCAAAAATAACGGTATGTTTCTACAAAAACAATAAGAGGGGGATTTGATGGCTATAAAAACCAAAGATTCAATACTAGATGTGAATGAACTGGAAATACCTCATGAGCTTAAACAATTAAACCAATGGGTCTTATGGCGTGCCGAATGGGATGAAAGCCGTCAAGAATACAAAAAAGTACCCTATCAAGTGAATGGCGTGAAAGCTAGCTCAACAAACAATGATACGTGGAGTAATTTCCACGATGTTCATTCACTATATGATAGTAGCAATAAATATGATGGTATAGGCTTTATATTAAGCAAAGAGAGCAATTATATTTGTCTTGATATAGATAATGCTGTAGATATCAATACACATCAATTACAAACAGATTTAGGATTTGAAATGACAGAACTCACATACTGTGAATTAAGTCCGAGTGGCACAGGGTTGCATTGCTTTTTTAAAGGTACTTTACCAGAAAATAGAAAAAGTAAACGTACTGATTTAGATATAGAATTATACAACACTAGTAGATTTATGACATTCACAGGTTACACTATTGGAGTTTCAGAAATTAGCGATGACCAAGAAACTATTAATAATATTGTTGAAAGATATTTTAAATCAGAACCTAAAAAGCAAAATATAAAAATAGCTAAAACTGGTAGTAGTATTTTTACAGATGATGAAATCGTTAAAATGATGATGAAGAAAAGTAAATACAAAAAACTACTTGCTGGTGAGTACGAAGGTATGTTTGATAGCCCGAGTGAAGCAGTACAAAGTCTATTAAGAGTATTAGCTTTTTACACTGGTAGAGATAAGTCACAAATGGAAAGTATATTTTTAACATACAATAATATTACTGATAAATGGTACGAAAAGCGTGGCAATTCAACTTGGGGAAATAACGAATTGGATACTGCAATTGCAAATCAAGAAACGATATATGAGCCTAACTCAAGAGGTACAGGGCAATCACTTCGATATACAATATCATTGATTCGTAAAGAAGAATTAGCGTTTATGAAGGCTGAATTTGAGAAAGCGAAAGAAAATGGTGAAGCATCAGGTAGACCACCACAAACAATTGGCACAAATAGATGTGCTGTATTGCTTAACGATGTAATGAAATTTGTGATATTCGATTTAGAAGAAAATACAAAATTAGCAATGTATCAAAGTGAAAAAGGTATCTACACACAAAATACTGCAATTATTAAACGTATTATTTCTTGGTTAGAACCTAGACACAATGAAAAAAAAGCATTAGAAGTCATCTATCATTTAACTAATATGGTAGACGTGGTAGACAAAACAAATGAACCACATTTAATACCAGTTAATAATGGTGTGTTTAATAGAGAAACTATGAAATTGGAATCTTTTACACCTAACTATGTGTTTACTACTAAGATTTCAACGAATTATTTTGATAATCCTAAAGCACCAGTAATTAATGGCTGGAGTTTTGATAACTGGTTAGATGAAGTGGCATGTGGTGATAGAGAAGTATTCACATTATTATGGCAAGTTATTAATGATTCGTTAAACGGAAACTATACACGTAAAAAAGCGATATTCCTAGTTGGTGATGGTAACAATGCTAAAGGCACTTTCCAAACGTTGCTTACTAACTTAATCGGTTTTGATAATGTGGCAAGTCTTAAAGTTAATGAATTTGTCCAAGAGTTTAAATTAGGAGTGCTAGAAGGTAAAACACTTGTGATTGGTGATGATGTTCCCGTAGGTGTGAATATTGAGGATAGTTCGAACTTTAACAGTGTAGTTACAGGTGATCCTGTGCTTGTGAATATAAAAAACAAACAACCATATCGAACTGTTTTCAGAACTACTGTGATTCAATCAACTAATGGTATGCCTAGATTTAAAAATAAAACAGGTGGGACAAACAGACGGCTTTTAATAGTACCATTTAACGCAGATTTTAACGGTGCAAAAGAAAATCCAGATATCAAAGAAAAATACCTTACTGATAAAAAGGTACTCGAATATGTACTTCACAAAGCTATAAATTTAAATTTCAATAAGTTTATTGTTCCTAGAGCATCAGCTAAATTGTTAGAAGAATATGTTCAAGATAACGACCCAGTATATGATTTTAAAATCACAGAGTTTGATAAATGGAAAATTGATAAAGTACCTAAAACAGTTGTCTATTATAAGTATAAAGTTTTCTGTGAACGTAGTGGTTATAGACCACTTTCTGAAAGGAAATTCTGTAAAAGTTTTGAACGTTATCTTGATAAAAATTGGAAGGTTGATAAACCTAGATATTATTCAGTGAATGATTTACAAGCAAAAGTAGGACATTTTGACCCTGTACTTTTACCACATGGGGAACAAAAACAATCATATATAAATACTAAATTTAAAGTATTGTGAATGAAAGTGTGAATGAAATGATGTATAAATAGAAATTTCGTTCACACCTAATAAATGTTGATATTACGACGTTTACAGTAGATTCAACCACTTTTTTACGAACTACTGTGAATGAAATATTATTATTCGTTACCACCTCTTAAGTATAGGTATGACAAGGTTTGCAGACAAAAGTGGTAATGGAATTTCATTTTTTAAGAAGTTAATATATAAAATAACTAAAAAGTAGGACATTAATATATAAGAAGTTTTTTCTCTATTTTCATTCTTTCATTACCAGTAAACTGCTATAACTGTTGTGGGAGTAGGTAAAACAGGTGGTAATGAACTGGTAATGGTGGTAATGAACTGGCGTTTTTGGTAACGAAATAAAATAAGTAACGGACAAAAAGGAGAATAAGAAAATGAGATACCTATATAACAGTGGTAACAGATATGGAACATTAGTAACTAAAAACAATACACACCGTGTGATTATAGAATTAACTTATTAAACATATTTCAAAACAGGAGGACTCATAAACTGTGTTAATGCATTCAATACCAACTGATCCATTCAAATTAAATAATAAGAAACTCAATATTAACGATATTAAGAATTTAGAAATTGCTAACAAACCTATTTGTCACATCTATAAAACACAGGGCAAGTATCAGTATTTAGAAATAGACTTTATAACATGTGATTGGTGTTTGTCGAGTTTAGGACAGGCAACCCTGCAATCAAGGTTAAATACTGAATCAATCTTCTTGTGGTTAAGAGGATATAATTTGAAACTCAATTATAACAGTGTAGGGCATATGACAATATATTTACGTGGTGATCATTTAGCGATTAATTATTTACTAGATGAAATTAATAAACTCACTGCAGATGCTAAATATTGGCAGAAATACAGAGATGGTAAACGTATGTTAGAAATTGATAGAAATAGTCACTATGTTATGCCGACCCACCATATTAAAGGTAATACACAGAAAATAAGTTAAGGGAGTGTTTCCATGAATCACAAACGGATAGCACATCAGATTCTAGCTCGTTTACCAACCCATGTGAACAATGTATCTGTTAGGTATATTGATTCACTGGTAAGGCAATATGCTAGAAATAAGAAAGACTTTAGTGCAATAAAGCGAATAATAAATCAAAAACGAAAGAAGGCATTTAATTATGGTAAAAACAGTACAAGACAATACAATCAATATCTTTGATAATCAAATCTATGATAAGGGTGTTAAGGCAAAAGAGATTAAACAGAAATACCATCAGCTAACAAATCGTATTAAACAGCTTAATAGTAAAATTACACATTACCAAAATAATGATGAATTTGCAGAAGCAACAAAATTAAAAAGTCTACAATCAGATTTAGAACAAGAATTAATCGAAGTCGACGAACAACTTAACTCATCAGATTATAAAGTAACTGAAGAAGAATTTGAGCAGTTCTACAAGGCATACAACAAAGAAATGACAGGATTTAAGGATGAACATCAAAAACTAGCGAAAGAGATGCAGGATAAACTGCAAGATGTTGTAAAAGTGTATCGTAAAATGATTGAGAATAAAAATGAGGCTGGTCGTCGTATATCTCGTGAACGTTATGTTAAGCAAGAGAAAAATAATCCTGGTAACATTCACAACCAGTATAAAGGCCAAATGTTAGCCCACGAAATTAAATTAGGTGATGGTGATAAATACGATGAACAAACAACGCCACGTGGTTATGCATGGAGAGTCGAACAAGCATTAGATGCCGTTTCTCGTGATGAGTTCCAAAAATATCATTATGGCAAGAAACAATGGTAAGGATGTGAGTATATGCTAACAACAATCAAACAATCAGATAATAACGTTAAATATAATAAGCAAAAGAATCGAATTACAGTACAAGCACTTACGACAGATAAACCTGTAGAAATGGGAACGACCAAAACAGTAGATCCTAACTATCAGACATTTAAACCATATGAGTTAGATAACAATGTATTTCAAGCATTAAAAGACAATGACAAGCTATGTGTGATGTTAGACAACAATAAGGATAGTAATATCCTAGCATCGATACATCGCGGCAATTTAACAGTGGTAGTTAATAAAGGACTGTATGGACTGTCTATAGAAGTGGATGACAAACCAATTATGCAAGAATTTATAAAGTTAGTGCAGCATAACAAAGTTAAGAGTGTACAAATCTATACAGATGAAGTGACATCGATGAATAAGCTCATTGAAAAGATTGGTAAAATAAAAGCAATTTCTATTAATACTAGATAATATAAAGTAGCATTATGACGGCGTTCATGGTATAATATAGATATTAAAGATATACTAAATCTTTAATGTTGAGCGCTCAGTATTAAAGTCTAAATTAGCCATTGGGCATTTAACTCCTTGTTATTTTCATTAGTTCCTAGTTCTTCTGTACGTTGGTTTAGGCCATCACTATTAATTGGTGGTGGTCTTTTCTTAAAGTATATATGTGAAAGTAATCACAATGATATATGTGGAACGCATTCAATGTGTAGCAGATACTTCAACATAGTATATAAAAGCACATGCAGTTATAAGACCCAAGTATTAAAGGTGCAGGCAAACAATGAGCATAGATAATAAAGCGCCATCTGTTATAAAGTGCCCAAGCATTAAAGACACTGTGTATTAAAGCACACTGCTTATTAAGGTGGATAGTTTAGAGGACTGCACAATAAAGTACGCAGTGATTAAGCTACCTACATTAAAGGTCAGACTATTGAACACAGAGTTTATAAGGTCATTACATTAAGTAATCAAACTCATTGTGCAAAGAGTTTCATTTGTTTGTTGTGATTGTTCATTGATAATAAAGAGAAGAAACAAATTATAATTTAAAATGATTCAATCAATTAACTTAAATCATTTGTTCTTATTTAACTAACATTAATTGTTTGTTAATGATTTTCTGTTTAGTTTCATTGTTGATTGTGTTCAGAATATAAATGATTTCTATTGTTGTTTCAATTGTGAAGTTCATTCATCAAATCAAAAAGGAAATGTTAAAGATAAAAGTAAATTGAGATTTGAATTACAAAATGTTTGTGAGAATAAATTTAAAAAGTAAATCGAAAACTAAATTAAGATTCTGATTTCAAATAAAAAATTTAAATAATAATTATTGTGATTAGATGATAAGTAACAACAATATGAGAAGCACAAACGAGTTACTAATCGTTATGACTAAGCGTGAATGGTTTGCTTATATACAATGGTGTTTGTAGCCATTTAGAGAATGATACAGCGCATGTATAGATGATTATATATTAAGTGTTACAAGCTGTTAAATAGTGTGTGAAAGCTGCTTAAATAGATAGATTAAAAGTGAATGAAAAAGCTGATTAAGAGCGAAATTTTTAGTTATAAATATACTTAAATAAAGCAAGTGTAAATTAAATGGTATGAATAATTTTAATGGGATAGATATTTTAATCGGGCAGTGAAAATAATACTGGAGATTATAAAAAAAGAAAATGAAATTTGAAAAAACAATTTCTAAATTTAAAGGGAGGCGTTGAATTTGCGCCCAGCCTTTTTAAAAATGAATTAAACGAGCCCATCTTATCTGTAACCGCATCTTGATATTAAAAGGTAAAATTGTGTAATTTTTCACAATATATACAGGCGATATAGATTAAATTTAAGTACATAACGCCCTATTATCAAGATAATCATGTTCTCAACGCAATATAGGGCTTTTCTCAGTAGCGATTATCGATGAATTAGTAAAGTTTTTAAAACCAATATGGTCAATCTATTTTCGAGGTTGGTCGAAGATTAAAACATGTGAAAGAAAATAATTTGCAATATGGAGAGTTTGGAAAATGGTTAGACGAAATTGGTATTGACCACACTTTTGCTAAAAGGTCTATGAAAATTTCTAGTGAGTTAAATATAGATAGTGCACATGTGCACCAATTAGGTATTAGAGCTTTAACTCAAATAGTGTCTTTACCAGAGGAAACGAGAGACGAAAAACACGAAACTTCTACTGGTGAAATGAAAACACCTTACGAAATGACTAATAAGGAACGTGAAGAATTTAAACGCCAACTCAAACAACGCGACGAACAAAACGCCCAACTCCAATCACAACTTGAACAATCACAACGTTCTGAATCAATTGCACGTAAGCAATTAGAGAAATAAATTTCAATACATAATATTTATAGGAGATGATATAAATGTCACAGAGAAAACTATTATCACAACAAAAAGCTTATCGTACCAAAGATGTACAAGAACAAAGAAATGCGACTGAGAAAGCTATGAATGAGCTTACACCTTTATCAAAAGAACCACCCGATTTTTTAGACGATGATGCTATTCAAGAATGGTATAGAGTGCTTCCACTCATTAATGAATTACCTATAAAAGATTTAGACAAAGGTCTGCTTGCTACTTATTGCCAAACATATAGTAACTACAAAAATGCCACACTCAAAATTCAAGAAAAAGGTATGGTGGTTGTGACTGAGCGTGGAAGTAAGCTCTCACCTCATTACACAATACAAAGGGATAGCGTGAATACAATGAACGCCATTTGTCCCAAATTAGGCTTAACTGTTGAGGCACGTCTCAAGATTATGGAACCTAAGACAAAAAATGAGTATGATCCTGTAGGTGATTTTGTGATAGGTAAGAAGCCTAAATCAGTATATGAAGAGTTTGGCATAGGTAATGATGATTAATGTGTTGGAAAAGTAAATGGATTATGCACAACAGCTAGAAAGAATAGAGGCGAAGAAAGCAAAAGAAAGGATGGCGACCAACAAGAAGGGTACGGTCCCGGGACCGTACGCTAAAAAAGGTGAAACACGAGAGATTGTTGGAAAAAAAGTTGGTTTTGGAAGTGGTCGTACTTATGGGAGAGCAAAATACATTTATGAAAATGCTGTTGAAACAACTAACCAAAGGTTAAATGTAATGCTAAATGCTAAAGATTTAATTGACGATTTACAAGAGCGTGCTAAAGCAAATCAAGGAAAACGGAATGACTTAACTTTTAGTTCACCTGAACCAAAAGTTAATAAAGCACCAGTTTACGAAAACAAACAAATCGCTGAGATGGCTGGTGTTAGCCCTTCAACAGTAATGAGAGCTAATAATTAAAGAAATGAGGTTATACAATGCTTCTAAAATCATATAAGCAAGTATTAAGATATTATCCTGCAGAAAAGATAACCGAATACGAGCTATTAACTGCTTATAATCCCGTGTTTATTAATCGTAAAATACAAACCATTGAAGAACAAATCGAATGTATGTATAGCCTTAATACGTCGCACATGACATGTGATGATGTGATGGGTGTAGTCACAACTTCATATCCTTTAGAAAAGTTAGTATGTTGGATTGTTGAGAAAAAAGACGAGCTGGATAGATATAAAAAACAATCAAATAAACGACTAAATTTGGTTAAAAAGCTAATCAAACACTATCCTTCGCATGAACAAAAGGATATCATTCGATACATGCAGTCAAATGGCTCATATAAGCCACACAAAACGATTGAGAAACTGCAAAAAGATTTATATCAAGTCCATCATAAAAACCGTTCACAACGCCGTGAGAAGCATATACAAGCCAATAAAGTGATTTATAATGACTATATCGAAACAAAACGTAAAAGCCTGCAAAATGAACGTGAGGTGCTTGCCATATGATTATTGAGTATCAAGATGTGAACTATAAAATGTTATCCAAGTATATGTTGAACTATCACAGACTTTGTGACTGGTACATCAACAGACCTCATAACGTCAATGACCTTCAGTACCGAAATATATGTGATGTGGTTAAAGGTATAACTGCTGTATATAATAATTCTTCTTTATTAAAGCAACAAGTTATCAAGTTGACGTGGTGGGACAAGGAAAACTTATCAGATGACGTTATTTGCGACATCATCGGCATTAAACAAAGGGCATTGTTGCGTGCTAGAACGTCTATATTAGATCGATTGGCGAGTGAAATCGGCTATGTATGATAAAAAGACGATTAAACAGTTTATATTGAGTTGTCACGAGCATATTAACGATGATTATGAAGATAAACCCATTGAAACAGATGATTTCTTTGAGTTAGGTGCTGAAGTTGGCCATAAGCGTATAGATCAAATGAATACAGAAGATGCGATATTTTTAAACGAGCTAGAATTGGCCGCCGAAACGGTAGGAACATTCAAAGAGTTTAATTTGTTTTTACTGATGGTAGAGGGGAAAACTTACAAAGATATGGCTCGTATATTCGAAGTAGGCGAGCAGAGAGTTAAGCAGATGTTAGACAAGTTAATAGTTAAAATGATTGAATATTTGCAATATAACTAAAATTGTATATAATAGGTAATGGAATCACTTATCACTTTCTAACGAATACACACTAGACGACTTTTAAAGTCGTCTTTTTATTTGGTTATTAATACAACTAAATTTTTTAATCACATTAGAGTGAGTATAAAATAGGCTTATTCTAATATTTAATGCTTTAGTAAACTTACATACAGCTATATATATTATTTTATAATTATTAAATTTCTCATACCAATTGTCAAAGTATGTTACAGGTGGTAATTTGCTTGATATTTCAATGTCATGTTAAAATATATTTATCAGTTTTTTAGTAGCATCATAACTCTTAATTTACAAGGCAGACAGTCTAGTCTGGCTTTTTTTTATTTACAATAACGAACATATGTTCTATTATATTTATTGAGGTGATACTATGATGCCAGATAAATATAAAAATGAAACAGACTATCGTAAAATACCACGTGAATATCTTAATCCACGCATACCACAAGGACGTGGCATGGTTAAATGGCAACCATTCAAGACTATGCCTGAACAGTATGAGAGGTTAGAGCAATACATACTAGACCAAAATAAAATTGAGAGACCTATATTAAGTGAAGATCAATTAAACGAGTTAAATGATACATTAGTATATAAGATGTTTCATGATCCATCACTTACAGTCAGCTATTATAAAGATGGTTACATTGAAAATGTAGAGGGTATCATTCACAAAGTGGGTGACTTAGAGCAATGCTTATACATCCATGTAGAAGATGAGTTAAGAAAAATTAGCTTGATGGATATTGTAGACATAAAATAACCTGCACTAAGTACAGTGCAGGTCTCAGAGATATACTCATAAATCAATATAAAGGTAGTTAAGTAGTGGTATTTGTTATATATCCATAGTGTGTCATCTTAAACATTACTTTAACAAATTTTATAAGTTGTTTAGTTCCTTAAAGATAAAATATATAGGGCAAGGATAACTACCCATAGAATAAAATTTAAGACGGAGAGTTTTGTAGTCCATGTGGTGAATCTTTGCTTAACTCTCTCATACGTTCAATTTCTTCATCTGTAGGATTATCCATATCAATACCTTCGTTAATTACTTGATCTCTTGCTGGATTATCTATAACTTCTTCTTGCGTTTGTGGTTCTTGATATTGTTGTCGTTCTTGAGATTGAACAGGTTCTTGCTGTTGCTGCTCTTCTTGATATTGGTCGTTTTGTGCTTGTTGATTTTGTTTTTCTTCGTTATCTGCTACTTGTTCAGAACTTTTATCATCTGTTTTAGATTTTTCTTCATCTAATTTCTTATTGTCTTTTTTACTATTATCAGACTTCTTATCATCTTTCTTACTTTCTTCACTAGATGACTTCGTTTCCTTCTTATCTTCTGATTTACTTTCCTCTTTATTTCCACATGCAGTCAAAACTAAAAAACTTGCTAATAATAAAAATAAAACCTTTTTCATTTAATAGTCTCCCTTAAAAATAAATTATTAACTTAATTGTACTACATTTAAAAATAAATAGTGATAACAAAAAGTTATGATTAAAGATATTAAGTAATAAAATACTTATAATTCGATGGAAATTATAGGAGATTATGGAACATTTTACGAACAACTATACATTAATTCATTTCTCGATGCAGCACAGAGCGAATGTCAGAGTTGTGATGGGCAATCGTAGTTATAACAACACATTTGAGATAGTGATTAATGAAATAAGACCTCAAAAAAAGAGTATGTACTAATGAAAAAACTCAAGTTTTAATATTGTTTATGTATCTATATATATATGAAGTTATGTTTAGTAATATAAAAATGGTAATAAATAAAATGTAATAATAAGTTTGTAAATTCCATACCTCTCTATTTTATAAAAGGTAGTGATATATTTCACGTTCTGAGAGAAGGTCTGTGTTGCGTTGAGAAGTTATAAGATGGATAATTATATTTACAATACTTATATAGGATTAATATTGTGAGTATAAAGAAAATATTTGAAAAATTAATGAAAGTTTTAGCTTTAAAACAGTTTGATAAAAGCAATTAAAAAGCATGATTATTTTTGTTTAAAAGATAGTTGCAAGTATACTAATGTTAGTAACATAATTTCGTTTAAAATTGAAATGGCAGAAAAATGATTAACTTGAAATTAAAATTTCGCAAAAATTTCGCAAAGATGCGAAATAATATGAATGTTCATAGACTTTCAAAACAAAAAATATGTTTGTAAATGCTGAAATGTCAGGGTTTTGAGCGTTGGTGGTAACTTATGGAATGGTGATATGTTAAAGAAGAACAATAATAGATATTGTATCTGAAAACCCCGTAGGCATATACCTACGGGGTTATTTTTGTGTGTTTTATATTTTTGGAAAGGGCATTAAACTTTGCTCAAGGGTAAGAAATTACTAATTTTAAATAAGTGTATTTTAAGTTTTTTAAGTGAACTTTCTATAATTTCATTATTGTTGAAGTTTGTATAGTGATGATTTAGATTAATCGTCATCATCTAATAAATTTGTAACATTTACAATGATTTCTCTTGTATCAACATTAAACGATACATCATTTCCATAACTTAGTGATTTAACTTTTATAGTATCATTTTCCAATTTTAAATATAGGGCAACGTGTTGATAGTTTTCTAAAATAACTAGTGTATCTTCGTCTCTGACTATATTATATGATCCTTTGCCATTAATTGTAACTGTCCAATTATTGAATTCCATGATACCCATCTCCTTTTATATACTATGTTTCTTTTTCTAATCCTAAAATAACCATTAACACAACTGAAATGAGCATGAATGGTACAAAAATAGATGTTATTAAAAATCCGCCAATCACGATTAGGTAAAATTCATCAATTTTATATTTGCCAAATTGCATAATATCACTTCTCATAAAGTTATATTACTTCTTGTTATAATCATCTATCGTAACGCCATCTTTTTCTATTTTTTTCGTACTAGCCCGTATTAATAAAATTGCATTACCCATAAAGAGTACTGCTAATATTAATGAAGTGGTAAATCCACTAATATTTGTATAATTAAAAATTATGAGTGTTATCATTAAAATGATATTAATTGTATGGTGTATAGCCATTCTCTTATTCACTTTCTTCACCCCTCAGGTATTGATTCTCTATTTTTAAAATTTGGATTCAAAAATTTGTAATGAACTACCCAGCATTATTGTATTTTGACTCGAAATCCATGAGTGCAATAGTATAATTTTTCCACCATGAATCTTTTTGATAATATTCTAAAAGTACTTTTAATTCCATAATACTATATGTAACTGTGCAATCTGCAAATATCAAAGGATAAGATAGTGTATGTCCTTCATACCAAAAACCCATATCATCAATTAATCTATTCAAATTATGTCAACTCCTAGAATACTTTGGGGGTGTTGCTATTTATTCGTATAACTTTGATGTATTTAAGTATCATATTGCTTAAATCATATATATGATTTAAAAATTTTTATTTTTTTGATGGATACAACATATGCTTTATAAAAAGTATGTTAGCATTGAAATAATATTATAACAAAAAGGGGTAATTATATGTGGAATAATATTGAGATAATTGTTTCATTTATTATATTTGTAGGTGCGCTTATATTTGCTGTTTATTCATTTTACAATAATTCTATTACAGTTGGCGTTGGTGCTTTAATTGTGACTACAGTAAATATCTATTACATGATTAAGGCATTAAGAGCTAAAAGAGAAGATAATTACTAAGTGTAGATAGTGTATTAAAGAAATATAGAGACATTTGGATAATTCAGCACATTATTAATAAATTAACTCAATATATAAATTTATGTAAATACGAGTGAAATATTTTTCTAAAAGTATTAGTTCAACAGGAGTGAGAAATTTGAGAAATAATATGGATATGAGTTTTATGATTGCTAATTTTATGAATATAATTTTAGTATTATTATTTGCTTTTGGTACATTCAATCATCTTAATGTTTTTCTTACCGTGATTTTTGCAATAATAACTGTTTTAAATGCAGGTTTTTTGCTTTATAAAAGTATTGAAATTTCAAAGAAAAGTAACCGTTAAAAGGCTTAACTAAAGTGCTTTCTACCTTTATAGTCCACTCATAGAAATTTAAAAAACATAAATACTAATCATAAGTATTTTAAAATGAATGTTCTTATTGCATTTGGGAGGCATTTTATGAATCATGAAAATAATAAGAAAAAATATAAGACAATAGAAGTTATAGCAAACACTTTTGGCATAGTAGCTTTGATCTTAGTATTTGCCTCATTGATTCTAGCTTTGATCTTTGAATGGAAATTTCTGGACTATGTTGTTAACGGGTCTAGTATACTTATTATACTAAGTTTAATCATAGGTGCGATACCACACGTTATGGAAAAAATATCAAGAAAATCATTTTTGATTTTCTCTTTATTGTAATTATAGCGTTTATTTTTTATAACTTATAAGGGGGCTATACATGAAACTTATCACTAAAATTTTAGATGTTTTAGTATGGATATGCGTTATTTTATTGTTTAGTAAGTATATTGTTAAATATGCGAATATGATGTTTGATTGGAATTTAAGATGGTATTTTCTTGAAGATATTCCTCATTTAGCATTGATATTATTTATTTTACTATTTGTATTTGCAGTACCTTCTGAAATGATAAAAGAAAAACATAATAATGAATAAAGTCATACATCATATTTTTGTGTTATTTGAAAAGAAGATTTGGAATGATTTTGAAGATATTAGCCATCTTTTTATAAATCAATCTCTTTCTAGCGCTATATTTAGGTAAAAAGTATAGTGCTTTGAAACAAAAAACTGCATCAAATCAATGTTTTGAAAGTTATCAAATTCAATGATACATATAGATAAGTTTATAATATAGCTGTCTATCATTATAGTTATAATCCCTTATTGCATTAAATGAAAAAATAAAATTATAAGATGAAATCAAGCACATGTTACAAATTTAAGATTTACATTACTGTCACGTAGTTTTATAATTAGTTTTGCATGCCCACGGGTGTGCGAAAATGAGGAGATGGGTTTTCTGTGTGCCCTTGGGCATGCAGAAGATTCATAACTCCCGTTATAAGGCCCCTTTTATTAGGGGTCTTTTTGTATTTAAAAACATTGATTACCATTTACGTAAATAAAGTAACTGTGGTATTGTATTTTCATGTTGATTATCGTAATATTCATGTGTTTAAAAATATACGAATAAAAAGGAGTTTATGCATATGAGTTTTATAATAATGATCATTGTAGGTGGCCTTATCGGCTGGATTGCAGGTGCTATCGTAGGTAAAGATATTCCAGGAGGTATCATTGGTAATATTGTTGCTGGTCTAATTGGTTCTGCGATTGGTAGTAGATTGCTTGGTACTTGGGGCCCAGTATGGGGCGGCGTACCAATTTTCCCTGCATTGATTGGGTCAATTGTATTTATATTTATCACTTCACTTATTATTAGTGCGCTAAGAAAAAAATAATTAAGATAAATCGACTTACAAAAAGTTAGAAAAAATTTTTATTATAACGGGTAGAAATTATGATCTTTTTTGTGAAAATATTACGATAATCAACGACCATCTCTCAATGATAATATAAAGGTGGTTTAGTATGATAAACATTATTTCAGCTATTGGTTCTATTGGAACTTTTATAATGGCACTATTTTATTTTGTTTCAGTTTCAATACAACTGTACCAAATGAAAATAAGTTTTATTCCTGCGCTTGGATTTAATCAAATTTTACTTTCTTTAGATAAAGATAATCAATTACAAATGATTAATACAAGTTCTGATTCTGTTGAACACCAAGATTATTTGAAAATTTTTAATCTAGGTGGCGGAGCAGCAAAAGATATTAAGATTGAAATTATTCTTAATGAAGATAACGTAATTCAAAAGAAATATGTAAGTATATTACCAAGTAAAGAAGGTTATTTATTACCAATTAATAAAGATGTTTTTGATGAATTGCAAAGTACCATTCAAAATAATGGTTATGAATCTAATTTAAATATTAGAATTAATTATTATCATAACGTTAGTAGAAAAGTAAAAACAATCATGTTAAATGGTAAATTAGATAGATTTAATACGTATGATGAAAAAGAACTTTATGAATTACAATTTATTAATAAATAATACTATTTGTGCTTTGTGCATATATAAATATATTTATGAAAAACACTCATTAGATAACTTTAGGGTTATGGTGAGTGTTTTTGTTATGTTTTATGACATAGATTTGCTGTAGATATGCTTTGAATATACAATGAAATAGAGGTGAAACGATATGATACGACAAGCACGTCAATCAGATTTACAATCGATTTTAAGTATATATAATCATGCAATATTAAATACGACTGCAGTTTATACATATGAGCCAGTAACCATTGAAGAAAGAGAAAGTTGGTTTCATACAAAATTAGAGCAAGCTGAACCCATTTTTGTATATTTAAAAGATGGCCAAGTTGTTGGATTTGCAACATATGGTGCGTTTAGAAATTGGCCAGCGTATCAATATACTGTAGAACATTCGATTTATGTTGACCCAGAAACTAGAAATGAAGGTGTAGCTTCACAACTTTTAGTTAAATTAATTGAAGAAATTAAAAACAGAAATTATAAGACAATTGTTGCAGGTATTGACGCATCAAATACTGCTAGCATTAAATTGCATGAAAAATATGGTTTTGAATTATGTGGAACTATAAAAAGTGTCGGTTATAAATTTGACAGATGGTTAGATTTAGATTTTTATCAATTGATATTGAAATAATTATGTTTAAAGCCAACGATGCTATTTTAGAGCAAGTAAATAAAGTATTATAGAAATTGTGCCTGACATGATGTTAGATAAGTTATTTTAATCGTTTGGTAAGTCAGTGGAAACATTTTGCGATACGTATTAGCATCAATGCTAATTAGCTAAACAAATCATCAACGGTAGTATCGAGTATTGATGCCAGTTTAAATGCTAAAGATAATGATGGATCATATTTATTATTTTCAATCGCATTAATGGTTTGTCTAGAAACGCCAAGTGCTTGACTAAGTTTTAATTGGGAAATGGCCTTCTGCTTGCGATAATATTTGATTTTGTTTTTCATTTTATCTTCCTTTTATGTATATTTACGTTTTACGTAAAAATAGTTCATAATCGTTAATATGAAAATAATGATAATGACGGATAGCTCTGGATAAGTTGAAAAAAAGCTGTGATTAAAGTCCCATACATTAATTATACGCAATATAAATGTTAAGAGTAGGGCGTGTATTGTCCAAACGCAAGTTCTAGCAAGTACTTCTGTGAATATTTTACTTTGCCTTTCGTCATATTGATGATTAGCTTGGTCAGATATCTCTGAAGGTAAAAATTTATGTGACAGTATCGTCCAGCTGACTGTAAATAATAAAACAACAATAAAAATGATGAATAATTTCATAATGATGCCTCCATGAGTAGAAAATTTTTCATTTTCAACATAAAAAACATGTGCTTAAATGTCAAATGTTTTTGACATTTTTAAATAGAAAATAAAAGTGATCGTTAGTTTAATAAGTAGAAAGGGTATGGATAAATAAATAATATGACCTTTTCATAAGAGATTTTTAGGTTTTTGTAGTGATACGGTTTGAAGATCTTATTCATATGACTTGGGGTGATTGTGATGGCTGTGTTTGCCTTATTATTTCATTTAGTCTGTTTAATTATTGTTTTAATCGCAGGTTTTAAAGCATTAAAAGAGTTCAGAAAACCTATGAACCAACGTAATCAAAGAAAAATTGATTCCATTTTAGTACTTGTGTTAGTGGTGGCTTTGATTGCGATACTGTCTAGTGTTTTTACAGATATTTAATAAAATGTCGTTGCTCAAGTGAGCGACGGCTTTTAATTTTGTTTTAGAAACGGTAAATGTCGTTAATATGAAGTATAAAATAATATTTCATTTTGTAATTAATTCAATATTAATATAGAATGAATTAAAGAAGTTTTGTAAATGAAATTTTTTGCTACTTAATAGTAAACGGATTAATATTTTATTCAAGGAGATGTCGTTATGAAGTTTAGATTTAGTGTTTCATTGTTGTTGGTTTCAAGTTTATTATTGTCACAAACTGTAATGGCAGCACAAGAAAATAAAAGCACTCAGGATACAAAGAAAAATGATACACAAAATAAAGAAAATACGAGTAAAGCCATTGATTATGAAAAAGCTCAAAAAATGAGTCCGCAACAATTGAAAAATGCATTAACACCAGGAGATTTAAAGTTACATAATAAAGATGGTGAACGTCAAAATACTGAAATGAGAAGTTTTTCAGCAAATCGAGCATATCAAGATGTAAATACATACATAGCAAATAATAATATAAAACCAGCTAAAATCGTACAAGATTCTAGAATGAATAACTTACCCAAGTATAATTATAAATCTGGCAAATATATCGGTGTAGTAATTCATGAAACGGCCAATCCAAACAGTACAATTGATGGTGAGGTAAATTACATGTACAACAATTATAATAGTGCATTTGTACATGCGTATGCGGGTAGCGATAAAATTGTGCAGACTGCGCCAAGTCAATATTTAGCTTGGGGTGCAGGTGCTAACGCTAATCCATATTTTTATCAAATTGAATTAACAAGATCAAACACATTTGATGGTTTTGCAAGATCAGTTAATAACCAAGCATATTTAACCGCAAAAATGTTGAAAGCCAATGGGCTACAACCTTCGCTTGCTGACAATAATCAAGGGACAGGCACAATTATAAGTCACAATGCGGTAAGTCAATATTGGGGTGGTTCAGACCATTCAGATCCGATTGGCTATTTCGGACAATGGGGATATAATATGAACCAGTTTTACAGTTTAGTACAAAAACACTATAAATCTCTATCAGGTGGTAGTAGTGATGGAGCAATTACTGGTGGCACTTATAAAGTATCAAAAGGTGATACGCTGTATAGTATTTCGAGAAGAAGTGGCGTTTCAATAGATAATATTAAGAAATGGAATAAATTAACGAGTAACACACTTTCTGTAGGACAAGTATTAAAGTTAAAAAATCCTAACACATCAAGTGATTCTATTACTGGAGATTCACATAAAGTGGTTGAGGGAGACACACTTTATAATATTTCAAAACGAAGTAAAGTGAGTGTAGCAAACATAAAAAAATGGAACCATTTAAAGTCTGATAATATTAGTAAAGGACAAATTTTATATTTAGTTAAGACATATACGGTTAAAAAAGGTGATACTTTATACAGTGTTGCTAAAAATCAAGGTACTACTGTAGATAAAATTAAAAAGGATAACAAGTTGAGTTCTAATAGTTTGAAAGTAGGGCAAATTTTAAAAATAAAATAGAAGTATTGTATATAAACGAGCAAGTCTTAATGGACTATGCTCGTTTTTTAATACATTGAAAAATGATTTTTGAATATAATTGTGAACGTCATAGTTTCGTGTTACTTTAATAATATAAAATCATAGGTGGGTATAGATAATGAAAAAAATCATTTTAATACTGTCATTGTTATTTTTATCAGTGATTTTGACAGCATGTGGTAACAACGAAAAAAATAGTGATGATGTTGAGCAAAGCAGTAATACAAACAAACAAGATGAAGACAATGATCAGCGTGAGGAACGACAATCTACAGAACAAAGTGAAGCAAAAAAGGATCAGTCGTTACCTCAAGATTCAACGGCTGAAAATGACAAGAATACAGATTCAAAAGCTAAAAAGAAAAACGATAATGTTTCAAAAAAGAAAAATGACGATAATAGTACAAGTTATTTAACAGGTTTAAGTGCTTCAGAGATCGAATACGCACGTGTTTGGCATCAACTAGGCATGATTAAAGATGTCAAAAATATTTATGTCAAAAAATATCCAAAAGGGTCGCCAGTAAATGAAAATGCGGAAAAAAGCGCAAAATATCCTGAGGATGTTGTTAAATTAGAAGCACCAATGAAAGTGGGTGGCTCAATAACATATAGTAGTAATGGGGATGGAACTATTAATATTTATAAAAAAATTCCTTACAGATGGGAGACAAGCACATCTTCGAACCCTGAGGATGTTTATCAAGACACTAAAAATGCAGTTGAGCAAGATGTAGAAACAGTTGAAGTTAATGCAACAGACAATGCACAAATCAAAAAGTTAGCCCAAAGAATACAATTGGTTAATGAATGATGCTTTGTGGTATAAAGTAAAGAACAATTTTGAAGTGATTTGATCATGGCATCAACAATTCTAACTATTTTATGATTTTGTATAGTGTGATACATTATATGTAATCGTAATTAGGAAATTGTTAGCATACGATATATAGTTCGTAACTTTAAATTTAGTTGAGGTGAGACGCATGTTAACTAAAGGTATTAAATATCCATATGTTAAATTCTTTTTTGATGTGATTGGTATTTTATGTGCGATAAGCGTATTAGCGATCATATTTGTTAATGGTTTTACCAACAGTCAATCTGGTAACTTTAGTTTAGGATTCGAAATAACTGGTACACATATGATAATGATGAATATTTTGGTATTGGTGACAATGATTTGTGCAATAACATCAACAATTTTAAGAAGAGTAAAATAGTGTGATGAGGGTTTGATTAGATTGTACTGAAACGAATATTTATGTGAAGTAGAAACAGACCAGAAATTAAAAACTAATTTCTGGTCTGTTTTCATTTTTTATAGATGCACATTTTCTTTAGCATAATAAAATTTTTGCTTTTTTTCAGTAATAAATAATTGGAGAAATGTAAGTATACCAATTTTACCTATTAACATTGTGAGTACAATGACTATTTTCGTTGGGCTATCATATAATGTCGTGAAATTCATCGATAGCCCAACAGTGCCGAAAGCGGAAATCACTTCAAATAATACTTTAGAATAAGGTATTGCCGAATTCAAATAACTTACAATAAATGAGATAAATATAACGAATGTCCCGGCAGAAAATGTAATGGCCACAGCAGTTTTTAATGTATGGTCATGTATAGATTTTTTGAAAATAGAAGGGTGTTGTTCGTTTTTTAATGTACTTTTTATAAATAATAACGTTAAGACTAAACTTGTTACTTTAATACCACCTGCAGCACTGATAGGGGCGCCACCAATAAACATTAAAAGCATTAATAATATTGAAGTAGGTGGTGTGATTTGTCCGATATCGACACTGTTAAAACCAGCAGTTCGTGTCGTAACAGACTGAAAGAATGAAGCGCCAAGTTTTTCTAAAAATGATAAATGCATCATAGAATGGTTATATTCTAAAAAGTAAAACACAACCGAACCAATAAATATGAGTATGACATATGTCGTTAATACTATTTTTGAGTGTACGGTTAATTTACTTAACTTTCTTGTTGTAGCGACGTCTAAAAAGACAAGCGGTCCAATACCGCCCATGATGATAAGAATTGGAACGATTATAGTTATTATAGGGTCATTAACAGTGCGCATCATATTATCACTAAATAATGAAAAACCAGCATTATTAAAAGCAGAAATTGAAGTAAACACACTTAAAAATAGCCCTTTACCAAAGCCATATTTTGGAATAAATGATAGTGCGATACATATTGCTCCAATGAATTCTGTAAGGATACTATAAACGACGAATTGAAGAATCAATTTGATGACGCCACCAGGTGTTTCAATGTTCCAGGTTGTCATAATCAAATAACGGTTTCTTAAACTGATTTTTCGATGCATCAGTATCAGCGTTAAAAGTGTTACCGTGACTATTCCTAACCCACCAATTTGAATAAGTAATAAAATAATAGTATCGCCTAACCAATTAAATTGACTAGATATATCTATAGTCGCTAGGCCAGTAACTGTAAATGCACTAGCAGAGATAAAAAATGCGTCTACAAAATCTAAAGGTTTTACACCTGTGACCGGTAGATATAATAATAAGGTGCCAACGATTGTGGTGAATAAAAACAACATTAAATACATATATAATGGTTTGTTTAATAGTCTCATTTTTAAAGTCCCTCGCATTTTAATAATGAGTATTTTATACTCATTATTAAAAAAAGCAAGTTAATTGATAGAAGTAAACTGAAAAAATTAATTTTTAAGTTTGTGAACGAATGCCTTTAGTGACGGCTTCAGCGAAATCATAAATTGAATTTCGGTATTTATTCGTGTTTTCTCTCGTCTTTCTGTTTAAATTGTCCTTTTTGAAAAATGATTTTCTAATAGATGTAGATATCTCCAGTTGAACTCCGGAACCTGAGTCATTTTCATTGATGAAATTTTTAGAAGAACGGCCATTAATATTATTTGGACTTTTTTCTACATTAAACCCTTCTTTTTCTAATTCTTTTTTTATGGATTGCGCCATTTTTTTATCCTGGCCGCCGATATAAACGATATCTTTATCACCTTGAAATCCGTGTATTGAGATAGATTCTTGAGAACGATTTGTCATTTCTTTCAATTTAGGATCGTCAAAATTGGTAGATGTAATATGCAATTGTTTGTTACTTGATTTTAGTAAGCCTTCAAAGCTATATAAATTAAAGTCTCCTTTTTTAGAAATGATTTTAGCTAATTCGGAGGTGCCCGGTTCTATACCGCCACCATGTATCGCAGTAATAAGTATATCTTTATTATTTGTTTTTTTAACATTTCTTTGCCAATCACGCTGTTTCACTGTATCTGATTTTAATTGAGCGAAATTTTGATATTTATCTTGATTGGGTGACTGGTTATTGTTCCATATGTATGTAAAGTATAGACTAACTAGTATGATGCCAACAATAACAAGCATAACTAAATAATATACGTAAGTGCTTAGAATATTTTTCATCGTTAACTCCTGATCAAAAGTATTTACTGACTAGTAAAGTATAACAAATTTATTAATGCTGCATAGATTATATGTTATTTACAATTATGTTAATAACATTGTAATGAAATTTACATACTAGGGTATGAAAGATATAGAGTGAATTATTAAATTGAAAATGAAATAGTTTGGATATTTTAGAAAAAGTAATAACGACGGAATGGAGAATAAAACATGTACTGACCGAGCATTTATGATAACCATGTTTATGAATTTATGATCAACGCTAACATGTGCGGTTAGATTTTTCCTGTTCAGTCAATCATGCTGAATGTCTTAATAAGACATAATGATGTGTTTTTATGATTGAATGATTACAAAATAATTAATTTTAGAAGAAAGGTTGTGAATTTTTTGGATATAGTAACTAAAATGCAAGTCAATGTATCTAGTGATCAAGTGTTTGAAGCTTTTGTCAATCCAGATTATATAGGAGGATTTTGGTTTTCTTCAAGTTCTGAACGTTGGGAAGAGGGTAAAACAATTACCTTACGATATGAAGAGTATCATGCTGAAATCGATATTTTAATAGAAGATATGGTTGAAAATGAAATGATTCAATTTAAGGGGGGCGATAATCATGTAACAATACAATTCGATGGTGATGATAATCATACAATTGTAACTACTACAGAAAAAGATATAGAAGAAAATGATGTAGCACGCTTATTAGGCCAAAAAGAAGGCTGGGTATATATGCTTAGTTGTCTGAAATCATATTTAGAATATGGCAATAAAATAAGAGGTGCATTATTGTAACTATCCAACTAGGATTGAAAGCATGGCAATGTTTAACTTTGATCACGCTTTCAATCCTTTTTATATATTTTTCAAATACCAAAACAAAAATTTTGCACGATATGGTTTAATATGTTTAAATGTAACTATAAAAGTTTCAATTAAAGATAAAAGGTGATTTCTTTGAATTTAGAATTCAATATAGCAGTACATTTACTGACTTTTTTGCTAAAACATGATGATGAGCGTTTTAGCAGCAATGAATTAGCGGAACGTATCTGTATTAATCCGGCTCAATTACGCAGGGTAACTCGTAAGTTAAATCAACATCATTATTTAGCTACTTCTAGAGGTAAATTTGGAGGGTATCAGGCTAATGATATGACAGCAAATGTTAACTTGTCTGAACTATTTGTGATGTTTAAAGAAGATCGCTCAGAAGGACGTTTATTTACTGGAGATGCTGGTAGTGACTGTGAAGTTTCAAGAGAAATTGGCAACACGATGTTTAAGTTTCATCAAAAAGAAGAAGAGCTATTAATTAATTATTATCAAAATGTAACGATTAAAGACGTTTTAAATGAAACGATTAAGGAGGATTATTATGAAAAAGTATGATTTATTAATAATTGGATTTGGTAAAGGTGGTAAAACTTTAGCAAAATTTGCGTCTGGCCAAGGAAAAAGTGTAGCGGTAGTTGAAAAATCGCAAAAAATGTATGGTGGTACATGCATTAATATAGGTTGTATTCCTTCAAAAACACTTGTGCATGAAGGTTTAGCACACGGTTCATTTGAACAAGCTTTTTCTAGAAAATCCGATGTAGTAAATGCACTAAATAGTAAGAACTATCATAATTTGGCAGATGATAATAATATCAACGTATTAGATTTTACTGCAGCATTTAAGTCTAATAATGAAGTAGAATTATTAGATGAAAATGGTGAAGTACAAGAAACACTTACTGCGGAAGATATCGTGATTAATACAGGTGCACAACCAATCATTCCATCCATCGAAGGTGTAGAAACATCAAAGCATTTATATGATTCTACCGGCATTATGGAATTGGCAACACAACCTCAACGTTTAGTTATTGTGGGTGGAGGCTATATTGCATTAGAATTTGCTTCTATGTTTGCGAACTTTGATACACAAGTAACTGTTTTAGAGAAACATGATGATATCATGCCTAAAGAAGATAAAGATATTGTTGCAGAAGTTAAAAAAGATCTTGAAAATAAAGGTGTTAATCTTGTATTAAATGCGGATACAGAGCGTTTTGAAGATAATGCATCTGGCACAACAGTACACACGACACAAGGAAGCTATGAAGCGGATGCGGTATTATTAGCTACTGGTCGTAAACCAAATACAGACTTAGGTTTAGAAAATACAGATGTTGAAATTGGTGAACGTGGAGAAATCAAGGTAAACCAAAACTTACAAACAAACGTGCCAAATATTTATGCATTAGGTGATGTTAAAGGTGGCATGCAATTCACGTATATTTCATTGGATGACTTCAGAATTGTAAAAGATCAATTGTTTGGTAATGGCAAACGTACGACCGAAAATCGCGGTGCTGTGCCATACACTGTATTTATTGATCCACCATTATCACGTGTAGGTTTAACAGCAGAAGAAGCAAAAGCACAAGGTTATCAAATTTTAGAAAATGCAGTACCTGTAAACACAATTCCGCGTCATAAAATAAACAATGATACAAGAGGTTTGTTTAAAGCAGTCGTTAATAAAGAAACAAGTGAAATATTAGGTGCTACTTTATATGGCTTACAATCTGAGGAAATTATTAATTTAGTAAAATTAGCAATTGACCAACATTTATCTTATGAAGTATTAAAAGAAAATATTTATACACATCCTACAATGGTTGAATCATTTAATGATTTATTCATTATGTAAAGCAAATATTAAAAAGTTTTTAATCAAAAAGAGCAGGGTTAAGTAATCTAGTGTAACTGGATTACGACCCCGCTCTTTTTTATATGATGATTTATATAATTGATTTAATAATTTGGCCTATGAGTCCGAAAATACCGATGATTAAACAGACCACACCAAAGCTGACTAAACTTTGTTTTTTGCCGACACCCTCTTTTTTAGGTGTACGGTTATTTATGATGAGCAACACAATACCAACGATAATGAGTAATATTGAAACAATCCACATTTTGCGTCCCTCCTTACTTGTATCGATAAAATAATAACGTCTTTACTATCTCTTTACCCTGTTAACTGCTTATATTAACGCCTTCTTTGCACATCATATGTGATGTGACATTAACAGATGAGTTAAATATATTATAAATGATTATGTAATGTAAGGGTATAGTAAGTTATAAAATAGATTGATCCACATAAATGATGAGGGGGTGATAGAGATGAAAATAGATGATACTTATGTATTTGACTCAAATGATTTAGAAGATTTTATAACAATATATCACTCGAATGGTTGGATGGGGCATAATAAGGAAAAGATTAAGACAATTTTTAATGCTAGCACACATATCGTGGTGGCAAAGCATAATGGTAGTGCTATAGGATTAGCGAGAGCCTTATCAGATGGTATATTTAACGCAGCTATTTATGATGTTATCGTGGATCAGTCCTAACAAAATCACGGTATAGGTTATGACCTTGTATGTAGAATGATTAAACAATTGGGGCAGGTGTCTTGCGTGCATTTAATTTCAACGCATGGCGTTGAAGGGTTATATTAAAAATTAGGTTTTCGGAAATTAAAAACAGGTATGGACATATATGCAAATCAAAAATTAAAAGATGAGTATACTGATTAATGTCTATCAGCTATACTCACCTTTTTGGTCGAGAATCTAGATTATAAAATATTGTGACTCACATCCTCATGTGAATAATTTTTCAATAGAGAACAACCCAGTGGATGATGACCATTGTCAACGTAATGGTTGATTTCTTCAAGTACATCTAAAATTTCATACTCAGGTGTATTTACATCAAACGTATATTTGAATACTTGCTTCTTGTCAGATAATACAGTTGCAACGAGTTCATTATTTTGCATTTTGTAATTTAATAATTTCATAATAATCCCTCACTTTTATTAATCGTTTTAGTCCGTTTATCAAAATACTCAATTGAGAATAAGTTTCATTGACGACGCCATTACATTATAATTATTATAATGTAATCCTTATTATACATTAAAATACATAAAATGTAGAGAGTTTTGACTTAAAAATTAATTTAAAACGCTTTCTTTATAAGAATTAATATAATTTATTATAAACTGAATCATCTTAACTTGAAGTTCGAAGTGTAATTTGATACGATTTCAGTAATTGAATAAACCTTTCTAGGGTTCCACAACGATGGTGTTGGTTCGGTCCGAGAGAAAGGCACATATTAATATGTGACACGGAAGGATAAAAGCCTGGGAGATAGTATAGATGACTATCTCTCAGGCTTTTTTAATCTTAAAGGAGGATTTTGTTATGAATTGGTTAAAAATTGTGATTGCAGCACTCTTTGAAGTGGGATGGGTTATTGGCTTAACTCATGCTTCATCAGTATTTGAGTGGATATTGACAGTCATTGCTATATTTTTAAGTTTTTACTTACTTATAGATGCTTCAAAAGTATTACCGGTAGGGACATCTTATGCAGTCTTTGTAGGACTTGGTACAACTGGCGTTACACTAGCTGATTTTATATTCTTTGATCAACCATTTAACCCAGGGAAAATCATTTTAATAACGACATTGTTGCTTGGTGTAATTAGTTTGAAATTAGTGACGACAAATGAGAGGGGGCATTCATAATGGCTTGGATTTTATTGATTTGTGCAGGTATATTTGAAATGCTTGGTATTACATTTTTGAATGCTTATGTGCATAGTCGCAAATATAAATCGCTTGGTTGGATGATAACTTTCTTTGCAATTAGTTTTTTAACATTATCTATTGCTATGAAACAGTTGCCTATGAGCACTGCATATGCTGTATGGACTGGCATTGGTGCTGTTGGCGGAGCAGTTTTAGGTATGCTTTTTTACAAAGAGTCAACGGATATTAAACGAATTATTTGTATTCTAATTATATTGGGTAGCACCATTGGTTTGAAATTATTAAGTTAAAATTAACTGAGTTATACCACATAAATTATTTTTCCATTTCACGGCTTTCAATGATTGACCATTGACCAAATTTTGGATTTCGTTCATATATTATTTGAACATCACCATAACAGAATTATAAAAGATTTGTTTCGCGTGTTGCGATACCGTGTGCATCTTGATAACATAATTAAGGTGGAGGTGCAGAAAATGGAAGGATTAGCCGCATTTATAACAATTACTTTAATGATTATTATCGTCCCAGGACCTGATTTTTTCGTCGTGATGAAAAATTCAATCACTTCTGGTAAAGGTAATGGTGCAATGGCAGCATTGGGTATAACGACAGGCCATGTTGTTTATTCTCTACTAGCGGTCTTTGGTATTATTTTTATTTTGGCAAATATGTATTACGTGTTTTTAGTGATTAAAATACTGGGTGCTTGTTACCTTATATATTTAGGTATCAAAAGTATTATTAGTGCACGTCAAAGTATGAATTTTTCAATCACACAAATGAAAGCACAACAAATCAGCTATTTAAGTTCATATAGGCAAGGTTTCTTTAGTACCATTTTAAATCCAAAAGCATTACTCTATTACATAAGTATCTTACCGCAATTTTTAAGTGCAGGCGAAGGCGTTACCACACAAATAGCGGTGTTATCCGCGATTGTAACGACAGTTATTTTATTATGGTTTATTTTCTGTGTATATATTTTTCAATACATTAAATTACTTTTTGCAAACAGAAAGATTAAAGCTATTTTTGACTATACGGTAGGTGCAGTGTTAATTGGTCTGTCGCTTAATTTATTATTTAGCAAAAGTAGTTAATCTAGATTTAACAAAAAAAGCAGCTTGAGGAAACAATATTTTCCCAAGCTGTTTTTTTAGTGTGTTTTTGTGTCTATCGAATATTCAAAAGTAAATGATTTATCTTAGGGGTTAAAATAAGCACTTTCAGAAATTAATACTTTGACGCCACGATAAATATTTTTAATTGTATACCAAATCGTGAATAAGATTAAAATAATTCCTAAAATTATCATTATGACCATAATTGTATGATGTTGTTGATTGACGATCATGCCACCTAAACTTGCAACGATAATAATAAATATCGGTCCTAAATATGTGATGACATGATAGAGTAGCGATTTAGCAGCATGCGTGGATGCTGGTTTATCAGCAAAAATCCAAATGATGATAGGTAATATGATTGGTGCAAAAAATATGCTGAAATAACTTACAGAAGCTAAAACACGTCCACCTTGCGTATCTGAATTTAAAGGTTGTTCATTCATTTTTATCACCTCACATTTAAAGTAACAAAAATAAATATTTTATTATAGAAGTTATACTTCATCTAACAAAAATGTTACCTTATTTAAAAATACAAAGGAGTACAAACATATGAAACTATACTTAATTCGCCATGGTGAATCAAAATCCAATTACGATAAAAAAGAAGGAAATCACTATTTTTGTGGCCAATTAGACGTTCCATTAACTGAAAAAGGCGCTCGAGACGCGCAATTATTACAACATCATTTTAATCAAGTCAAAATTGATCATATTTATTTGTCTGATTTAACAAGAACGAGACAAACATATAATGCAATTTTTGATAAAGATATTCCAGCTAGTGTAACGACATTACTGAGAGAACGTTCTTTAGGTCAGTTTGAGGGTGAAAAAGTGAGTGAAATTGAACAAAATGCTCAATTTGAAACTTATTTTAATGGCGGTCCAAACAGTTCATTTAGGCACAGCTTTACTCAAAAAGCACCAGAAGGAGAAAGTTATGAAGATGTTTTAAAACGTGTAGAAACTTTCTTTAAACAAGAGCTAGATACATCTTTAGATACGGTTGTAATCATTGCTCATCAAGTTGTAATTAGATGTTGTTTCGTATACTTAGGTTATGAAAATAAAGCATCTGTGATAGATAAGCAAATTGATAATTGTGTACCTTATGAAATTGAGCTTTAGCTTTGATAAAATGACGTATTAAAAAACCTGAACTGTTTATTTGCTCAGTTCAGGTTAATATCTTTTTGCTGCTGTTAAGCTATCGTGAAATCCTTGGAATATAGTGTTGATATTGTCTAAGAAACTACCAACAATAACTGCGAGTATGACGTAAGTAATGCTTAAAGCAATAGATTTATATGAAATTACGCCATAAGTTTCTTTTTTCTCAAAGAGATTAAAAGCTATGAAGACAGCAGCCATGGCACCTAGTAAAATCGTAATTACCATAGTGCAACCTCCCTATAAAGTTTTCGGCTGTGCTCCTACGTTTACTGTGTTCAATCTTATAACATAGGATAACAAATACATCTCCGAGAAAAAAAGTCATTTTATATTAAAAAACCTTACAATCATGTAAGGTTTTTTACAAATATAAGTCAAGATGAATCATTTAACTTTAAGTAAGCGCTTAAAAGGCTTTATAATGCTGGGAATTGGTATTGTCATCATTTTGTAATGCATAGCACTTTATTTGATATCAATAAAAATGAATTTGATAGTTATTCAAAGAATGTTCACAAATTCAAGTAGTTGAATAACCATGAATGATACATTATTTATCTATTGCATCACTTTTAATACCTTTATCTTTAAGGAACTTTTTGATTTTTTCTTGTTGTTTACCGTTTACATTTCCTGCATGTTCTGCTGATACGTCTACAACGTTTAGCGTGTTTTGCGGTTGATAATTTACTTCTTCGATTTGTTTATCAGCATCTTTAATCGTGGTGTTTAACGCAGTGAAATAGTTAATGATTCGATCCACGTCATCTTTATAACCTTTAGGCAGATGATTGTCTTTGACAAAGTTTTTAAATCGCACATCGTTTTTAATCGCATTGTGTGATAAATCAGATAATCTTTTGGCTTGTGCGTCTGTGATTTTAGTATCCGTACCGGTTTGCTTATCTAATTTATACTGTATTAGATATTTATTGTCGAGAATATCTGCATTAACATCTAGATATTTTTTTATCGCTTTGTTCATTTCATCTTCGCTTATATTTTCGCCTTTTTTATGAGAAGCAAAGATATTACTTTCTGTAACTTTTTTGACATTTGAAGGGGCATGTCTTTCACTGTGTTGTTTATCATCATTTGGATTTTCATTAGCACATGCTGTGAGTATGACAGTTAGCATGAGAACGAATGTTATAAGTATACTTTTTTTCATAAAACGTATTGCTCCTTTAAAAATAGTCCAATTTATATTAATTGATGTGCTTTTGAAATTATAACCTAAGACTATCATTTCAAGCTATTGATTGATATAGATGTCGTAAAGTTAAACGCACAATCTTTTGAACAAAGTTTGAAACTTTGAGCGAAAACGTTTCATATTTGTGTAACAAGATTCGACTGCTTTTCCTTAGAAATGAAAACAACAAAAAAAGGAGAACCAAATTTGGTTCTCCTTTATCATCTATTTGAATAGGGAAGTGATTAGTGTCGAATGATATAATCAAATGCATTTAATGCAGCATTTGCACCAGCGCCCATTGAAATAATGATTTGTTTATTACGATCATCTGTAACATCGCCTGCAGCAAATATACCTGGGATGCTTGTAGCGTTTGTACGATCAATGATTATTTCATTTGCTTGGTTTAACTCAACATAGTTATCTAACCATTCTGTATTTGGAAGTAATCCGATTTGTACGAATATACCTTCCAATTCTATAGTGTGGTCTTCACCAGTTGATTTGTCTTGATATTTAAGACCCGTCACTGAAGCTTCACCTAAAACTTCAGTTGTTTGTGCGTTCTTGATAATTGTAACGTTTGGTAAAGAGCTTAAACGTTCTTGTAATACGTCGTCTGCTTTAAGGGTAGCGTTACGCTCAAGTAGTGTAACATGTTCTACAATACCTGCTAAGTCTATTGCAGCTTCTACACCTGAGTTACCGCCACCAACAACAGCAACGTTTTTATTTTCAAATAGAGGTCCGTCACAGTGCGGGCAGAATGCCACCCCTTTATTGATAAGGGCTTCTTCACCAGGTACTTCTAGCTTACGCCAACGTGCACCTGTAGCAATAATCACGGTTTTACTTTGTAATTTAGCGTCATTATCTAAAGTGACAATAATACCATTGTCTGTTTTTTCAATATCACTTGCTCTGACACCTGTCATGGTATCTACATTATATTGCTTTACATGATCTTCAAGTGCAGAGGAGAACTTAGGACCATCCGTTTCTTTAACTGTAATAAAGTTTTCAATTGTTGCAGTATCGTTGACTTGACCACCAATGCGATCTGCAACAATACCAGTGCGTAATCCTTTACGTGCAGTATAGATAGCGGCACTACCACTTGCGGGTCCACCACCAACGATTAACACGTCGTAAGGATCTTTATCATTGAATTCCGAAGGGTCTGCTTTACTACCTAGTTCAGATAATATATCTTGTACAGTCATGCGTCCATTGCCAAATTCTTCACCATCTAAATAGATAGCTGGCACTGCCATAATATCTTCAGATTCCTCTCTGAAAATAGCACCGTCAATCATTGTATGAGTGATATTTGGATTTAATAAACTCATTAAGTTCAATGCTTGAACGACATCCGGGCATTTTTGACACGTTAAACTGATATAAGTTTCAAAATTGAGTGGGCGATCTAAAGCTTTAATTTGATCTATGACAGATTGCTCTTCTTTAGGTGCGCGACCACTGACTTGTAATAAAGCTAATACAAGTGAATTAAATTCGTGACCCATAGGTAAACCAGCAAATGTAATCCCTGTGTCTGCGTCAGGTTTATCTACTGTAAAGCTTGGTGTACGTTTTAGGTCTTTCTCTTCAATTGTGATATGAGATGATGCTGCTGCAACTTCATCTAGCAACTCTTTTAGTTCTTTCGATTTATCATCTGAACCAAGACTTGCGCGTAGTACAACATCACCCTCCATTAATTGAAGTAATTGTTGTAATTGTGATTTTAGCTGATCATTAAGCATTCAAATCAATGCCTCCTTAGATTTTACCTACTAAGTCAAGACCAGGTTGTAATGTTTCTGAACCTTCTTCCCATTTAGCTGGGCAAACTTCACCTGGGTGTTGACGTACATATTGTGCTGCTTTAATTTTGTGTACTAATGTACTTGCATCACGGCCAATACCGTCCGCATTAATTTCAGCTGCTTGAACAACACCATCAGGATCAACGATAAATGTACCACGTTGAGCTAGGCCAACCTCTTCATCTAATACGTCAAAATTACGAGTGATTGTTTGTGAAGGATCGCCAATCATTGTATATTGAATTTTATTAATTGCTTCAGAATGATCATGCCAAGCTTTGTGTACAAAGTGTGTATCCGTTGAAACTGAATATACGTTTACACCTAGTTCTTGTAATTTATCATACTGATTTTGTAAATCTTCTAATTCAGTAGGGCATACGAATGAGAAGTCTGCTGGGTAGAAGCAAACTACACTCCAAGAACCTTTTAAGTTTTCATCAGAAACTTCGAAAAACTCATCTTTCTTTGGATCATAAGCATTAGCTGTAAATGGTAAAATTTCCTTGTTGATTAAAGACATGTAAAACATCCTCCTATTTAATAACTTAGTGTTAATTTAAATATTATTAATCAGATTATCATAATTTCTTAATGATAATAATTCTAATCTTTCAATTACTATTATTGCATGTAGCTATTGTTTCGTCAACATTAGTACCTTTAAAGCACAATAGATTTAAATCGTGCTCGCTATTTGTGTTAGAAGACAATAAAACTAGTTAAGCTACATAAGAAAATGAAAGCATATACATTATTTGTATTTTCTTTCACACTATATAAATAGCCTTCCTATTCTCAACTAAACATAAGAATTGAGAAGGAAGGCATTGAAAGTTTGATATGATAGGATTATAAAAAATTATCACAAATTTGTGAACTTATTTACCGCTTTTGGAACTTGTAATGATAAGTAAATATTAAAGAAAGTAAATTGATTTATTGGAAAACATTAGCGCCGCATTTTGATATTTGCTAAATTGTTCCATGTTAACAATAGGTGTATATAAAATGATTGAATCACATAAAGAGATTATTTTAGGTTGTGGAATTTAGGAGAATTTAAAAAGTGAATTGTTTATGCTACTCAAAACTTAAGAATAGAAGCATAACAAATAATTTATTAGCTACATTTCTATTCCTAAGTTTTTAAAATAGCTTATGAGTTGTTCATTGAAAAAAGTGAAATAATCATATTAATAAACAATTTTACAGTCAAACAAACGACTGTACCATCCACCAAATAATAAACGCTACAGGGAAGAATAACCACCAAAAGTTAGATAGAAATTCCCAAACATTCATAGGACGATCTTTCTGATTAGAAACTGGTTGTTGATAGGTTTCAATAATTGTCTTTTTTAATGCTTTATCTCCTTTAATGAGTTCATCTAATGAGACGTCGAATAGGTCGCTCATTTTTATTAACATATCAATACTAGGATAGACTTTGTTCAGTTCCCATTTTGAAATACTTTGACGTGAAATATTTAATATTTCAGCAAGTTCGTCTTGCGACCAATTTTTGAGTTCGCGTTGTTCTTTGATACGTGGTCCAATTTCCATAGTTATCACTCCTTTTATTTGAAATTAACGGTATCACCATGTAATGTCACGCACTTAATCGTTTACTAGTGTGCAACTCGAGGTTGCAAACACCTATTTGAAGGTGTTTTTGAAATAAATATAGCATGAAATCAGATCAATTTGATGTAAATTGAATCTTTAAATGTTTAGTAAGTATTTACCCATATTCACATAAAAAAGACGAGATAGAAATTAAATTACAATGAAAAATTTCTATCTCGTCTGCTTGTATCATTAAATATATCGTTGTAGGGATATATTATTTTAATTTTATATGCTTATCTGTCCCAATATCTTGCGCGTTCAAATGCTTGAATAATCGTTTGAGCATCATCTGAAATATATACACCGGGTGCGTTCAAGTCTAGTTTTGCATTTGATAATTTTTCTGATGCGGCTTGATTAACAACTAGCGGTTTGTTGTGTTTGTATGTGAGTTCTGCAAATGCCTCTGCATCCGGTGATAATTCTGCACCATCTGAAATTACAAACACACTATCAAATAATGTAGGGTGTGCAGTATCATACGTTTCAGTTATGCCGAAATCTTTAGTGATATCTTTAGGTTGTTTGCCTACAAAAGCATAGTTGAGTTTGTTGTCGGCAAATGTTTTGGCATATGATTTTAATGTTTCCTCATTTATCTCACCGTTCACAAGTACTGCTATAGAATGTCCAGGTAATGGTATATCGAATTTTTCCATTGTTAACTTACTATCTTTGGCATCAGTTTGTACTTCTTCATTTTCTTCTGGCACTTCAACGCCTACGTTTGCTGCGACGCGCTCTGTCAATGCGCGATCAACTTTGTTTAGTTGATTCACTGCATTTTGTTTAACTATAGCTGATTTACATTTACCAATTTCAAATGAAAATCCATCTACGGTATGGTCGAATTCAGGCTTTGTTAAACTATTCAAATAAAGTTTAGCTTGGCTGTAATAATCTTTAAAGCTTTCACTACGTTTTTGTATTTTACGTCCTTCAACTTTTTCTTGATAATGTTCGTAGCCGCCTTCTTCTTTAGGTGTTGTGTGGGGATCGTTGTTGTTTAATGCATTGTTGTGATATGCCGTTTGTCCTTTATGGACATTCATTTGATGCATAGCATCTCTTTGGTTATTGTGTACTTCATTAACTGGTCGATTAATTGGTATTTGATTAAAGTTTGGTCCACCTAATCTTGATATTTGAGTATCCGTATATGAGAATAAACGTCCTTGTAATAGAGGATCGTTAGAGAAATCAATGCCAGGCACGATATGACCAGGATGGAACGCTGCTTGTTCCGTTTCATCAAAAACATTAGATACGTTTTGATTTAACGTCATTTTACCAACAATTTCAACTGGAACTTCATCTTCTGGCCATATTTTTGTTGGATCTAAAATATCAAAATCAAAATCAAATTCTTGTTCTGGTCGAATCACTTGAAGGCCTAATTCCCACTCAGGGTAGTCTCCTTTTTCAATTGATTCATATAAATCTTTGCGATGGAAGTCAATATCTTTACCGGATAAGATTTGTGCCTCATCCCATACTAATGATTCTAAACCGTGAACTGGCTTCCAATGAAATTTTACGAAATAGGATTGACCCTCACGATTAACTAAGCGGAAGGTATGGATGCCGAATCCTTCAATCTGTCTAAAGTTTTTAGGGATACCTCTGTCACTCATAGCCCAAACCGTTGTGTGCGTTGATTCTGGGTTTTGTGCGAAAAAGTCCCAGAATGTATCGTGAGCAGTCCCACCTTGAGGCATTTCATTGTGTGGTTCAGGTTTAACAGCGTGAATTAAATCTGGAAATTTAATAGCGTCCTGTATAAAGAAAACAGGTATATCGTTACCTACTAAATCAAAAATACCTTCATCTGTATAGAATTTTGTAGCAAAACCACGCACGTCTCTTACTGTATCTGGAGAACCTTTTGATCCCTGGACAGTTGAAAATCTGACAAACACTGGGGTAGTCTTTTCAGGATGTGTTAAAAAGTCTGCAGAAGTGTATTCAGATAAATCTTTGTAAACTTGAAATTCACCGTGAGCGCCAAAACCGCGAGCATGTACGATTCTTTCAGGAATTCGCTCGTGGTCAAAGTGCATAATTTTCTCTCTAAAATGGAAATCTTCTAATAAACTAGGACCACGTTCACCAACGGTTAATGTGTTTTCATCTTCACTTACTTTAACGCCATTATTCGTCGTCATTGCTTTATCGTCATTGTTTTTTTCTACATTTTTTAATTGTTCCTGTTTTTTGTTACTCAAATGAATTACCCCCTTGTTATTATTGTTCCACATTTATGTTTTGGAAAACATTTCAATTTTGAATATTATTATTTTTAAAACAGGAGATATTACAAAAGGAAAATATACTTGTGGTTATATAGCAATATATGAAAAAATTTAAGAAGTATTTTTGTGTCCATTTCTGACATATATAATGTGCCAAGATGATTTATTTAATTGAAGCACACAAGCATCACATTCGTGTTTTATTTTGTTTATATATTTTAGGAATATTCAACATTTAAATAGGATGATAACATTTAATAAGAGTAAAAAAAGGGTAAACAAATAACAAGCAATTCACTGTGAGCTTTGTTAACATCTAAATACTATAAACACATACACAAAAGAGGAGCGGATAATACATGTCTGATTATGTATACAACTTATTGAAAAAACACCATTCAGTCAGAAACTTTAAGCAAGAGCCTATTCCAGAGGAGCATATTAAAAAATTAATTGAAGCGGGTCAAAGCGCTTCAACGTCAAGCTATTTACAGGCTTATTCAATTATTGGTATAGATGATCCTGAAGTTAAAGAAGACTTGAAAGAAGTGTCAGGTCAACCTTATGTAGTAGAAAACGGTTATTTATTTGTCTTTGTTATGGATTATTACAGACATGCAATCGTTAATGAAAATACTAAAAAAGATATGGCAACATCATTTGAATCAGCAGAAGGTTTGTTGGTCGGTACGATAGATGCGACATTAGTTGCACAAAATATTGCTGCTGCAGCTGAGGACATGGGTTATGGCATGGTTTATTTAGGGTCATTGAGAAACGATGTTGAACGTGTGCGTGAAATTTTAGACTTACCTAAGCATACTTTCCCATTATTTGGTATGGCATTAGACTTACCAGCAGATGACGAAAATGGAGATCCTAAACCACGTTTACCACTTGAAAATATCTTCCATCACAATAAATATGACAGTGATAAAGAAACGCAACGTAAAACATTAGCAGATTACGATGAAACTGTAAGTAAATATTATGAATCCCGTACAAATGGTGAACGTACTGAAACGTGGTCAGAACAAATTTCTAATTTTATGAGTGCTAAGCAGAGACTAGATATGTTAGAACAATTGAATAAATCAGGTTTTATTAAAAAATAATTCACTGACAACTTCTGTTGCGTGTCACTTATGATGAAAAGGTCATATCATAGAAAGGGGTTGGTTATGTTGAGCATGTTTGACAAATTTTTTGGTAAGAAAACGCATGGAAATCATAAAGCTAAAGAGCAATATATTTATTCTTCTAGCAGTAAACTAACCCCTCAAGAAGCTCAAGCCTATTGGGTGAAATTGGCCCAAAAGTTAGTTGTTGGAGCTATTAATTCCGTTGATCACACAGCAGAACGTATATTTATTCTTATTTCATTTAACGAAAACGATTCTACGATAGATATATTCTTTCAAATGGATGGCCAGTTAAGAATGTGGAATGATTTAGATAATCAAACCCATAAAAGAACCATATCAAATAGTTTAATTTCACAAGCACCTAATCTCGTGAAGCATGTGAACTGCTTATATGATAGTGTTAATTTAACTCGGCTCGCATATTCACAGATTCAATATGAATTTGAAAGTAAGGCGTGGTATTTACATGATATTAGCGAAGATAGTGCTGAAGCGCATTTAGACAAAAATCCTGCATTTTTAAAATGGTTTGATGATGTTTCGAATACAATTGATAACATTCCGTTAGATAGTAAACAAAAAATTACTTGGGGTCCATTTAAACCAAGATAATAAATATTTAAAAGTGAGGATCAATTTTCTGTTAACAAAATAGAAGCAAAGACAGTCAGTGTTAAGGAAAACAATCAAAATGAAAAGTTTAAAATTAAATCGACTGTTTCATTAAATTTAACTGTCCATATGTTAAGTACTTGTAAAATAAATACTTTGGTCTAAAAAAGAACCGTCAATTTCTATTGCAATAATAATAGAAATTGACGGTTTTTGTTTTATGTCATTTAGGAGTTCGTTACACAATGATAGTGCTTAGTTACGATATTAGTACCAATTCAGTCATTTGTTCAAATTATTGCAGCTATTGAACGGTTATTTTAGTGAAAACTTATTATCTTTCTCAAATTCATTAACTTAATATAACAAACAATATAACAAATGTATTATTATATTATATAAAATTCATTATTTTGTGAATTTATTCACAAATATTTCATAAAAGTCTGTTTTTTGCCATTGTAAGTGTTTTCACAAAGTTTTATGATGTGGTTGGAAATAAAAAATGATAGATATCAATGAAAAATAGAAAGAGGTTTGAGGAAATGGATATTATTTTAGGTGTAGGAACGCTACTCATTGTATTGTTAGCTATGACGTTATTTTTAAATTTTGCACCTTATGGTAAGAAAGGGCTACAAGCATTGTCGGGTGCTGCCTGTGCAACATTCTTACCACAAGCATTTTTAAGTTATGCCATTGGTGGCGTCTTTGACATTAAGTTTTTGCAGGAAATTGGTGACTTAGCCGGTAGTTTAAGTGGTGTAGCAGTCGGTTTTCTTACTTGTTTAAAATTAGGTGTCTCGCCAGTTTTTGCTGTAATCGTTGGTTTAGTACTTCACGATTTTAAATTATTACCCGCTTTTTTAGCTGCTTATTTGGTTTCATTTGCTATTAAATTTTTAGAAAAAAAAGTCCCAGAGGGCTTAGATTTAATAACTGTAATTTTATTTGCTCCTGCTGTTTCTTTCCTTCTTGCAAGTATTATGAGCCCAGGTGTTATCGCTTTATTAAAACAAATTGGTAGTGCCGTGACAGCTGTTGGTGACAACAATCCTTATGTATTAGCAATTATTTTAGGTCTTATTATTCCTGTTACAGGTATGACACCACTTAGTTCCATGGTATTAACAAGCTTATTAGGACTAACTGGTTTGCCTATGGCGATTGGTGCACTGACATGTACAGGTAGCTCATTTGTCAATTTCATTATGTTTAAACAATTAAAAATAGGTAACGCTTCCAAAGCTTTCGCTGTTGCAGTTGAACCATTAACCCAAATAGATATTATTGCGAAGTATCCTTTGCAACTCTATGGTACTAATGCACTTATTGGTGTTGTAAACGCATGTATCGTCACATTTAGTGGATTAGTAATCAACGTGACAGGTATGGCGACGCCAATTGCCGGTGCTATTGTATTGTTTGGATTTAATGACCCGATTAAATCTGTGATTACGATTATTACGGTATCAATTACTAGTATTTTATTAAGTCTAGTTATAGGAAAAATGATTAATAAATTTAATATGACTAGCTTGAATTTCAATCTACCTAGAATGAAAAAACAGACCAATTAAGGAGAGAGAAGAATGGCAAGAAAACAAGATTATCAAAGTGCTTTTGATGTTATTGGTCCTATTATGATGGGCCCATCTAGTTCTCACACTGCAGGTGCAGTGAAAATAGGCAATGCTGCGCGAACAGTATTACAGTCTGAACCTCAAAAGATTGTGATTCATTATTATGAATCATTTGCCTCCACGCACAAGGGTCACGGAACAGATTTAGCAATTATTGGTGGGTCAATGGGTTTCAGCACATTTGATGAGCGAATTAAAGACGCTATCACATTTGCGGAAGCACAAAATATTGATATAGAAATTATAGAAGAAACAAGTGCTAGCTTGGGTGAACATCCGAACTGCGCATTAATTAAATTAGATGGTAATGGAAGACATGTAGAAATTAATGGTATTTCAATTGGTGGAGGTACAATTAAAATTAAAAGTATCCACGTGGATGGGCTTTGTATCCTCATGCATCATGCATTGCCTATTTTGGTTGTAGATGGAGAAGCTAATATTTCTTTAATTAACCATTTGATTAATGACTTGATTGAGTATGAAGTAGATATTAATGAAGAAATTAAAACAATTAATATTGACAAATGTTTATTGGCATTACATTTAAATAAAGCTTTAGATGTAGATAGTTTAAGTGAATTACGTGAGAAATATAAAGAATTAAATTTTTCATATATTTGTTAGAGGAGTGGCAATATGTATCATTCAATGCGAGAAATTATAGATTATGCAGTGGCACAGAACACAACATTTGCTGAAATGATGATTCATGAGGAGATGGAATTAAAAGGGATTTCAAGGGATGAAGTTCGTGCATTAATGAAACAAAATCTTGATGTTATGAGAGAAGCGTTAGAAAAGGGACTTTCTGGAGATGGTGTGAAAAGTGTAACAGGTTATACTGGACATGATGCAGTGAAACTAGATCGATATAATGAAGATTACCATGCTTTATCTGGACATGATATGGTAGAAGCTTTAAAAGGTGCAATATCGACAAATGAAGTGAATGCTGCGATGGGTATCATTTGTGCAACACCAACTGCTGGTTCATCAGGTACAATACCAGGCATATTATTCAAGTTAGAAAAAACACACGGTTTAACAGAAGCGCAGATGATTGACTTTTTATTTGCTGCAGCACTATGTGGCAAAATTATCGCAAACAATGCAAGTGTGGCAGGTGCTATTGGTGGATGTCAGGCAGAGGTGGGGTCAGCCTCAGCAATTGCAGCAGCTGCAGCAGTTGAGATATTTGGTGGAACACCTGAAGAAAGTGGTCATGCGATGGCATTAGCTATCAGTAATTTATTAGGGTTAGTTTGTGACCCTGTGGCAGGGTTAGTTGAAATACCTTGTGTTATGCGTAATGCTATTGGTTCAGGCAATGGTTTAATCTCAGCTGATTTAGCATTAGCTGGAATAAAAAGTAGAATTCCAGTAGACGAAGTGATAGAGGCGATGGATAGAGTAGGACGCAACTTGCCGGCATCGTTGAGAGAAACTGGACTGGGAGGTCTAGCTGGAACGCCAACTGGAGAAGCAATAAAGAAAAAAATATTTGGACAAACAAGTGTTGAATCTTAAAAAGTAAAGATATATCTATTGAAGGTATTGAAAAATTAAATTGAAAAAATGCATGTTTCCCACTAAACTAAATTAAAAGAGGTGGGAGACATGTTACTGAAGTTAGGGATTATTTTTATTGTGTTTGTTATAAATAGTATCGTGACGTATTACTTAACTACGAACGGTACATGGGTCAACCTATTGTTGAAATCATTATCGCTAAGTTTGATTATTGTCTTTATTTATAATTACGTAAAACTGATGATAACAATAAAACGACAAAAATAGTAATATGATTAAAATTGAATTGATAATATAGTAAAAGTATAGAAATGAAAAAAGGTTGGAACGACTAGCGTTCCAACCTTTAATTATATTTATAAAAATATCTGAAGTTCATAGTGATTGATGTCTTTTATTATGAACTTGTGATTTCCCCGTATTCTTTCGAATGATAAGTGTCAGTATCTAAGTTGTTTGTCAATTTAGCTGTACCTGTACCAGCAAGCATAGAGTCGTTAACGTTTAATGCAGTACGACCCATATCGATAAGTGGTTCTACTGAAATCAGTACACCCGCCAATGCAACAGGTAAATTTAATGTAGATAATACAATGATAGATGCGAATGTTGCGCCACCACCGACACCTGCTACACCAAATGAACTAATCACAACAATGCCTATGACAGATAAGATAAATTGTAAATTAACTTCGACACCAGCTGCCGGTGCTACCATGATTGCTAACATTGCTGGATAAATGCCGGCACAGCCGTTTTGACCAATAGAAAGACCAAATGAAGCTGAGAAGTTTGCAATACCATCTGGCACTCCTAAACGATTTTTTTGAGTTTGAACATTGAGTGGTAAAGCACCAGCACTTGAACGAGAAGTAAATGCAAATAGCAATACTTCAGACGTTTTCTTAACAAATGTAACAGGGTTCAGTCCCATACCAGTTACAATGAGTAAGTGAATGATATACATTACAATTAATGCCGCGTAAGATGCGATTACAAATTTTCCTAATGTCCATATTGCACCAAAATCACTTGTAGCGATTGTATTCGCCATGATAGCTAAAATACCGTATGGAGTTAGACGTAATACAAACGTTACAATTGCCATTACGATATTATAAACGGCATCGATACCACGTTTAAGTAAGTGACCACTTTCAGGTTGTTTACGCATTACACGTAAGAAGGCAAAGCCAACAAATGCAGCGAAGATCACTACAGCGATTGTTGATGTTGTACGCTGACCAGTGAAATCTAAGAATGGGTTACTTGGTAATAATTCTAAGATTTGTTGTGGTAGCGTGTTAGCTGTCATATCCTTAGCTTGACTTGCGATTTCACTACCTCTTGAGCTTTCGGCACTACCTAAATCAATCGTAGATGCGTCTAAGCCAAAGACAAGTGCTGAGATAATGCCGATAATTGCCGCAATTGCTACAGTCCCAATTAAGAAAATGAAGATATAGATGCCAATTTTAGCAAATTTTTCTCCAATATTAATTTTAGTAAATGCGGAAACGATTGAAATAAATATTAAAGGTATAACAATCATTTGTAAGAATGAAATATAGCCATCTCCAACTATACTAAACCAATCTGTGGTTTGTTTAGTGACCTTTGAATCCACACCGTAAATTAAATGAATAGCAATTCCAAAGACAATCCCGATGCCTAAAGCTGTAAAGACACGTTTAGGAAACGAAACATGTCTTCTTGCCATTACATATAATCCGATAAGGAAGGCCGCAAAAATAATGATGTTTAAAATTGTTAATAACATAAAAACAAGACCTACACTTTCTTTTATTTAATTTATTTTGTTAAATCCGATACGCATACTAAGGATAGTAGCAAAACGAATAATATTCAAGTCAATTACTCAAAAAAATTATAAAATTTATATGACTTTATTTTTGAAGCAGAATCGGAAGGGCTATAAATCTAGGTAGAATATGGTGTCAAGGCGTTTGTGGCTAAATCAGATAGAAATTCAATTAGGATGAAATTAAGGAAAATTTTTGATTTAGAAACTAAATAAGCCATTAAAAGAAGATAATGAAGTAAACACAATTTTTGATTTAGAAAAGCTGGTAGATATTTTAATACGAATTTCGATTCGAGTAATATTATAGTTTAAAGTGACCTTAGTAAAGTCAAAATAGCGCTGTAATTTTTGAATAATAGCTATATCACAAACTGTGAAATTTTATGCAAAACAAAAAACGTCAATTTCTATACGATTTCAATAGAAATTGACGTTTTTTAACCAAAGACTTTTTGGCTTTGGTATCATCTTTAACTTATAAATTAAAGAGGCGTGCGAAAAATCCTTTACGTTCTTCTTTGCGCTCTTCTTTAGCAAGTGGTGAAGCGTATGACGTTGTTTCTTGAGACGTGTTTGCTTGTTGTGCGTCTGACTCATTTGTAGTAGACGAAGCTGATGCGGTTTCTTTGTTATGATCTGTTTGTTGTTCAGCTTCAGACGTTTCTTTATGTGTATCTTGTTCAATTTGGTCATCTGTTTTATCGGCTGAATTTACTTCAGCAGCTTGCTTTTTAGTTTCTGAATTTGCTGATTGTGTCGAAGGTTGTTCGCTAATTTGTGTGATTTCTTCATCGGCAGTTTGTGTTGATACATTTTCAGAAACTGTATTTGTATGAGCATCTGCTGTGTCAGTCGCTTTTTCAGGTGTTGCTTTCGTATTTGCTTGCTCAGTTGTATTTTCAGTGAATGCATTCGCTTCATTATTAATTGAACTTTGATTTGTATGCACGCGTTCAGATTCGACATTAGACTTCACAAGTTCTGTTTGTTCTTTTTGGGAATCCTGAATGACACTTTGTGTAGATTTAATTTCATCTGTAGATGATTGAATTGCTTTCAGTGATTCTGTATTTTCTTCTAGTTTAGATGTAATTTGATCTTGCATTTTATGCAATTCTTGCTGTTGTTGGTGCACTTGATTAATCATTTGTCCGAGCATTTGGCGTTCGTCACGCATATTTTGAATTTCGGTACGTAAATCTTCTACGAGTAAAGACACATTTTGATCTGAAGGTAGGTTGTTGTCATCCTCTTTGACTAATACCTGTAGAAAATCTTTTTCCTTTTCAAGTTCTTCGAAGGCTAAATCATAGCTATTTGTCTGCTTCACTTTTTCAGCAATATCTTGGAAGAGTTCAATATCCTCTTCTTGGAAATCTGTGGCTTCGCGGCCACGGTATTCGGTTTTACTAAGTTGATAACCGCGTTCTTCTAAATGTTGAACGATTTTACGGACTTGCTTTTCACTTAGTTCAACACGTTGTGCAAATTCTTTAGTTAACATAGAAATGAGTCCTTTCATAAGTGATTTTATGTATACGGACGTTTGTCTTCGGTTAGTGAAACGTCAGTCTTACCTCTATGTTAGTCTAAACTGTTTTAACAGTGATTTCAAGTGGTGTACACTATGATTTACGTAAATCCATTTCTTCTAATAATGGGTAAATAATACTTCTAGAAATTCTGTTCGCAAATACATACTTTAATATATAGTTTGATTTAATACTTGGCCCATATATGTCTTTTGTCAGTTCTATATTAGATTTGATAAACAAATCTTTAGGTAATCCTTCTGAATATCCGTCTAAATTTGGGGCTAGATAATCTAAATCATATTGTCTTTCAAAACCATGGCTAAATAAAAACTCGCGTCTGTTACTGAGCACTTGTTGCTCATCTTCTGAAACAAGTTCTGGTTCTTTAGGTACTTCTAGCATAATAAAGTTTACATCGTGTTCATGTAATTGATTGGATAAATAATTAATTTCCTTTTCTATACGTGCCAAAGTATTTGTAATTAATTCATCGTGGTCCGATTGATCATTTGCAATCAGATAGATTAAAAATGCAGAATTTGTTGTCGCTTCATAATGTGCAGTTGCTAAGCTAACAACTTTATCTGACTGTAAGCCTACTAAAAAGATATAATCATCTTTGGTATGTTCATTTTTTAAAGATTGTTTAAATATTTGTTCATCTTCAGATAAATCAATGTCGAATTGTCCATCATATAGTTTTAATGCTGCTTTAAATAATGGATCATCAATTGATTTGATAGTCTTAAAATCCATGAATAGATGCCCTCCAATAATAATGCGTTTATTATAACATAGTAAATAAATGGAAATCAGTGGAAATAATTTTTAAAAATATTCTATGGGTCATTTATAAAAGGAATAAAATAGGAGCGAGACAGAAACCACAAAATACAAAGTGATTTCCTGCGTTCGCTCCTTATAAAGGTAGTCTATAATGTTAAGTAGCTATGTTAAAGTATTTTGTGATCTTATTAAAATAATAGTATAAATCACACTTTACTTGAGCGTAGATTAGGATTTTGGTCCATCTGTTTCTTCTGCGTAATGCTTATCTTTAATAGCACTACTTGTATATGCAGCATTTGCTTCTTGTACTTCTTCATGAGAAGAGTTATCTTTAGTTGCAATCACGAGATAGTTATTATCAAGGATCTCTTTTTTATAACGCTCTTTATCATCATCGCTAATATCATAATAAGCTAAAACAGTTTCTTCACCGTCTTCGCCAGTTAAAATTTTAGCCATTTTGTCACTGAATGAGCCACTCGTTGCTGTTAGGTTTACTTCAGAATCATGTAATTCGTCAAAATGAAGTTTTGTCTTACTAATTACTGAAATTTCAGATTCAACATATCCTTCTGACAATTTTTGCTGGATAGTTGGTAGTATTTCGTCTTTACTTTGTACGATTGTAAAATCAGCCATTAACTGTCCCTCCGTCCACTTTTCTATTGTTTATCTAATACTTTCCCTATTAACTACTAGGTAAAACGAATATATATTTATTATATAATGAAGTGGCGTATCTGACAATCTTGTTTTAAAAGTAAAGAAAGCGGTTACTAACATAATTGATTATTAATAAATCTCCTTCTTTAAAGCGCTTACTTATAATATTCGTGTTGAAAATCATGCCGAAATTTGCTATCATCAGTTAATAATTTATCTAACTCATATAATCTAGAGAATATGGCTCTAGAAGTTTCTACCATGTTGCCATTAACGACATGACTATGGGTAACCAATACAATACAAAGCATTCAACTTCAATCGTTTTAAAGTTTGATTTGGGAAATGAAGTGATTAATATATTCTTCTAAAACAATTGTCGTGTTTTCAATTTCTACATAATTAGGGAAATGAATGTTGAAGGCTATCAGTTCTTTATAGTATTGCACGTTCACTCATAGATCCTGAAACTAAGTTAGTTTAGGATTTTTTTTGTATAAAAAATGAGGAGGTTTTTTGAGTGGATTTGTTAAAACGGAAAGTTGAGGCAGACGGTGTCGTCATTGATGAGAAGATTTTGAAGGTAGATGGGTTTTTAAATCATCAAATAGACGCAAAGCTGATGCACGACGTAGGACTAACGTTTTATAATCAATTTAAAAATGAAGGGATTACTAAAGTATTAACGATTGAAGCATCTGGTATTGCACCAGCAATCATGGCAGCAATGCATTTTGATGTACCATGCTTATTTGCTAAAAAGGCAAAGCCTAGCACGTTAACGAAAAATACATATCAAGCTGATATCCATTCATTCACTAAAAATACGACGAGTACTGTAGTGGTTTCAGATGAATTTTTAGACGAAAATGATCGCGTATTAATTGTTGATGATTTTTTAGCTAATGGTGATGCATCATTAGGCTTAAATGAAATTGTTCAACAAGCCAATGCTGAAACTGTTGGCGTAGGCATTGTAGTTGAAAAGAGCTTCCAACCAGGCAGAGAACGTTTAGAAACAGCAGGGTTGAAAGTATCGTCTTTATGTAAAGTTGCTTCTCTAAGTGGAAATAAAGTGACATTTGTTGAGGAACAATCATGAAGACATTTATCTTAAGTTTACAACATCTATTGGCGATGTATGCAGGCGCCATACTCGTACCAATTATTGTAGGGACAAGCTTAGATTTTACTCCAGAACAAATTGCCTTCTTAGTCACTGTTGATATTTTTATGTGTGGTGTAGCCACATTTTTACAAGTTTGGAAAGGCACAGGCACCGGATTGCCTATCGTCTTAGGTTGTACATTTACTGCCGTTGCGCCGATGATTTTAATCGGGCAAACCAAAGGCATAGGTGATTTATATGGTTCCCTTTTCTTATCAGGTATATTGGTTGTCATCATTGCTCCATTCTTTTCATATTTAGTTAAATTCTTTCCACCAGTTGTAACAGGTAGTGTCGTTACAATTATAGGTATCAATTTGATGCCAGTAGCGATGAATTATTTAGCAGGTGGAGAAGGTGCTAAAAATTTTGGTGATGCCAAAAACATCTTACTTGGTGTAATTACATTAATAGTCATATTAATTGTGCAACGTTTTACAACAGGTTTCTTAAAATCTATTGCCATCTTGATTGGCTTAATTGTAGGTACAGTATTAGCGTCAATATTTGGCATTGTTGATGTGAAACAAGTTGGTGAAGCACATTGGTTTTCGTTACCACAACCATTTAGATTTTCAACATTCAGCTTTGATTTTGGCGCAACTTTAGTATTCTTTATTGTTGCGTTAGTCAGTCTGATAGAATCAACAGGTGTTTACCATGCATTAAGTGAAATTACAGGTAAGAAATTGGAAAGAAAAGATTTTCGTAAAGGTTATACAGCTGAAGGTATTGCGATTATCTTAGGATCTATTTTTAATGCATTCCCGTATACTGCTTATTCTCAAAATGTAGGCTTAGTATCATTATCTGGTGCTAAAAAGAACAAAGTTATCTATGGCATGGTTATCTTGCTCATTATTTGTGGTTGTATCCCTAAATTAGGTGCTTTAGCAAATATGATTCCACTACCAGTATTAGGTGGCGCAATGATAGCAATGTTTGGCATGGTTATGGCATATGGTGTTAGTATATTAGGTAATATTAATTTCAAAAATCAAAATAATTTATTGGTAATCGCGGTATCAGTTGGACTAGGAACGGGTATAAGTGCAGTACCACAAGCGTTTCAAGCTTTAGGAGACCAATTCGCATGGTTAACTCAAAATGGTATTGTACTCGGTGCGATTTCAGCAATTGTTTTGAATTTCTTTTTTAACGGCATTAAGAATCAACAAAACATAGAAACTATGGAATAATGGAGCTATAAAACAAATATTAGGAGGCTGTATTCATATGTGGGAAAATAAGTTTGAAAAAGAATCTTTAACTTTTGATGATGTGTTATTGTTACCAGCAGAATCAGATGTATTGCCGAAAGAAGTAGACTTGAGCGTTCAATTATCAGAAGGTATTAAATTAAATATCCCTGTTATTTCAGCAGGTATGGATACTGTAACTGAATCTAAAATGGCAATCTCAATGGCTAGACAAGGTGGCCTAGGTGTCATTCATAAAAATATGAATATTGAAGATCAAGCAGATGAAGTTCAAAAAGTTAAACGCTCAGAAAATGGTGTTATTTCAAACCCATTCTTCTTAACGCCAGAAGAAAGTGTATATGAAGCAGAGGCATTAATGGGCAAATATCGTATTTCAGGTGTACCTATTGTTAACAATGAAGAAGACAGAACATTAGTCGGTATTTTAACAAACCGTGATTTACGTTTTATTGAAGATTTCTCTATTAAGATTTCAGATGTTATGACTAAAGAAAACTTAATTACAGCACCTGTAGGCACTACTTTAGATGAAGCTGAAGAACTATTACAGCAACATAAAATAGAAAAATTACCGTTAGTTAAAGATGGTAAATTAGAAGGTTTAATCACAATCAAAGACATTGAAAAAGTACTTGAATTCCCAAATTCTGCTAAAGACAAACTTGGCAGATTGCTAGTTGGTGCAGCGATTGGTATTGCAAAAGATACAGATATTCGCGCTGAAAAATTAGTTGAAGCGGGTGTAGATGCCTTAGTTATTGATACAGCTCATGGACATTCTAAAGGTGTTTTAGAACAGGTTAAACACATTAAAGAAAAATTCCCACAAGTGACATTAGTTGCCGGAAACGTTGCGACTGCTGCAGGTACTAAAGCTTTATACGAAGCTGGTGCAGATGTTGTCAAAGTAGGTATTGGACCTGGCTCAATTTGTACGACTCGTGTTGTTGCTGGTGTAGGTGTGCCACAAATTACAGCCGTGTATGACTGTGCAACAGAAGCACGTAAACATGGAAAAGCTATTATTGCTGATGGTGGTATTAAATTCTCAGGAGACATCATCAAAGCATTGGCAGCTGGTGGACACGCTGTGATGTTAGGAAGCTTACTTGCAGGTACTGAAGAAAGCCCTGGCGCAACAGAAGTATTCCAAGGTAGACAATATAAAGTATATAGAGGTATGGGTTCATTAGGCGCAATGGAAAGTGGTTCTAACGATCGTTACTTCCAAGAAGATAAAGCCCCTAAAAAATTCGTGCCTGAAGGTATTGAAGGTCGTATTGCTTATAAAGGTCCATTACAAGATACGATTTACCAACTTATGGGCGGTGTGAGATCAGGTATGGGTTACACTGGTTCAAGAAACTTAGAAGCATTAAGAGAAGAAGCACAATTCACACGTATGGGACCTGCTGGATTAGCAGAAAGTCACCCACATGATGTGCAAATTACTAAAGAATCACCAAATTATTCATTCTAAGTTAAAAGGAGATTTAAAGTTATGGAAATGGCGAAAGAGCAAGAGCTCATACTTGTTTTAGATTTTGGTAGCCAATATAACCAATTAATTACACGTCGTATACGTGAAATGGGTGTGTATAGTGAACTGCACGACCATGAAATCAGCATTGAAGAAATTAAACGCATGAATCCGAAAGGGATTATCCTTTCAGGAGGACCAAATTCAGTATATGAAGAGAACTCTTTTACGATTGACCCAGAAATTTACAATTTAGGTATTCCTATTCTAGGTATTTGTTATGGCATGCAATTAACAACTAAATTGTTAGGTGGCAAAGTTGAACGTGCCAATGAAAGAGAATACGGTAAAGCAGTGATTAATGCGAAAACGGATGAATTATTCTTCGGACTTCCTGAAGAACAAAATGTTTGGATGAGTCATTCAGATAAAGTGATCGAAATCCCAGAAGGTTTTGAAGTGATTGCAGATAGTCCAAGCACAAACTATGCAGCAATTGAAGATAAATCACGCCGTATCTATGGTGTTCAATTCCATCCTGAAGTACGTCATACTGAATTTGGTAACGATTTATTACGTAACTTCGTACGTCGTGTGTGTGAATGTACTGGTGAATGGTCAATGGAAAACTTTATTGATATTGAAGTTGAAAAAATCCGCGAACTTGTTGGTGATCGCAAGGTGCTATGTGCAATGAGTGGTGGTGTAGACTCATCTGTTGTTGCTGTATTACTACACAAAGCGATTGGTGACCAATTAACATGTATTTTCGTAGACCATGGTTTATTACGTAAAGGTGAAGGCGACATGGTCATGGAACAATTTGGTGAGGGCTTCAACATGAACATCATTCGTGTCGATGCTCAAGAACGTTTTATGAACAAATTGCAAGGTGTGTCAGATCCGGAACAAAAACGTAAAATCATTGGTAATGAATTCGTTTATGTCTTTGATGATGAAGCATCTAAGCTAAAAGGTGTAGATTTCTTAGCGCAAGGTACATTGTATACAGACGTTATTGAATCAGGTACAAAAACAGCACAAACGATTAAATCACATCATAATGTAGGCGGATTGCCTGAAGATATGGAATTCCAATTAATTGAACCTATTAATACATTATTCAAAGATGAGGTACGTGAATTAGGTATCGAATTAGGTATTCCAGAACACTTAGTATGGAGACAGCCTTTCCCAGGTCCAGGTTTAGGTATTCGTGTGCTGGGTGAAATTACAGAAGATAAACTTGAAATCGTACGCGAATCAGATGCGATTTTAAGACAAGTCATTCGTGAAGAAGGTCTTGAACGCGATATATGGCAATACTTCACAGTGTTACCTGGTATTCAATCTGTAGGTGTCATGGGAGACTACCGGACGTATGATCATACTGTTGGTATTCGCGCAGTGACATCCATTGATGGTATGACAAGTGACTTTGCGCGTATTGATTGGGAAGTCTTACAAAAAATTTCAAGCAGAATCGTTAATGAAGTAGACCACGTGAACCGTGTTGTCTATGATATTACATCTAAGCCCCCAAGTACCATCGAGTGGGAATAACAGAATAGAATGATGAAACCCCTTAAGCATAGGCTTGAGGGGTTTTTTGTGATTTAGGAATTGCGGGGAGTGAATAGAAGCGTAGTTTATGTATACTTATCTAAAAACTGTAATACAATTATCATCAAAGGAATGATTCAGGTAGCAAAGTGCTCATAAACAACGTTATAACCTATTTAAGAAACTATATCTATGAAGATAAAAATAAGGTTATTGATGATAAAGTGCTTTCTGCGAATGAGATACTACATCTACTATCTAATGCAGCCGTTGGGGAAGAAAAAGAAATGAAAGAGGTAGTCACTAAACGTGGCGAATACGTTAAGAACCCAGATACAGGCAAGTACAATATCATTTACAACGAAAGTGTTGAGATGGTTGAAGTACCTATTAAGATAAGTGACCGATTAAAAGCGCGTGATCTACTTGGCAAATACAATACACTTTTTACAGATAAGCATGAACTAATAGGAGGTACACCAGTAATCATTAATATTGGTGAGTAGGATGACTGAAGTAGAAGAGAAAATGGATAAGAAGTACCCCAATAGAACTAAAATTATAGATGATATTCCTTTGGAAGATTAGAAATAAGCCCATTATCAATGATAGTGGGCTTGTTATTTTAAGTGAGTAAATCAAGTATTAATTTTGATAAATAGTTTTCGACGAATGCTGCTACTATAAATAAAGGTAAAGCAATAAAAATGTAAATTTTTATTAAATTAGTTATTGCTAGTTTGATAGAAAAATTCTGTTTCTTGTTTTTTCTTAAAAGATTGCAAATCTTTCTGATAATAGATTGATTTAATTTAAATAGGCTACTAGCAACAAAGCAAAATGCTAATATTTCTATCAAGAAGTGAGGGATTGTAGATATGGTTAGCATAATTCCTTTATAATTATCAAAGTTAACTGCAAATCCTAAAGCTATAGCAGGAGAAATTGTTGTACTGATTATATTTAAATAATATAAAAAAGGAATTGGAATGATAGCTAGTATCAGCATTTGAAAAGGAACTCTAAAGCCATTGTTTAATATATATTCCCAAACTTTTTGTAAACCTTCTGCATTGGCCACATTTTTAGGTATACCATTAAATATGTTTTTAATGGTTTCAGTAGAAGGACTAAATATAATAGCCAGAATAAAAGTGATGATAAAAATCAATAATGTTATAGCTAAAAAGCTTAATGTTCTTTTGATATAAGTAGCATCATAAATTTTAAGCATGTTTCCTCCATTAATAAAGATTGTTTATATAACTAATATCACACTATCAAATATTTATTGATATTAATAGGTTATTTAAATAAATGTAGTTCTCTAAAATGTACACACTACTATAAGTTCTGTTAGGTGGTTTTGTTATAATTACATTTATTTAGAAATAAAATTTATACATTTAGGCAATATAAGTTTTTGAAAAATATGTTATTATATTTTTGAGTTATCCTCAATATTATTAAAAAAGAAAAGTATGAGGAGGAAGCTATGTTAAGTGGATTGTACGATGTTCTAGGCTTTTTTATTGACCTTTTTATGGGAAAGTATTCCCAATTTTATTTAATAGTATTTATATTAATAATTGTGTTAGCTGCTATAATAGATTTGTTTTTATCGATTGGTTCTAAGAAATCAGAAAATAAATTATTATTATTCATTAAGAGTTTAGGTATTCATTTCGTTGGTATTATAGTCTTTTGCGGTATTCTGTTATTCATAAATAGGATGTTAACTTTTATACCATTCTTTCATATTAACTCCCAATCAGAAGAGTTAATGGGTTTAACTGGTATTACATTATATTTATCATTACTTTTTGTATTGTTTGTAGGACTATTTTTCATGAAAATGAGAGGGCATAAATTATTTCATGTTGTAATACAGTTTTTTATTGCTATAGCTATTTTTTACATAGGGACTTTATTATTAAATTTCTCAGTACCATTTAACATACCAATTATACTAGCAGATATTGCTATAGTTGTTTTAATTGGGAATGTACTATTGGAATATATAGAAAAGGTGGATTAGTTATGTGGATAGCAATATTCGGTATGTGGTTTTGTATAGGTATGGCATTCTTAGCTATTTATTTAAATAAGGAGAAATAAATATGTCTGCACCTTATGTAGTAATGTTACTACTCACTATAATTGCAGTTACAATGATGATTATTATATGTATGATTTTGGATAAATCCATGATATATATGTTTATAATACTATTCATTCACTCAACACTTTTATTTATCATTCGCTATTTCTGGCAAAATAAAGAATTAGGGGAAGCTTTTACAAGATCATTTGACCTCGTTACGATAACTATCGTAGTTATCTTTACTATTTTGAAAATCAATAAGACTAAATCAAATGAGTAGTATTAAGATACTGTAAATATTATTGTACTATTTAATTGCGTATAATATAATTGTGCATGAAGTTCCTCCAGAACTTTATCCCTTAGGGTTCCTTCGGGGACGCTTCACAAATTAAAATATCACCTTCTTATTTATAATTGTGTTATTTTATGAAATCACTCTAACTATTTTTATAGTTAATTCAAAACTGCTCGGGCAGGCACTTATGTGCTCGCCCTATTTTTATGTGTTAATATCAAATATTATACAATCAGTAATAAATTGATTTTAATATCACAAAGGAGTGTTATTGATTTGAAAAGGAAGGGTGAACTAGATCAAGGATTTATTATGCCAACTATGTTAAATGTATTTTCTTACTCGGACTTATTTTCATCTCACAATTAGAAAATTTATTTATATTAATACCTTATGTTCTTGTAATGGGAGTAAATGTAGTTTATTTAGTTGTTAAGTCTATGAAATTTAGAAATGACCGAAGATTATAAAAGGTTTGTTTTATTAATAGTATGTTAGTATACGGTTTGTTATGAACTACATAAAATATAAGGAGAAGATTATGTTATCCATTGAAAAAAGTTTTATGAAAAGGGCTAATAAATTTTTCATATTTACTGTAGGTATAACTGTAGCAATTATTTTCATATTTTACATTCTTGGCTTGATGATAGATGATTTTAGCGATTTTTCAAAAGCTAGTATAAATGACGAGCACAAATTTAAACTAGTAGGTTTATTTACATATTTTTTTAATAATGGGTTCATTTTACCTTTCATAATGCTGATACTTGCTATTATACCAATACCATTTTTATATTATTTGAATATGCTATCAACTGTTTTTTCATTAGGTATGTTAATTGGCATACACTTTGCATATAATTTCACGGATGGAATAAGGCTGTTTCTTGGATTTTTGCCGCATCTATTAATTGAAATTTATAGTTCAAGCTTAATGCTTTCAATACTTTATGTTATTAACAAAGTTATTATTAGTAAGTTAATGAATTTATTCAGAAAAAAACCTACTAAAATGAAACCAATTTACATAATATTAATTGACAGTATTAAAAGCTATATTCTTTATTATTTACCAATTGTATTACTAGCAGCAATAATGGAAACTTATGTTTCACCTCTTTGGTATGGTTTTTTATTATCATTATTTTAATATTTAACCCGTTACCTTTGATTTGAGGAGTGGACATGCAATGGGCAAACACTTATCTGCTCACCCTATTTTTGTTATATTTATATTAGAATTTAGATTAATTAGACTAAAATAAAGTTTGCTAAAAAGGGGTTGTATTTTGAAGATATTTTTGTCCTTTATATATTTTTGGGTTTCATTTTTTGTTTTGAAATCCCTATTGGATTTAGTATTACCAATTGAATTTGATATGTATGCAAATCTAATTTCTTCATCATTTTTTGCATTCGTTATGACACCATTTTCCTTTGTGCTTAAAAAGTTTAAAGATAAAAAATAGAATATATGTTTATACGAAAAAATTATTAATTGTAAACAGTTCTGAAGATCAACGTTAATAAAGGAATTGGAAAAAATAACAATGTAAATGTTTGAAAAATGAGGTGTTGTAATGAAGAGTTTAAATGTTATATCTAATATATTGATTTTATTAATTATAGTAACTTCCATATTAACAATATTGGATTTAACAGGTCTTATAAATTTTCCTTTTTCTTTATCCGTTGTAGGTTTAATACTTATCTTAAATTATTGGATTGAAACTAAAAAAGAAGGAAAAACTGAAGTTCTTTACTTATCAGTAGGTGCAGTTTTGTTTATTTTAGGTTTAATAGAGATTTTGTTCTTTTAGAAAGGAGTTTTCTCTTGTATTGATACTAAGATCAGTACCATAATGTGTTTGCCCTATTTTATTTTATAAATAAAAATATTTTGATTAATTATATTGTGAAATAATGAAAAATGTAAAGGAGTGGGTTATTTGAAATGGTTTTTACTTATTGTACAAGTGATTTTAGGGATGTTTTTAGTATTTTTTGCATATAAACAAATGAATCAAGACCATTTAGACACATGGTTTGGAGTTTATTTTATATTGTTTGCAATTTTTGTGGCTTGGTATTCTAAACATTATTATAAAAGTTAAGAGTTCAGAAGCTCAACGTCAATAATGCAATATTGTTTTATATTTTAAAAAGTGAAAGGAGCTTTTTATTATGAATGAAAAAAATCGTGGTATTTTTTCTATGATTTCTTTGATTATTTCTTCTATATTTTTCTTCATTAGTCTTGTTGTTTTTGCCTTTCAAATAAATTCAGATGTGGCTTCTTTATGTACAACTTTAGGAATTTTATTTGTTGGTGTTTATGGAGTATTAGCTAAATTTAAACTAGGTTATATAGCGATTATTTTAGCTTTAATAGCTATAGTTTTGAACTTAGTGTTTTAGGTTTTAGAAACGAGTTCTTCTTGTCTTTATACATAATATAACTACCTATTAGCAGAAGTGTTGGCGAGTTTTGTAATACATAGCGAACAATTGAAAGTGTTTTAGCCAAATAGGACTTTTACTTATGTATTTGTCCTATTTTTTAATGAGTAGAGACAAATGACAATTTAACACTTATGATTTTAAATATCTAAAAATTAATGATAGAATACAATTAGATTAATCTTAATTTGATATGTAAAACGATTAATTAATCATTATTATTGAATTTCAAAAAATTATTGGAGTGATTTTCATGGCAAAACCATTATTTGAAACAACTGTCATAAGTAATGGAGGAAGAGATGGAAAAGTTTTTAGTGAAGATAATACATTTTATCAAGACTTAGCTGTTCCAAAAGAAATGGGTGGCAACGGCGTTACAGAGTCAAACCCTGAACAGTTATTTGCAGCAGGTTACAGCTCTTGTTTTAACAATGCGCTAATGCATATTTTGAAAGGTGCAGGCAAAGGTACAATTGAGCCAGAAGTACGTGCGACTGCTTATTTATTGCCAGATAAATCTGATGGTGGTGTGAAATTGGCAGCTGAATTAGATGTATTACTTAAAGATCTCAGCCAAGAAGAAGCGGAGATGTTCGTTGAAAAAGCGCATAATTATTGCCCGTACTCGAAAGCACTAAAACACACGATTGATATTGAAATTACTGTAAGCGTTAATTAAGTAAAGTGATGCAAAAAGCTAGATAAGATTTTTTTGGAATTTTATCAAGCAGTCATATATTTATATAACCGTATCTTAATTGGTGCGGTTATTTTTTATGAAATAATATAATTCAACTAAATGTTTATGTACGTTTATTAAGAAAAAGTATCAATTGGGTCATAAGCATATTAGAATAAATCAGAAAATATTTTTTGAAATTTAGCACTGTATTTTTAGTGATGATGATATTGTTACATCATTAAATAATGGGTCACCCTCAGTGGAAGTATCAACATTCTTAACAATAATTTTATAATTTGGAGTGATAAACATGCCTAAATCACAACAAGTATTAGTTGGTATATGTCTAATATTATTTAGTTTTAATTTTATAGCCCCTATTATTGGAACAATGCTGCATATTAAAATATTAGAATTTAGCTCACCTCTAATTAAAACTGTACAATTCGCTTTTGTCATTATTTTTGGTATTTTTACATATAGACAAATTAAACGTAAAGGTTTCTAGAAGAGTAAGACTAAAATACTATATGATTGGAGTTTTAATATGTCTATGCCAAACATAGTCATGCTGATACTTACTATAATAATGCTGTTATTTGTATTTGTTTTTGGTCTATTACTTGATAAACCAGTGATATACATGTTTATTGCATTGTTTATGCATTCAACGCTTTTATTCGTAATTCGTTATTTCTGGCAAGATAAAGAATTTGGGCAAGCTTTTACACATTCTTTTGATTTCATTACCATAACAATTGTTATTATATTTATAATTTTGAAAATTCATAAAGCAAAATCAAGTGAATAATACGTTTAATTAAAGGTTTACCTACTATTGATAAAACGAAGAGTGTATCTTTTATATAAAAGCACAATCAGAATAGACTAATAAAATTTGAAAATCAGTGTTATGAGAAATTATAAACACCTAAAATACCATTTTAAAATAAGATTGAATCATATTTAATCATATAAAAAGAGTTGGGAACATTGCTAAGGTACAGTTTCCAGCTTTTTTTATTTTGACTTAAACATTTTGACAGATTTGATATTATCAATATTTAAATTTAAAACTTACATATTATTACTATTTTCTATCTATATTTTTACTTAAACGGAAATATTACCCTAATAAATGACTCCTTGCAATATTATGGTAATTAGTAATAATTCCATAAATATTTGTTATTAATGTATAAAATATATTGTATACATACAACAGATAACTTCTTGGTAGTTAAGGAAAATTTTATATTACGAATATTCACTTTAACAGTAAAAATGAGTGAGATATTCATATTACAATAACTCTATTAGAAAGGAAGTTTTAAAATGAAAAAGGTACTATTATCTACAGCTTTATTAATGACAGTTGTACAATTTAGCAGTCAAGGGGCAAATGGTGAAGAGATTCCTCATGGTATTTTGCATAAGGATGGAAGCTTTACAGAACCAAATGTGTTTCCGCATAAAGATATAGCAGAGGTTGAAAAACCGATAGAATTAAAGGATGGTACGAAGAAAATACCTCATGGTATCTTGCATAAGGATGGAAGTTTTACAGAACCAAATGTATTTCCGCATAAAGATATAGCAGAGGTTGAAGAGCCAAAAGAATTAGAAGATGCTACGAATGAATTTAATCATAAATCTAATAGTGAGACATCCTTGCACAATAATGCAGTAAATGAAAAATTAAAAGATGAAGGTGGTTTAAACCCTAAAAATCCAGGAGCAGAAAGTGAGCGATTTAATAAAAATCAGCAGTTAGACGCTTCAAAAAATAATGATTTCTCAAAAGTTAACTCTGAAGTAAAAAATTCAAAAAATAGCGTGAATCACAATACAATAAAAGCATTACCTAATACAGGCATGATTTCAGATAATAGAACACTAACCATTTTTTTAGCCAGTATCTCATTGATTGCGGGTAGTTTATTATTATGTAAACGTGTTAATTTTAAAGTTTTTCAAAAATAAGACATTTTAGGTATTACTATTGTGATAATCTTACAGTGATGTCATTTTGAATAGCATTAACAAAAATTTAAATATTATGATGTGGATGTATACACAATCGTCTACTTTCCATAAGATATTCATAGCTGAAACATTATTATGTTTCAGCTTTTGTTTTTATTACAAGTATAGTTTAAATTGTGATATTTTCAATTACAATAAGTTAGATTATTTACAAACAATTCACGTTTTAAAATGTATGATATTATAAAAATATAATTCGAAGTATCTTTTTGAACTTGAGCGAATAATAGTAAGTTATACAGTACATTTTAGGAGAGGTAAAATGAAAACGATTGGCATTATTTTAGGGATTTTAGTTATTCTTTCTTGGCTATTTGTAATAAAGGAATATAAAAATGGAAATCAGGACACTCATAGAGCTCAAAATGTTATGTTATTAGCTTGTTTGTTAACTATAATTATGACCGTTTTACAATTATTTTATTAGCCGTTCGTGAAAATAGGTTTGTAAATGAACAAATAAGTAATGCTATATAGAAGTCTAAACATATTTTCCTATACAATAAACTTAAGACTGAGACTTAACTTTATTGTAAAGAATACCTACGCCACAGCTGCTATATCCTAATTGATAATCGAATTTAATGATTTCGATATAGGGATTTTCCTCTAAGAATTCATTAACTTTCTTGTTTAGGCCTTTTTCTGTCATAGCTGTTAAATTTACAAATTTCATATGATGACTCCTTTACTATTTTTGTTTTTATTATATTATACAGTATTTTAGAAACATACTTTTTACAGTTCGAGTTTTAATTCAACTATATCATTGCTCATTTATGGTAGAAAGTTACCATATTTTGATTATTCGATTACAAATTTGAATTAAGTAATAATAGGTAAAATCCTGTTGCCATAACTGCAAACAAACACCACATAAAGCGACATTGTTTACCATTCATTGCTGCCGTACCTTCTTTTTTAGCTCGTCTAATAAGTTTGATATGTAAAAGTATTGTTGAATTTGAAGCATATACAAAAACGAAAATAATACCTAAAAGTGTAAGTAAAAATAGTTGCACAATACCCCTCCAACTTTATGATATTTAGCCCATATAATTTTAAAAATAACCACGTACAATGTTAATTATAAAATAACACATATGTTTTTAGGTTGTAATAAAAATTTGAATTAATATTTTTATATATATTTAATTATTAAAAATCTTATGGTACGATGTGGATTAAATGAGACGATATCTTGGGGGTTCAGTCATGTCAATGATACTGTTAAGCATTGTTTTAATAGTTAATTTTGTTGAAGCGTTGTATTTAGGAATCAAATTTATTCGGTTGAAAATGCGTAATGCACCAGATCAAGCGTATAAAGATTTAGTGAGTTCTCCGTTTTGGTTAATGTCACTCATTATTTCGATTATCTTATTTGTGATTGCATACATATTAAGTTGAAAAACGCAAAGATGTGGTTTAGTGGGATTTTCTATATTTTATAAATAAAAAGTTATTGTATTTGTGATGCCCAATTTTTTAAAACTATGCAACAGACTGTCTTTATTTCATTTTAAATGAATTTCAGTATAGGAATAATGTAAATTAACATAGCGAAAAAAGGGAGTAATCCAATGAAATTTTCATCTATATTAATCAGTATGATAACTGGTTTACTTATGTTTTTAGTGACGTTTTATACTAGCAATCATTCTGTTATACCATCATTATTTATGGGGATTGTCGGTTTAGTAACAAATATATGGATTGGCATCGAAGCAAAAAAGCGATTATGAGCATTAAAATGGTAGAAAATATTAGAAGTATTAAAGACTGAGGCAAATGTTGTCTCAGTCTTTATTTTATCATTCAGCAATTTTTGTATTTATGAATGTTATTATGGTGGTATTACTATCAAAACTTAGGAATCTGTTTTATGCATCTTCAATCCAATAAGGAATAATGAACTGTTAGACGATATCATCTTATACTCATAGAATATAATGTATTTTGATAGTATAAAATAATGAAATGTTTTGAAAATTTTTAAAAAGGATAGATATAAAATAGGTTCATTATAAGGAGATGATGTATATGGTTTCGGTGTTTTTAGAAACGATATAGAGAATCGATAATATTTTATAAATTTATTAAATTACTTCCTTGAATTATAAGTATAAAAAAGAATGATCTAAATTAAAGTTTAAAATATCATTTCAGGGTATAGATGTAATATATAACTTTTGGAGTAATTTTATTTTATTGTAAGTGGTACGGCATGATTTATTGTTTTACGTTTAGTGTCAAAAAGATAGCATGTAACCTTAATATGAGATGGATTTTGTGAATGAAGTGGGGGATATGTATGGTTAATTATTACAATAAAGATATCAAAATTGATAGAACTAATGAGATGCGCACGGATGAAATTTCTAAAATGATTGAAGAGGGTGGACTTGGTGCTGATCAATATTATGTTATAGATAAGTATCAGCCTAACCATAAGAGATTAGTAGAAAATATCGATCAATTTCGGCAAGAATTAGTTCAAATGGATAATGATGATTTAGTAGACATTTTGATTATTAACACTCAAGAAAATACAAGTTCTAAGTATAGCCAAGCATTAATGATTATTAAGCATGAAATAGTCAAAAGAATGAATAACTAGGGTGTAGTCACTAAAAAATTACAATCAAAGCGCACAAGTTAGAAAACATATTTTGCAAATAAATAATTCTATCTTGTGCGCATTATTATATTATTAGCTCATCAAAATAATATTTTTATTAAGTGTATTGTTTTGATTCATAATGTGATGTTTAAAGGTGATTGAATGCTTTTTTAGGTACTTTGTTTTTAGGCACTTCTTTATAACTTTGGACATGCCCAAGTTCGGTGTCTAATTTTAAGTAATGATTTGTTTTTAATGGTTTTTCACCAAAACCATTAAAATCTAAATGTCTTTTTTCACCTTTTTTGTTATATCCATTTTGCTTATAATTATATGTGACAAGAGTTTCTCCATCATCACTTTTGTTGTGCTCAACTTTTGTTGGCTTTTGAGTTTTTACATAATATGCTTCATTAGTAATGAGCGGATTTAATTTGGCAAAACTAACAACATCAGGATTGTCCGAATGTTTTTCTGCATAAACTTTCCAGCCAAAAAGGCCGATAAAAACAATGATAATGATAACAAAGATATTTAGAAGTACTTTTACAAACCTGTTCATACTTATTACCTCCTTAAAGTAACTATCTATAATGTAAAAGTTATTTGATTTGTTCGCTATATTTTTAAGTTACAAAAATGCATTTTAATATAACGATTTTGTCATTTTTCATATTCAATTAAATTATATATTTCAAATGGATTATATTACTAAAAATAAAGTGCAAAATATATTTATTTGAAAATAGGGGTATACAAAGGTCTGATTATTCGTTATACTAGGTATTAAGTAATTTAGTTCGTGAAATTGATTTGTAGTTTTATTCTTTTGAATTTACTCCTTTTGATTTTTTAGACAGATTACAAATTTTTGTGCAAAAGCACTTGGAGGATTTTTATTATGAATAACGGTACAGTTAAATGGTTTAACTCAGAAAAAGGTTTTGGTTTTATCGAAGTAGAAGGCGGAAACGATGTATTCGTACACTTCTCAGCAATTAACCAAGACGGCTACAAATCATTAGAAGAAGGACAAGCTGTTGAATTCGAAATCGTTGAAGGCGACCGTGGACCTCAAGCAGCTAACGTTATTAAATTATAATAACGCATAAAAAAAGACGAGCAACGCTCGTCTTTTTTTATTTGTCTTAAAATCGATCTCTGAAGTTATATACATGTATTTACTTTAAAAGGTGTTAATTCAAAGTCAACTTGTTAGTTATGACTCGGATTTGCACCTATTTTTTTACTACCAATAAAATATTAATGACTCTTGCAAGATTGCTTAGCATTAATACATCATTTGAAGCCAATTTTATAAAAGAATGGTAATAGCCACAAACAGCAGCATAAAAATTAATTTTTGGGTGTATGCATGTAGAATAATTTTTAACATCATTTTGAGTTGAAATAGAGCCTTTTTTAAGTACTTCAATGAGAAATTACATATAAATACGTTGTATTTTGACGAGACTCTTGAGGGAGCAGGACAAGTTGAAGACTACAAGCTGAAGTTGTCCCCTAAGAAAGTGAGTCAACAATACGAAATATTGAATAATAAAATAGCTATGAAAAAATCTATCGTCATAGATTTCTTCATAGCTAATCTTAGTATGTTTTTTACACCGTTCAAGTTGTTGAAGCGTTGCTACTTTCACTTAAATAGATTTAATATTATACTTCACGCGTATTATCCGCTTTATTTTTTGTTTTTATCAGTAGTGTTAATATAAAACCAATAATTAATAATAGCGTAGTGAATGCAAATGCTGCGTCGACACCTTGTACAGTCGCTTGTTGTGCAATATCTGCTTTGGACTGATGCTTACTTGGAACATAGTTTGTACGAACAATTGCCATAATTGTAATCATAATGGCAGTACCAATCGCACCTGCAATAATTCTTAAAGAATTAATAATCGCAGTACCGTGTGAAATATTTTTACTTTCTAATGCGTTAATACCAATTGTATTCAGTGGCATTATAATCAATGCTACAGCAAACATTCTTATAGCGTAAATGACGACAATATACCAATAAGGTGTGTCTGAAGTTAAGAAACAATGTAGTATTGTCATAAAAATTAAAAGGACAAATCCAGGAATCGCCAATACTTTCAAGCCATATTTGTCATATATTTTCCCTGTATAGACGGACATAAATGCGTTGACTACTGCACCTGGTAAGATAACAAGACCTGACAGAATTGCAGATAGACCTAAGCCTGATTGGACATAAATTGGAATCAATAATGCTGGGCCTACAATTCCGATAAATAATACCATAGACGCAAATGCAGATAGTGAAAATGTACGATTTGTAAATACGCGCATATTTAATAGTGGATTATCGATTCTAATTTGTCTTGTTACGAAAATGGTAACAATCAAGATTCCCACAATAAGTGAAATAATAACGATTGGTGATGTGAAACCTAAGTTGCCTGCGCTGCTAAAGCCGTAAAGCATTAAACCAAAACCTAATGTTGAATATATAACAGAAGTTTTGTCTAATTGTGTATGTTTGGTTTCGTTATTACTTTCTACAAATATTGCGCCTACAATAAATGCGATAATCGCAATAAAAGCTACCACAATAAATGGTGCTCTCCAGCTAAATGTATCAATTAAAAATCCGGTTAAGGTTGGTCCGATTGCTGGGGCTGATTGTGCTACTATACCGGTAAGTCCCATTGCAAATCCACGTTTCTCAGAAGGGAACAGTGTAAATACAGTGAATTGCATAAGCGGTAAAAGTATCCCTGCACCAATCGCTTGAATTACACGTGCAAACATGAGTAAGCCAAATGTAGGTGAAAGTGCTGCAATGATTGAACCAATTAAGAACGCACTCATAGAAAAAATATAGAGCGGTCTTGTGTGAAATCGATCCATAAGAAAGGCTGTTAGTGGAATCATGATACCATTCACTAACATAAAGCCTGTAATCAACCATTGAGCAGTTGTGTCAGTTATTTCTAATCCCGTAATAATTGCTGGTAGTGCGGTGTTGAGCAATGTTTGATTTAGCATCGCTACAAAAGCACTACTTAGCATAACTAATATAATCGTATTTCTTTTTTTATTAGATATAACATTCTCCGACATTATAAATGCATCTCCTTTTTATAACATCCCATCGATAAATTTTAATTATTTTAAGTTAGCAAAGCAAACCATTCGGTTTAAAAAAATTAATATTTTTTGCAAAGAATTTTTAGAGAAAATGAATGCATAGATAATATAGGTTGGAATCGCTTGTTTTAGAGGTAACATAGATCACTGTTGTTTTATTAATGGAAAAAGCTACGTTGTTTGCATGATTGCGCAAACAGCGTAGCTTTTTTAAATAGATGGAGCGATTAATCGAAACGAATCATTTCAGATACATATAAAGCGATACGTATGTTTAAGGAATGAACAGGGTCTTCAATATTTGTACCAATCATATTACTGCATTTATTGATTCTATATTTTACAGTATTTCTGTGTATAAATATTTTATCTGCCGTTTTTGTTATATCGCATTGATTATCCATGTACACTTTTAAAGTTTGTTTTAATTCTAAATCTATTTTTTGTTTTGGATAACTCAGTGGGCCCAAAGTATGTTTTACGAAAGGTAATAGCTTTTCTTGAGGGATAAGTTGTAATAGCTCCTGAATATCTTTGGAATGATATTGTGAGATAAAAGTTTTTGCATGATTTAGCAGTTCATTTTCAAAGGCCTCATTTGCTTCAAAAAAGGAAGAAGGTAACTGTGTGAATTCTGTTACTTCATTTCCGATACCAAATGAAATCGTATCATCAAAGTACTCACTATAACTTTGTTGTATTTTTTTTAGGTATTCAAAGTAATATTCATGTCGATTTTGGATTAATATCGCAAAACGATCGTTACTCGGTAATTTATAAACGCTGATATAAGAATCAATATCAGTTAATTTATGCTTTAACCAAAGGAATGTGAGATGGTGCCGCTCATTTAAGTAGTAACTATTTTCTAGATTATTTTTGGTGTCAATGCCGCAAATGATAATTTGATAATAGTCAGAGGGATAAATATAATATTGTCTTAATAAATCAGCATGCTTTTTGATCGAAAGGGTTTGATCGTTTTGATTATTGACTAACGATTCGAAAAATCGATTAATATCATTTTCCTCGGCTTCTTGTATTTTGGTGTTTTTGTATAAGGCGAAACTTAACACGCTGACTACTTGTTCGAGTGTTAATAAACTAAAGGGGTAGGAAAGCTTATTAACTTGAGAAACCATTAAATAGTATGGAAAGTATGTGTAACCTAATACTTTGAAAATTACATGGTCTTTATTTTCAAAGACGAGGTTATTTTTATCATATGTTAGCGCATCTTGATAATGGTTCATGAAATACTTGGTATGTTCAGCCATTAAAGCGTTACCTTGTCTATAATGACGACTGTATGCTTCAGGTGCTTTGAAAGGATCGAATAGAATGATAGGTACACCTAAGAGTTTGCTCATGCGCTCAATCATAGTATCAATACTGAAGCCTTTGATTAATAATTGGTTTAATTCTTGTTGTACTTGTAATGCATAATTTAACTTTCCAGTTTCAGAGTCTGAAATAAATGAAGAAATCTCGTGTGTAATTTCACCTAAGTTCCAACTTTCTGGTATTTCAATTAATGGGAATTCGATAGCATCCGCAAAATCAATGACATCTTGCTCGATTTCGTGTAAAAACCTTGAAACTTTGATTCCAAGTCCAGCAGTGTGTATATCATTTAAATCTTTAATTAACTTTTTTAAGTTATCTTGATTATCTTGAAACAAGACACCGGTTGTTAAAATAAAAGAATTATTTGAAGTAAAATGCTTAATATCATTATTTTCAGTAATGTCTAAATTTGTCACTTCTGCTGATAAATCTCCGTTGCTATTTAACAATTTTAAGCCTTTAAATTGGGGAACGGATAAAATTTCGTTTAGAGTAGTCATAATTATGTCCTCCGCTTCTGATTTACACAATCACTAGTAATGAAAATGCATGAAAATATATATAATGATAAATTCTATTTGTCTGTATTTATCTTAAAAAACAGGGTTTTTGTCAATTTGTGATAACGATTGTTCAAAATGTTCAAAAAATTTAATGTATATCATTAATTATACACTTATTTTGTTCGATTCCTATAATTTTATTGTTTAGAAATGTCATTAATAACAAAGAAAAACGCTTACACTCGTACTACACTTATAACTGAAGATTATACAACTAGTTATTAGCTTGTTAAAGTAAAGGAGATAAAAATAGAATGGGAAGACAGGAGAACAATGCGGCATTATCACAAGCGGTTTTCGAGAAGCGCGGTTATAATAAAGATATAATGCCTAAGACACCGACACAAAGAAATAACTCCGCATTTAACTTTTTCACACTATGGATGGGTGCTGTCCATAATATACCTAACTATACTGCAGTTGGGGGATTCTTATTATTAGGACTATCGCCATTACAAGTCATATTTGCATTAATATTAAGTTCTTTTGTAATCGCTTTATTATTAGTTAGTAATGGTTATGCTGGTTCTAAATACGGTATTCCATTTGCTATGCATTTACGTCATACATATGGTGATGTAGGCGCGAAGTTACCCGGTATCCTACGTGGCGTTGTCGCAGGTATCGCTTGGTTTGGTCTACAAACGTTTGCGGGGTCACAAGCACTATTAATACTATTAAATAAAATATTCCCTGGTTTTGCGGATATTGGACAAGGCATATCGATACTTGGTATTTCTGTTCCAGGTCTCATTGCATTTTTAATATTTTGGGCTATTAGTTTTGCAATTGGATTTGGTGGAGGAGATATTTTAAATAAATTCACAGCTATATTAAATCCACTTATTTATATTGTCTTTGGTGGTATGGCTATCTGGGGCGTTATGGCTGCTGGTGGCGTTGGAAATATTTTAGATTATGAAATTTCTACAAAATCTAGTGGTATCATTTACCCAGCGATTTTATCCTTTATTTTAATTATCAACTCGCTATTAGGTGTGTGGGCAGGACCTGGTGCAAGTGTTTCTGATTTTACGCAAAATGCAAAATCTACTAAAACACAAGTGGTTGGTCAAATTTCAGGTATTGTAGTTGCCCACATTTTATTCGCGATTGCTAGTGTGTTCATCATTATTGGTGGCTCGATTTATCTTGGACATCAAGAATGGAATATCCTAACAATTATTAATGAATGGAGCAACTTCTGGGCGATTCTGATATCTACTGGTGTGCTATTGATGACGACGATTTCAACAAATGCGACGAGTAATATCATCCCAGCAGCATATCAACTCACTGCACTTTTACCAAAATGGATTAACTATCGTCGTGGCGTAATTATTGCCTCGGTATTAAGTATAGTCATTATGCCGTGGAAGATGATGGAAGAGGAAGATAGTATTTTCTTATTCCTAAACGCGATAGGTGCTATTCTTGGTCCGGTAGCAGGTGTTATGATTGTTCATTTCTATATTGTGTCTAAATGTCACATTGATATAGATAAGTTGTATTTTGATTTGAAAGAAAAAGAGCATAAAATACCACGTATTAATATTTCTGCATACGTCGGAACGGTTGCTGGTGTCATCATTTCACTATTAGGATTTTTACCAGCATTTACAGTGATATCAGACTTTTCTTGGTTTATAGGCTTTGTCATTGCCGGTGGTGTTTACTTAATTTTACATTATGTATTCCATGCAGAAAGAAGAAAAAAAGGAGGAGCAGATTATAATGAAGTATGATTTGATTATTAAGAATGGTTTAGTCATTTTAGAAGACGGAGAGCAACAAGTTGAAGTCGGTGTTAAAGACGGTAAAATTGTCGCTATTGGTCAAGCATTGGGAGAAGCTGAACAAGTTATTGACGCACAAAATCAAATTGTTTCACCTGGTATGGTGGATGCGCATGTGCATATAACTGAGCCAGGCGGTGGCTATCGTGATGGTTGGGAAGGATATGTTACAGGGACAAATGCTGCTGCTAAAGGTGGCGTGACTTCATTTGTGGAAATGCCATTAAACCAAGTTCCAGCTACAACTGACAAAGCGTCTATCCAAGCAAAATTTGATGCTGGAAAAGATGAATTATCAGTGGATGTTGCAAGTTATGGTGGTTTAGTACCATATAACTTAAACGGTGGTATTCAAGAATTAGATGAAGCAGGTGTTGTGGCTTATAAAGCTTTCTTAGCAAAATGTGGTGACCGTTCTATTGAGGGTGACTTTGAAAATGTTGATGATTATTCATTATATGAAGGTATGAAGCAAATTGCTAAGACTGGCAAAATTTTATCAATTCATTCTGAAAATGCGGCAATCACTGATCGATTAGGTGAGATCGCAAAAGAAAATGGTGAAACGACATTAAGTGCTTACGTGGATAGTCGTCCGGTATTTACAGAAGTTGAACCAATTCGTAAAATTATTTTATTTGCTAAGGAAACGGGCTGTCGTGTGCACATTGTACACGTTGCTTGTGAAGAAGGCGTTGATGAAGTCATCAAAGCACAGCAAGAAGGTGTAGACATTACTTGTGAGACATGTACACACTACTTGTACTTCTATAAAGAAGAATTAGATGACATTGGACCAGTTGTTAAATGTTCTCCACCAATCCGTGAGCAATCTCGTTTAGAGGGAATGTGGAACCGCGTATTAAACGGTGATATTAGTTTTGTAACATCTGACCATTCACCTTGTACGCCAGACTTAAAAGATACTGACAATGCATTTGAAGCATGGGGTGGTATTGCTGGATTACAAAACAACGTAGACATTTTATTCGACGAAGGTGTTCAAAAACGTCAAATGCCATTAACAAAATTTGCTGACATTATTGCGACAGCACCAGCAAAACGCTTTGGTTTAGACACAAAAGGTAGTATTGCAATCGGTAAAGATGCTGACTTCGTATTTATTAAACCAGACGCACCTTATACATTACAAGCTGAAGATTTAGCTTATCGTAACAAAATGAGTCCATATATCGGTCGTGAAATTGGTGCTCAAGTCACACGTACAATTTTAAGAGGACAAGAAATTTATAGTGATGAAGCAGGTATTTCAGACAAACGTATTGGACGTTTTATCTAAAAGTTTCTTGAAAAGCTTGAAGTTAAGGATGTTGGAATATTAAAATCAAGCGCAACAAGGATTAATCCGTTTACTAAATGGATTGGTCCATACTGTCGACAAAGTCTCTGACTTTGTTGGCAGTTTTTTTATGCGCGCTTTCTAGGGACACTACCTTAGCTGTAGTCTTTCGCTAGTGTGCTTACCACAGGAGTAGGTATAAACCACTGCCAACATCACTCAAAATGATTACAATATATCAATCAAATCAGTGAGACAAGTGATTCAAAGAAATAGAAGTAAATGTAGCAGACCATTGATATTTAGGGTAGAGCTGAAGATTTAAAATTTGTTAATACTGTAAAGAAACAAAAACTGATCCATTTATTAACTGGACTATTTTTTTGTTTTCACAAGCTCTGAACTCGGTTTGAGTGAACGACTCTAGGGAATAATATTACATATTACATTTTTAAGTATCTACATATATCGCTTTTAAAGTGATTGGAGCTTAAAGTCATATTACTTTGATCACAACATATGGTGAGATGCTTTAAAGCAAAGGGGTTGTAATATTTGGAAAAATTAATTTCTTTTTCGGATTGGTTATGGGGTTATCCACTTGTACTCCTGCTTTTGTTTGCAAGTGTATTTTTGACAGTCTATTTAAATTTTATTCAATTTAGGCATTTTTTCTATATGCTCAAACAAACATTTGGGAGTGTTAATAAAAAACCTAGAGGGGAAGGAACAATTACACCACGTCAGGCTTTAACTTCCGCCTTATCTTCAACTGTAGGTGCAGCTAATATTGTGGGTGTACCTACTGCGATAATGATGGGTGGGCCTGGTGCGGTATTTTGGATGATGGTTATCGCTTTTTTAGGCATGGCTTTAAAATTTAGTGAGAATGTCTTAGGTGTCCACTATCGTGAGCAAAATAAAAAAGGTGAGTTTGTAGGCGGTCCGACTTATTACATGAAAAAAGGCTTTAAAAACAAGAAGTTAGGCACAATTTTTTCGTTGATATTTGCCTTTGCGCTGATGATTGAAATTGTTCCAAGTATTATGGTTCAAGGTCATTCTGCAGCGAGCACGATGAAGGATACATTTAATGTGCCTATGGCGGTTTCTGGTGTTATATTAGCAGTTCTTGCTGCACTCGTCGTTTTTGGCGGTGTGAAACGTATTGCTTCGTTTGCTGAAAAAATTGTACCAATCATGGTTGGGCTTTACTGTTTTTTTGGCTTTTTAATCATTTTAATGAATATTAGTCATGTCCCTAATGTTATTTGGTTAGTGATAGAACAGGCATTTAATCCTACGGCAGCTGTAGGAGGTACATTTGGTGCAGCATTAGCTACTACAATTCGTTGGGGCTTTGCGAGAGGGATTTATTCTAATGAAGCTGGTCTTGGTACATCGTCAATTGCGCATGCAGCTGCAAAAACGGACCACCCAGTTCGACAAGCTTTCTGGGGTATCAGTGAAATTGTGGTAGACACGTTAATCATTTGTAGTACCACTGGTTTTGTTGTTTTAGTTTCAGGTGTTTGGAAAGCGAGTGATGCGAAAGCACAGTCTGCAGCGTTAACTGCCAGAGCATTTGAAAATACTTTTGGTCAATTTGGAAGTATGATGGTATCTATTTCGATGATGTTCTTCGTATTTTCAACCGTTGTAGTAGTTATTTTTTATGGATCAAGAATGGCAGAATTTTTATTTGGATTTACGGCAGGTTGGGTGATGAAAACAATATATGTGCTTTCGATGATCGTAGGTGCGTTAGGTGCTGCACAACAATTGTGGGACTTGCTTGATTTGGCACTTGCAGCCGTATTGATTCCAAACGTTATCGCAGTGATAATGTTATCGCCCAAAGTGAAATCGTTAACCACAGATTTCTTTAAAAATTATAAATAAACCTTATTAATATAAAAAGTACCAAACCTCATACTTGTCATTACTAAAAGGAAATATTGGCTTTAACTTTTAGTACGATGCATCATGAATGAGTGTTATGGTACTTTTAATTGTTGATGATATTTATGATTTCGGGCTCTGAACTGGTAAATGATGTGTCGTATTATAGTCTAGGATGTGCGTGTTATTGTCGTTAATTTCTAATGTACTGAAACTACCATTAGCAAGTCTAGTAATACCAGTGCCGATTGCTCCATTAGAAAAATAATAGAATATAGCATTAATAAAGGCGCCATGAGAGATAATTAAAATATTTTTATTTGTGTGATCTTGATGTACGGTCTGAATCCCCTTTAAAAAACGTTCGGTAATCATTGCTTCAGTTTCTTTGTTTGGATATTCACGATTCGGAAAACGCGCATCTCGTTCGTAATAAGTAAGGCCTTCTGCATCTCCAAATGCAACTTCAATAAATGATTCCTTTTCATAAAGCGGTATGTTTAACTTTTGTTGAATAATTTGTCCAGTTTCTTTAGCTCTTAGTAATGGGCTCGTAATCATGAGGTCCCATTCATTTTGAAGTAAGGAAGTGCCACAAGCTTGCGCTTGTTTTATGCCTGATTCATTCAATGGGATGTCTGTTCTGCCCTGTAATTTACCAGCAATATTCCAATCTGTTTCTCCATGTCTAATAAAACATATTTTTGTCATTATAAATCAACCTTTACCTTGATGTGTTTTAAGCAGTATCTCTTTGATATTATTAACGATTTTTCTATTTATTATGGTATAACACGAATTAAATTTCCACTTATTATAAATAATCATAACACGTTTGCTTGTGTTAGATGGTGAAACACATATCAACAGGCGTTGGTTTCAAGAACCCTGTGTTTATGAAATGATGCATGATCATGATTGGTGTGATTATGCTGAAAGATTGTATATCATATTGCGATTGATAGGTCAAAAGACTAATATGCATTAAGTTTCCAGTACTGTGTCAACTTTTGCTAATTCGATCGTTGTTGCAATCATCACATTAATACCTTTTTCGATTTGGCTATCGGTTACAGACTCTTTTGGCGAATGACTAATGCCACTTTTACATGGAATAAAAATCATACTTGTAGGACAAATGGGTGCGAAATTCATCGCATCATGACCGGCACCACTATACATATAGCGATATTGATATGCTAGTGCCTTACAACCGTCTTCAGAAATCTTAGCAATCGCTTGATTAAATTGTCGAGGTTGATCCTGACCTAAATCTTCTAATTCATAATCTGCTTGACGTTTTGTGGTAATGGTTTCGATGTGCGTTTTCATCTCTTCGACAACTTTTTCTCGAATATCTTCATCTTTTCCTCGAATATCGATGAGTAGTGTGACTTCACCAGGAATTGCATTCATTGTATTAGGATAAACGTTGGCATACCCCACAGTCGTTACTATCCCCTTATCATGATAAGCCTGACCTAAGGCTTCGATTTTTAAAATGACTTCAGCAGCAGTAGTCAATGCGTCTGTACGCATCGGCATAGGTGTTGATCCTGAGTGGCTAGTAATACCAGCTATTTGTAACTTGAAGCGGTGTGGTGCAGCAATGTGTGTGACGATGCCAATATCTTTTTGATTATTTTCAAGAATTGGACCTTGTTCAATATGTAATTCTAAAAATGCTTTGATTTTGTTTCTTTCAAATAATGCTGCTTTACCGTTCATATCTTGTGCTAAAGGTGCAACAATATCGTAAAGTACGTTGCCATCGTTATCTTTGATAAATTTCATATCATCTTTTGTCATTTTACCAGTAAGGTATTTACTTCCTAAAGTTGCTTCGTTGAAACGTGTAGATTCTTCGCAAGCAAATGCAATAATTATAATTGGATGATCCGTTTCTATATGATGCGCGTTTAAATGTTCGACTACTTCCAGTGCACCAAGCACACCTAATAGACCGTCATATTGGCCGCCATCCTTTACAGTATCGATATGTGAGCCTAGTACAATTGGTTTTAAAGAAGGATGCTTTCCTTCTCTGCGTGCAATAACATTACCAAAGAAATCAAAGTAAACATCTAAACCTGCCTTTTGACATAACATTGAAAATTTTAAGGCTGCGACACGTTCTGGATGACTAAAAGCAATGCGGTTAATCCCCCCGTTTTTGGGGTTGCGAGCAAAATTATTAAATGTTTGAAAATTTTCTATTACATTTTGTAAGTTCATCATTTATCCCCTTCGATATTCAGTTTAATTTGATTCAAAAATTGAATAACTCGTTCATATACTGCTTTACTCGTTGAGTTAACTTCACGATCAAAATCATGGCTGTCTAGGTCTAAACGTTCAAAGTGACTCGTTTCAATTAATCTAGCTATATATTCACTTTCACTATAAGGTACATCAGAATCTCCTGTACAGTGTACAATGAACATAGGAGGGAAGTTTTTCATTTCTTGTGGTGTGATATTATAAGTACTTTGTGTAGATGATTGAATCCCTAAATAGGACATCCAACGTGCTTGACCACGAACATATAAGTAAATTGGATATCTTGTTTGCAACGGCGCAGATGTTAATGGTTTAGATTGAATCAATTGATTTAATATTTTCGGTGTAATTTGTGTAGATAGCGCTTGATATTGTTTATTTGGCTTCAAAAAGGCAGGCACATGTACACGCGAGTAACCATAGAAATCAATGATACTATCAACTTTACGATGACGTGCGACAAGCATAGCTAAAAATGCACCGGCTGAACGTCCGAAGGTAATCAGTGGTAACGAAGGATAAAGTGATTTTAAATAATCGTAGTTACTCAGTGCATCTTCAATAATCGTATCAATATGACTTTCTGGGGCAAGTCGATAGGAAACCATTATTAAGTGATAGGATTCGGATAAAATATCTATATACGCTTGCGGTAAATCGTTTGGTTGTCCAAAAATGAGTCCGCCACCATGAAAGTACATAATGACGCCTTTAGGGCTTTGGCTTTTAGCTGCTATGATGGAATAAGGTAATGGAAAACCATCCTTTGATAGACAAGTAGCTTTTTGTTGAGTCAAATTGACCTAGCCTCCTATTAGATATATTTTGCTAAATATATTATCTCAAATAAAAAACACGACGTATTTGTATAAATCGAATAAAAGTAAAGAACATTATTGTTAGAATTGTGAATGATAAGTCATATGTAAACGCTTATAATTGTATGTGAAATGAAAAAGGAGTTGAATTACATGGACATCCGATCTTCTTTTGAGGCTCTAGACAAAAAATTCACTGCGTTTGGCGGTTTGACTGGTGGAGGCATCACGCGTCTACTTTATTCTAAAGAATGGTCAAATGCTGTACAAGCATTGAAAGAAACACTAGAAAAAGATGGATTTGAAACAGAATTCGATAGCATCGGCAACTTAAAAGGACGTATTGAAGGTAGTAAATACCCTGAAGAAACAATTATGTCCGGTTCTCACATTGACACAGTTGTTGAAGGTGGCCATTTAGATGGTCAATTTGGTGTGTTAGCTGCTGTTGTTGCGATGCAGTCACTTAAAGCCGAATATGGCCAACCATTACGTTCATTAGAAATTTTAGCTTTAGCGGAAGAGGAAGGTAGTCGTTTCCCATTTGCTTTCTGGGGAAGTAAAAACTTCTTCAACTTAGCTGATAAAGCTGATGTAGATTCAATTGCTGATGGTGAAGGTGTTGCTTTTAAAGAAGCGATGCGTGAATGTGGCTTTGATTATCGAACAGCAGATAATGATTATAGTTACATAAAATCATTTATCGAAGTGCATATTGAACAAGGTAAAGTATTAGAGACGGAAAATAAATCAATTGGTGTCGTTAACGGCATCGTTGGTCAAAAACGCTATACGATTAACTTAAAAGGTGAAGCAAACCATGCAGGTACGACACCGATGGGCTTGAGAAATGACGCAGTTGTAGCTTTCAGCAAAATTGCTAATCAATTAACAGATCGTGCGCGAGAAATAGGTGATCCATTAGTCATTACATTTGGTCGTGTAGACCCAGTGCCGAATACAGTTAATGTGGTTCCAGGAGAAGTTACGTTCTCTATTGATTGTCGTCATATTAATCAAGATGAGTTAAATCAATTTGCAGAAGAAATTGATGCATGTATTAAACGTGTATCTGAAGAAGAAGGCGTGCAATGCGACATCGATTTATGGATGGATGAAGCACCGACTTTGATGGATGAACGCTTGGTTAAAGAAGTTCAAAATGCTGCTGAAACAGTAGTGGGTGAATCAAAGTGGAAATTAATGCCTTCTGGTGCAGGTCACGATTCTCAAATTTTTGCTAAATATGTGCCGACATCAATGTTGTTTGTACCATCTATTAATGGTGTGAGTCACAACGTTGAAGAAGAGACAAATGTAGAAGATTTAGTTAAAGGTATCGAAGTGTTAAAACAAGTATTATATAAACTTGCTTATAAAGAATAATACTTAGTCATAGACACCTAGAACAACATCATTGAGCTATATAAATAAACATGGTTCAACAAACTTTTTATAGAGAAAAGCAAAAAAGATTTTAAATACAGATAAAGAAAAGGAGCATTTTATTTATGGGTTATATTAATCATAATCAAGGATATAGAGAAGGTTTATTAGAAACACGTTCAGTAATTAAAAAAGATAACTATGCAGTCATCACACCAGATGGTTTAGTAAATAATGTTGTACCTGGTTTTGAAGATTGTGACGTAACGATTTTAGGTTCACCAAGACTTGGTGCGCGTTTCGTAGACTACCTCGTAACATTGAAAAATCAAGGTGGAAATAGACAAGGATTTGGTGGAAATGGTGTTCAAACATTCATCTATGTTGAATATGGAAACATCAACGCGTATGCAGATGATAAAAAATATGAATTGAGTGCAGGTGGTTATTTATATGTACCATCTCATCAAGTAATGACATTTGAAAATAGCAATCAAAATAATGACAGCCGAGTATTCTTATATAAAAAACGTTATCAACCTTTAGAAGGTTATACGCCAGAAGTTGTAACTGGAAACGTTAATGATATGGTTCAAGAGCCATATGAAGGCATGGAAGAAGTTAAAATTCTTGATTTGCTACCAAAAGAATTAGCATATGATATGAATATTCACATCTTGTCATTTAAACCAGGTGCTTCACATGGTTATATTGAAACACACGTTCAAGAACATGGGGCTTATGTATTAAGTGGACGTGGTATGTACAACTTAGACAACGAATGGCAACCAGTTGATAAAGGTGATTATATCTTTATGGGTGCTTATGCACCACAAGCAACTTATGCTGTTGGTTTAGACGAACCATTCGCTTACATCTATTCCAAGGATGCAAATAGAGATATAGAAATTTAAGGAAGGTTGTTAGTCATGGAAGAGGGAGCATTAATATACGTCGAACGTGGTAAACTACGCCAATTATTTAAAGAGAAATTAACACACGCAGGTTTACCTGACGCGCAAGCTGAAAAAACAGCAGATCTGATGATATTTGCTGACGAACGAGGCATTCATTCACATGGCTCAGTTCGAATGCAGTATTATGCAGAACGAATTGCTAAAAAAGGTTTTAATTTGGAACCAGATTTGAAATTTACGAAGACGGGTCCTTCAGCAGGCACATACTTCGGCGATAATGCTGTTGGCCATTATGTTGCATATCAAGCGATGGAAGAAGCGATCAATTTAGCAAAATCCAGTGGTATCGGCATGGTAGGTATTCAAGAGATGGGGCATAGTGGTGCCATTGGCTATTTTGCAGAACAAGCTGCAAAACAAGGTATGGTTGCATTAACCGTATGCCAATCTGACCCAATGGTCGTACCATTTGGTGGTACAGAATCTTATTTTGGTACGAATCCAATCGCTTTTGCGTCACCACGAAAAAGTGGTAATCCTATATTGTTTGATATGGCAACAACGGTACAAGCGTGGGGGAAAATATTAGATGCACGCTCAAAAAACAAATCAATACCTAATACATGGGCAGTGGACAAACATGGTGAACCTACTGCAGATCCTTTTGAAGTAGCTGCGTTATTACCTGTTGCCGGACCAAAAGGTTACGGTTTGATGATGATGGTAGACATATTAGCAGGTAGCTTGTTAGGTTTACCGTTTGGTAAGCATGTCACTTCAATGTATGAAGATTTAAGTCAATATCGTAGATTAGGACAATTTCATATCGTAATTAATCCAGCATATTTTGGTGATGAAACACAGTTTTTAACACAGGTTTCTGACATGGTAGATGAGTTGCATGACGTTAAACCTGCTAAAGGTTTTGATCAAGTGTATTATCCAGGTGAGATTCAAGAAGAAGTTAAAAAACAATATGCAGAGCGAGGTATTCCAGTTCCGCAAGAAATTTATGATTATTTAATATCTGATGACATATATTAGGAAGTAATAAAAAGAAGTGAACGAGATAATTTAATGTAATAAATGGTGACTTATGACATTTAGCATGGTGCGTCTTTAGTAACTTCTTTTTTTACTGCTTGAAAACACAAATTTTAATGAAATATAACACAATAATAGTAATAAGGAGGTTGTAATATGCGTGTTTCTAAAAATGATTTATTTGATTTAATGAAAAATAAACTAGTTAAAGCAGGATTAAATGAAGATGCTGCAAAGGATGTCGCTGATGTTTTGACTTTTGCAGACCATAGAGGTATTCATTCTCATGGTGCAGTCAGAGTGGAATATTATGCGGAACGTATTGCTAAGGGAGGTATTACTGCTAACCCTGAGTATCAATTTGAGCAAACAGGTCCTTCGACAGGTGTTTTTGAAGGGGATAATGGCCCTGGACATCAAGCTGCGAAACAAGCGATGGAAAAAGCAATTGCAATGGCAAAAGAAAATGGTGTCGCAGTTGTTGGTGTGAAACATATCTCTCATAGTGGTGCCTTAGGTTACTTTGTGGAAATGGCATCTAAAGCAAACATGGTTGGTTTAAGTATGTGTCAATCTGATCCAATGGTCGTACCGTTTGGTGGTACAGAACCTTATTTTGGTACAAATCCAATTGCATTTAGTGCGCCGTCTAATGATGAGAGAATTATTACATTTGATATGGCGACAACAGTACAAGCATGGGGCAAAGTGCTCGATGCTAGAGCCAAACATCAATCTATTCCAGATACTTGGGCAGTAGATGCTAACGGCGAGCCAACAACAAATGCAAGAGATGTTCATGCACTAGTTCCAGTGGCAGGTCCAAAAGGTTACGGTTTGATGATGATGGTAGATATCTTGTCTGGAAGCCTGTTAGGTGTGCCACATGGTGTTCATGTTTCATCTATGTACAAAGACTTAACTAAAGGTCGTGACCTAGGACAATTACACATCGTCATTAACCCTGCATTTTTTACTGACTTAGATCAATTTAAATCACGTATTTCAACGATGTTAGATGAACTAAAAGCGCAACCAGCTGCTGAAGGATATGGAGAAATATTCTATCCAGGTGAACGTGGACGCTTACGTAGTGAAAAATACGATGAAAAAGGCATTGAAATAGTTGATGAAATTTACGATTACTTAGTGTCAGAGGATGTACACTTTGATCGTTATCATGGAAAAAATAGATTTGCAGAATAATAACGGAGGAATAGTATGTTATACACAATAATTAAAGAAAACACGTACCAAGATTCGATTGTATTAATGTTGTTATCGAATAAATTGTCTGCTATTGATGGTGTGAACCAAGTTTCAATTATGATGGGCACGCCTGCCAATAAGGATATTTTCAAATCATCAGGATTTGACACTGAAGCATTAGATAATGCGAAACCTAATGACATCGTTGTTATCGTAGATACTGATGATGAATCTAAAGTTGATGAAGTTAATGAACAAGTTGATGCAGAACTCAAAGGTAAAGGTGAAGAGGATGACAAGTCTAAAAAGCAAGACGAAGCTTCAAACTGGAACCGTGCTTTAGAATTAGCAAACAATCCAAACTTGGCATTAATTTCAATTCCTGGTCAATATGCAGCGATGGAAGCTGAAAATGCTTTGAAAAACAATTTAAATGTATTTATGTTTAGTGATAACGTTGCAAAAGCTGACGAAGTGCGCTTAAAACAAATGGCGCATGAAAAAGGATTATTAGTGATGGGGCCTGACTGTGGTACAGGGATAATCCATAGCCTACCACTTGCATTTACTAACACAGTGAACGAAGGTGACATTGGCGTTATCGGTGCTTCTGGTACAGGTATCCAAGAAGTGACTACTATCATTGACCGTGAAGGCAAAGGTGTGACAAATGCAATCGGTACTGGCGGTCGTGACTTATCAACTGAGGTTGGTGCGATTACGATGTTAGATAGTATAAAAGCATTAAATGCCGATCCTAAAGTTAAAGTCATTACTGTTATATCTAAACCACCAGCTAAAGAAGTCGAAGAAAAAGTATTAAATCTTCTACGTAATATTGAAAAACCTGTGGTTACCTTATTCTTAGGTTCTAAACCAACTTACACAGAAGAAAATATCTATCATGCATATACTTTAGAAGAAGCGGCACGCGTATCTGTCCAACTATCTAATGATGAAACGCCGCAATTTAACCCAACTTTTAAGGAAAATCTTGGTATTAAATTTGCTGACAATCAAGACGGCATCAAAGGATATTATTCAGGTGGTACTTTAGCTTCAGAAGCAGCAATGTTAGTGAAGGATACTTTAGGCGACGCTTCAGGTGAAGTAACACCAGAAGGATTCTCATATAAAGGTGGAAACCATGAAATTATCGACTTAGGCGATGACATTTATACACAAGGTAGACCACATCCAATGATTGATCCATCGAAACGCATTGAAATGTTAGAAACATCATCTGATGATCCATCAACTGCTGTAATTATGTTAGATAATGTTATTGGTTATGGTAGTCATGATGATATGGCTAGCGAACTTGCACCGACAATCAAAACGATTTTAGACAAAGTTAAAGCTAATGGTCGTTCATTAGCAGTGCTTGCTACAGTTGTTGGTACGAAACATGATCATCAAGGGTATGATAATCAAGTTAAAACTTTAAAAGAAGCTGGTGCGATTGTTTGTGAAACAAACGACCAAATGGTTCGTACTGCGCTTAACTTAGTTGGCAGCAGCGTAGCACAACCAAAATTATCAACGAAATCATTTGATTCAGAACCTGTAGATTTAACTGTCGATGAAAAAGTGATGAATTTAATAAACATGAAACCAAGCGTGATTAACATTGGATTGAAGAGCTTTACTGAAGCAATCCAAGCAAGCGATGCACCAGTCGTTCAATTCAACTGGCGTCCAATTGCAGGAGGAGACGAAAAATTAATGAAAGTACTGCAATTCTTAAACAATTATGAAGGAGAGACGGTATAAAATGGCATATAAAACAATAGATGAAGCTAACCAAGCAGTCATTGATAAGATGATTGCAGCAGCACCATTTTTAGTGGATGTCGTGCCAGCTAAATCTAAAATTCCTGAACTCAAAGAAAACGTATTATTACATGCTGGTCCACCAATTAAATATGAAAATATGACTGATCCTATGCAAGGTTCTTGTGTCGGTGCAATTCTTTTTGAAGGATGGGCAGACAATGAACAAGACGCACGTAAATTGTTAGAAGAAGGTCAAATCACTTTCATCCCTTGTCACCACGTCAATGCAGTTGGTCCAATGGGTGGTATTACATCAGCTAATATGCCTGTACTTGTTGTGGAAAACAGAGAAACAGGTAACGAAGCATATTGCCAAATGAACGAAGGTATCGGCGCAGTATTACGTTTCGGTGCTTATAATGATACAGTAGTCAATCGTCTTCACTGGATGAAAGATGTTTTAGGACCGGTATTAAGTAAGGCATTACACAAAATGAACGATGGTTTAAATGTGAACGTATTAATCGCTAAAGCAATTGCAATGGGTGATGAATTCCACCAACGTAACATTGCAGCTTCATTAGCTTTCTTAAAAGAAGTTACGCCTATCATCTCATCATTAGATGATGTTGAAGCAGAAAAACGTACTGAGGTATTACAATTCTTAGCTGATACAGACCAATTCTTCTTGAACATAGCGATGGCTACAGGTAAAGCTATGATGGATGCAGCACGTACAATTGAGCACGGTACAGTTGTAACAGCGATGTGTCGTAACGGTGAAAACTTTGGTATTCGTATCGCTGGTATGGGCGATGAATGGTTTACTGCACCAGTCAATACACCACATGGGCTATTCTTCACAGGTTACTCTGCTGAAGATGCTAATACTGATATTGGTGACTCAGCGATTACTGAAACGATTGGTGTTGGTGGTATGGCAATGATCGCTGCACCAGCTGTAACTAAATTCGTTGGTACTGGGGGCTTTGATGACGCATTAGATATCAGTAATGAAATGACTGAAATTTGTATCGGTGAGAATCCAAACTTTGCCATCCCTACATGGAACTTTAAAGGTGCTTGCTTAGGTATTGATGCACGTAAAGTCGTTGAAACTGGTATTACGCCAGTTATTAATACAGGTATTGCTCATAAAATTGCAGGTTATGGTCAAATCGGAGCAGGTACCGTTCACCCACCGATTGAATGTTTCGAAAAAGCAATTACGGCATATGCTGAGAAATTAGGTTTTAAAGCGTGATTTTCCACGCAACAGCTATAGGCAATATTGCCCAGGAAATATTGGCAAATCATCAAACCTTTTATGTGCATAGTATATTTAACAAAGGATTCAATATTGTCAATGATGCGCAAGAACTGGTATTTATAGGTACAGATGAAAATGGCATGTTTCCGTTCGGCATATTAATAGATCAACAAACGAAACAAAGTTTGTTAAAAGAGATTGCTTTAAACCAACAAATCTCTATAGGTCCTAACACGATATATATTAGTAAAACGTGCCAACTTGTGTGGCATGTCCCATCATTGCCATTTAAAGACTTCGCTGAAAAGGTAAATAATGATGAACTCAAGCAGAATATATCGACATATGATTTTACGATGTATGAAGAAGGTGACTTTGACCGCCAAACAATGAGCCGAATCATACATGCGCTTAAAGATGAAGATGTTGAAACCGTAGAACATTATTATCGCTACTTAATTGGTAGAGGAAAAGGGCTCACGCCCTCTGGTGATGACATTCTAACTGGTATGTTGTTCATTCATTTTACTGATCCTTATATTAGAAAACCAAATTTAGAAAAGTTAAAACAACTACTTGATGAACCATTAACAACACTAGTAGGAGAAACATTTTTAAAATGCGCACAGCAAGGGTTGTTTAGTTCGAAAATATCAGAGTTACAACATGAGCCGTCACTGGCAAATATTGAGCGACTGCTTAAAGTAGGTTCGTCATCAGGAAGAGACACAGTATATGGCATGTTTGTAGCATTAACTTGAAGGAGTGAAACGTATGAGTAAGCGTGTTGTACTTGCTTTAGGCGGTAACGCTATTTTACAACCTAAACAAGAAGCGTCATACGACAATCAATATAAAAACGTGTTTGCTGCTACACGAAAAATGGCAGAGTTGAAAAAAATTGGACATAACGTTGTCATTACACATGGTAATGGACCACAAGTCGGTAATATTATTGCACAAAATGAAGCGGCAAAAGACGTTGTAGATCCACTTCCAATCAATGCATGTAACGCTGAATCACAAGGATTTATTGGTTATATGATGGAAGAATCTTTGAAAAATCATTTACATGCATTAAATATTCAAAGTGATGTGGTAACATTATTAACAATGGTAGAAGTGGATAAAGATGATAAGGCATTTGATAATCCAACAAAACCAATTGGCGTATTTTTTGACGAAATTGAAGCAAAACGCCTAGAAAAAACGCATGGTTTTGTGATGGTAGAAGATGCTGGTAGAGGTTACCGTCGTGTTGTTCCTTCACCAGAGCCACTCGTGATTCACGGTGTCAATCAAATTAAAGCATTGATTGACCAAGCGATTGTTATTTCATCTGGTGGCGGTGGTATACCAGTTTATCGTGATGAAAACGGGAATATTCAAGGTGTGGAAGCGGTTATCGATAAAGACCGCTCTGGTTTAAAACTTGCGCAACAAGTTGAAGCAGACACATTTATGATGTTAACAGATGTATCAAATGTTTGTGTGAACTTTGGTAAACCGAACGAAAAGAAATTAGCAACAATTTCAGTTGAACAAGCAAAAACTTATGTTGCCGAAGGGCAATTCCCTGCAGGAAGTATGTTACCTAAGATTGAAGCTGCGATTCAATTTGCTGAAATGGGTAAAGAAGCGATTATCTGTTCATTAGATGATGCAGTTGAAGCATTAGAGGGTAAAGCAGGTACACGTATTTTATTAAATGTTGAACAATAATGGATGAGTTCTTTAGAAACAATTACTTGCGAATCGTTCAAATGGTTTTCATTTGATCGATTCGTTGTATTATTATATTAAAAGATTTGGAAGAAAGGTGGTATAAGATGACTGAACCCTATCGTATACATAGAATTAAAGAAAATTGGGGCGTAATTTTGGCAATTGTGTTTATTGCTTCTACTTTACGTGCGCCACTCACATCAGTAGGGCCTGTAGTTGATGAGATCAAGCATGTAATGGAAATTAATAACAGTGTTGCTGGCATCTTAACTACTATACCGCTCATTATTTTTGCGATTGTTTCTCCATTAGTATCGAGAGTAACGTCGCGTATCACAATGTCTCGTACAATTCTGTACTCTACTATATTACTAATAATTGGATTGTATTTACGTGTAGCTGGTGATTTTACTTTATTTATTATTGGTACATTAGTATTAGGGATAGCAATTGCATTTGGTAACGTTGTACTACCTAGCTATGTAAAATGGTATTTCCCAATGCAAATCGGCATTGCTACGGGCATTTATAGTGGAACTATGAACTTTACAGCAGGCTTAGGTGGCGGGTTAAGCTTCCCATTATCACAAACATCACTCGGTTTTAGGTTGTCACTGTCATTTTGGATTATTCTAGGTATTATCGCGATTATTTTGTGGATTCCTAAAGCACGTCAAGGTGCGCAATTAGAACAACATACAATTGATCAAACACAAGTCAAACATCGTAAGAAAGTCAATATTGTCAAATCTAAATTAGCTTGGATGGTTGCTTTGACGATGGGCTTCCAATCTATGGTATTCTATACCGTTGTCGCATGGGTGCCATCTATATTAGTTGATAGAGGGGTAGATCCATCCACAGCAGGTTATTTATTAATGCTCAATCAATTTTCTCAAGTACCTATGACATTTTCATTTCCAATTATAGCATCTAAATTGAAAGACCAACGTATATTGGTCGTTATTATCACAATTTTATTCTTAACTGGTTTTGGCTTATTCTTTACACAATCATTAGTGTTACTTGTTATTGGTATGGTTATTGCTGGTTTAGCAATGGGAGCATGTTTCAGTTTATGTATGACATTCTTCTCAATCCGTGCACGGACGAGTGATGGTAGTATTTCATTATCCGGTTTTGGTCAATCTGTAGGATACTTAATTGCAGCGATTGGACCATTTTTAATTGGATACTTGCATGATTTCACAGGAAATTGGATATCAGGCATTGTTGCATTATTACTCATGTCATTACTATTTTTTATTTTTGGTTATCCTGCAGCTAAAAATAGAGTTGTAGAAGATGAATAATAGCAAAGACTTAAATTTATAATGAAAAAATTAAAAAGGTACGACACCAATGGTTTTTGATGGGCACCTCTAAAGTTGGACTAAAAATCTAACTTCTGAGATGTGCATCATTTTAGGATTGGAGTTGTACCTTTTTTGATTTATATAGTCAAATGATGTGTTGAAATCTTATGATATCGCATTATTATCATAGTGATTGATAAGTGTTTTAATTGCATTTTCTATATCAAGATTTTTGATAAGGCCTTGAGCAAGAAGGTGAGTTGCAAATGCAGCTAAAAATGTTAAGATATTCTGTTTTTGGATAGCATAACCCATGATACCGATTCTCCATATTTTACCTTTTAACTCTCCAAAGGATCCTGCAATTTCTATGCCATAATTTTTTAATAAACTGTCTCTGAATGCTATATCATCTATACCATCAGGAATATTAACGCATATAACCATTTTCATTTCGTTCGATTCATTGCCGTATATTTCGAGTCCTAATGCCTTCAAGGCTGCTTTTAAACCTTCTTGGTGAAAGGCATGCCGTTGCGCACGTGCTTCCAGTCCTTCAGATAGTGCTAATCTTAGACCAGTATGAAGTGCATATATTGCAGTCGTTGCTTCAGTATGATGATTTAAACGTTTTGGGCTCCAATAATCTTGTAATTGTGCTAAATCTAAATAATTACTTCTAATAAAATGATCTGGTTCTGTGGTTTCAGTAGAGCGAATGCCAAGTTCTACACGTTTGCGCGCATTGATGGCATCACTAAATCTATCGTTGAAAGTAATTGGGGTAATACCTGAAGGAATAGATAAACATTTTTGAGCGCCACCAATGACTGCATCTAATTCCCACTCATCTACTGGAATAACCATACCTTGGTATGTAGCCACAGCATCAACAACAGAAAATATCCCTCTTTCTTTACATGCTCGACCAAGTTGATCAATTGGTTGCAATCTACCAGTCGATGTTTCACCGTGTACAATAGCAAGTACTTTTGGTTGATATTGATCTAAAGCTTCAATGATTTCTGATTGTTCAAATACCTCTCCCATTGGTTTATAAATGCTGTGAACGATACCACCAGCACGCGTAACCAGTTCAGCGAATAAATAGCCAAAACGTCCGATGACTGGAACTAGGACATCATCACCAGGTTTAACAATACTGGAAATCACAGCTTCTAAGCCAGCACGACTTGTGCCATCAATAGGAAAGGACCATTGATTTTTTGTTAAAAAAGATTTACGAATTAGTTCCATTGTTTGATTCATAATGTCTACAAATTCATAGTCAAATTGACCTAAAATAGAGTTTGACATTGCTTGTGAAACGCGGGGGTCTACGCTAACAGGGCCAGGTGTCATAATTAATCTTTTGTTGATTTTTAAATCATCCATATTTATTACCTCGTTTTCCTTTAAATTCCGTCATTATATATTATACTTTATTAAAGCTGAGTTATATTCGTCAAAATCGATAATTATTTAACAATCATTTATCTGAATATTACAAAAATAAAGAAGATAAATAGAAATTATCCTATATACTTGCATGTAGATAAAATGAATTTCAATAGTTTCAGTATTTATAAATGTTTGAAAGAACTTACATAAAATTGTACACTATATAAGCATGCCAAGGGCATGCACACACTATGGGTCGCTGTGAGCATGCCTTAGGCATGTTTCCAGACTTCCTCATAGAAGCAAGCTACTTCCATTAAGGAAGTGGCTTGTATTTTTTTGAGAGATAGTCGTTTGAGCAATCTTGATTTTCATTAATCATAACGCGTTGTATCGTAAACGATTTTCTATTACAATGTGTATGGATGTTAAAAGTTGGAGTGACAATAGATGATAAATGTAAAAGAACCTAATCCGATATTTTTGGAAAATAAATCTTCTGAACGTGCTATATTGTTATTACATTCATTTACAGGTACGATTAGAGATGTAAAATTATTAGCTACAAAATTAAATAAAGCTGGTTTTACATGTTATGCGCCTTCCTATAAAGGGCATGGCTTATTGCTCGAATCATTGATGGCTTATGACGCAGAGGATTGGTGGCAAGATGCGCTAGAAGGATATCAATATTTGCAAGATCAAGGTTATTCAAATATAAGTGTATGCGGCATCTCATTAGGCGGTATTTTGTCTTTAAAATTGGCGGAAGAAAAGCAGGTTGCTTCTGTTGCAGTGATGTCGACACCGTTTAGTAAAGACGATGCTGGACTTGCAAAAAGGCTGGAATTTTATGGAGAACGCATGGGAAACTTAGTAGGTTTGTCACAAGAAGCAATACAACAACAGATGAATCAAATTGAAAACTATGCCGTTGGTTTTGATAAATTTAAAAAACTTGTTGATGATGCGATGGCACACTTAAATCAAATTTCTGTCCCTATTGCTATAAAGTTTGGCGAACAAGATGAAAAGGCTTATGAAGCTAGTGCAAATTATATTTATAATCAAATTGAGCATGAGGATAAAGAAATTCAAGGTTATCCTACGTGTAAACATTTAATGACGTATGGTGAAGGTCATTTGGATGTAGAGCAAGATGTGATAGCGTTTTTTGAAGATTATACATAAACAATTTAAATACTAAAAAGGATGGTTTCTACCCAATATGAGTAGAGCCATCCTTTTATGTTTCAATATGTTTAAAATTAAGTTCTCCAAAATGTAGTACAATTCGCTTTGTCTTCGATATTGAATTGAATCATGGACTGCAATAGTTCATAGTTAACGTCTTGTGTCCATTTAATACGAAATAAATTATTGGTTTGTGAATATCCAGATTCTGCAATCTGTTCAGTAAATTCAGCCATTCCTTTTGCTTCAGGTGCTACTGAGAAATGCTGTTTAGATTTACTAAAAGCAATAATAAACGTACCGTGATGCGTAAACATCGGTTGATTCCATTTTACTGTTGTTTCGAGTTCAGGAAAAGTCTCAGAAATCCAATTAAAGATAGCTTCCATTGTGGCTGTTTGTTTGTCATTTTCTAATGACTCCAAAAATTCATTAAATTCAGTCATACCCAATCACAATCCTTAAATAGCAAATTTTATTATATAGCTAACATGTATTATACCAATTACATACAAATATATCATTTTATAGGTGAGTGAATATAATGGAAAATTCTAAATTATGCGTATAAACAACTTTAAAAATCCGAAAACTTTTTTGAAATTTTACTATTTTACATAAAAAATACATCCCATAGTTGAAGGGATGTATTGATGAGAATGGATATGTGTTGACATACCGTCTGGTTAATAGTGCGCACTAACTTAAGTCATTTTAGCTTGCGATTTAGCATAGCAGAAATCGATAATAATACCGATTAGCAGACACACTATAAATGGTATCAACCATGCTAATTGGATATTTGCTAATGGGAAATGCGCATATACAACATTAAGTATTTTAATTAAATTAAAGTCATTTAATATTTGTAATAAAGAAATAATCAATGTTGCAATTGTTGGTATGATAAAGCTATATTTCATTTCAAATGAGATGAAGATACTCAATAACGAAATAAGCACTAATACGATAGATGTTGGATAAATAAATGTAAGTAATGGTACAGCAATTTCCAAAATAAGTTCTAATCCTAAAGTAGAAACAGTAAAACCTAATATTGAAAAGATAAGTACAAATAATTTATAAGAAATCTTTGGTAATTTTTTCATTGCAAACGCTGAACAAGCATTTACAAGTCCAATACAAGTTGTTAAACAAGCTAGTATCACAATTATCCCAAAAATTAAGTTTCCTAAAGACCCAAATACACGTAATGAGTTAAAAGTTAAAATATCTGTGCCATCTTTTAAGCCTGTTTGATCAGTTGTCGCGCCAACATAAGCTAAAGCAAAATAAATGATAAATAACAGCACGGCAGAAATAAAACCTGCTTTCACAACATTTTTAACTAATAACTTTGGTTCATTAATACCATTTAATTTAAAACTTTGAACAATGACTACTGAAAAAGCGAGTGCAGCAACGAGGTCCATTGTGAAATAACCTTCTAAGACACCAGACACAAGTGGTGTTTGCGCAAAGTCGCCACCAGCTTTACCAATTGAACCTTCTGGTTTAATAATAACTAAAATACATAAAATAGCGATAATGCATATTAAAATAGGTGTTAGGTATTTACCTAAATTATCTATGATTCGATTTGGATAAAGTGCAATCAAGTAAACAACTAAGAAGAAGACTGCTGAAAATATAATTAAAGTTAATTGATTATGTACAGGTAATACGTTTTTTGTGCCAATTTCGTAAGCGACATTTGCAGCACGTGGTATACCATATAATGCACCAATAGATGCATAAATACAGATTGCAAAAATCGTACCAAATAACGGATGGACTTTGTTACCAATACTTTCAACGCCACCGTTCATATAAGCTACGACGATGACTGTTAAATATGGTAATAAAATACCAGTGATTGAAAATCCTATCATTGAAACCCACATATTTTCTTGAGCTGTATATCCTAACATAGGTGGAAATATTAGATTTCCGGCTCCAAAGAAAAATGAGAATAACATTAGACCAGAAATCAGTATGAGTCTATTCATTTTAATACCTCTATTATTTTTAAAATTATTTGTTGCAAAACATACATTAATATAACACAAAAGTTATATGAATTCAATGAAATTTCAGAAAATTAGAATGTCTAAAATGTTAAATGAAGTAGTTTTTAATGTCATGTTTGTAAATGTGATGATATCGAGTGTTTTAAGTAATTAACTATTGAGCTCAATTCAAAAAAATGTTATAGTAGTTTCCTATGTTACATAAACGCTTTAACGCAATAAAGAATAATAGGGTGTAAAGGATGTATGAAAGATGCATAATGAATCACAATGGAAGTCATCGCTCGGTTTCATATTGGCAAGTGCGGGGTCTGCGATAGGGCTAGGCGCAATGTGGAAATTTCCATATATGGCAGGTATTTATGGTGGTGGGGCTTTCTTATTAATGTTTTTAATATTTACACTGTTTGTAGGACTGCCATTATTAATGATAGAATTTACAGTGGGAAAAATGGGCAAAACATATACTACTAAAATATATGAAAAATTAACAAATAGAAAATGGTTAAATATTATAGGATGGAATGGTAATTTAGCTGTATTTATCTTATTTGGTTTTTATAGTGTCATCGGTGGTTGGATTATCATTTATATATTTAATGTATTACTTCAAATATGCTCGTTTAATGGTGGTAAATTAAGCCAAATAGAATTTGAATCTATTATAAGTAATCCATGGTTGACGGTTACAGGCCAAGGGATATTTATTTTGTTGACGATGTTCATTGTAATGATGGGAGTTGAAAAAGGATTAGAAAAAGCATCTAAATTTATGATGCCGTTATTATTTATCTTCCTTATTATTATTGTTGTTAAATCGCTAACTCTCGATGGCTCGTTCGAAGGATTGAAATATATATTGCAACCACGATTAGAAGATATTTCAATAGAGGGGATTTTATTTGCGCTAGGCCAATCGTTTTTTACACTGTCATTAGGAACAACAGGCATGATTACATATGCTAGTTATGCATCTAAAGAAATGACTATTAAAACTTCGGCTGTTTCTATTGTAGCGATGAATATTCTAGTATCTGTGTTAGCAGGTTTAGCAATATTCCCTGCGATTTCAGCTTTCGGTTATAGCCCAACTGAAGGACCTGGATTACTATTTAAAGTGTTACCAAAAGTATTTGATCAGATGGCATATGGTTCAGGTTTTTATTTTATTTTTTTAATATTATTTTTATTTGCAGCACTTACTTCTTCAATTTCGTTACTAGAACTCAATGTGTCAAACTTTACTAAAAATGATAATTCGAAACGTAAATCTGTATCGCTTTATATAAGTGTACTTGTTTTTATGATAAGTATTCCTGCAACATTATCTTTTGGAAGTCTGAGTCATGTAAAATTTGCAGCAGGTACTATCTTTGACAACATGGATTTCTTAGTTTCCAACATTTTAATGCCTATAGGTGCGTTGGGAACAACACTTGTTGTAGGACAATTACTTGATAAACACGCTTTAAAAGAACACTTTGGAAAAGATAAATTTAGGTTGTTTATGCCTTGGTATTATCTCATTAAATTTATATTACCAGTCGTTATTATATTAATATTTGTCGTACAATTTTTATAGCAATTAAATAACATTAATTATTAGCCCTTTATCATATCAATGTGAAAATTGAGTATTGATAAAGGGCTTTTTTGAATAATTTGTAAAGTATGAATTAAGTTATTATATTTTTATTTATATTGTTGACTATTTTTTATTTGTTTAGTAAGGTCAAATTAAATTATTTATTTAAAAAATTTGTTGTATTGCATTAATTGTTTTAAATAGATAATTTAATTTTTACTATTATTTGAAAACGTTTTCTGAAAGGAGTAATTTATGAAAGAGATTATTGGTAAAATTTTCGAATTAGTACCGCGTTTTATTTTAAATCTATTCATTTAGCAAAAGGAAGTTTGTTATTTATTAAATTCTATTAACCAAGAGGTGTCTAGTATGGAACAGAAAAAAAACAAATATAGTATTCGCAAATTCACTTTTGGCGCATCATCTATATTAATTGGATCTTTACTCTTTATAGGCGTAGACAATGCGCAAGCTGCTGAAACAGAAAAACAAGCAAGCGAAATGAGTTATCAGGACATTGGGGAACATGTTGGGGAAACAAATAGTGATAACACTACTGGGGAAAGTAGTGTACCGGTTAATAAGAATAATAATTTAGAGCATGATAAACAAACTTCAGAAAATCAAAGCTTACATAATGATAAATTAACGACTGATGCAGAAAACGTAAATAATGAAAAGGTAGACTTAGAAAATAATAAAAATAACACAACAGAAGAAGTAGATCCAGACTACAATAAACAAGATAAAGGCAAAGCAGAGGCAACAGAAGAAGTAGATCCAGACTACAATAAACAAGATAAAGGCAAAGTAGAGACAACAGAAGAAGTAGATCCAGACTACAACAAGCAAGATAAAGGCAAAGTAGAGACAACAGAAGAAGTAGATCCAGACTACAATAAACAAGATAAAGGCAAAGTAGAGACAACAGAAGAAGTAGACCCGGACTACAACAAGCAAGATAAAACTAAAACAGAGACAACAGAAGAAGTAGACCCGGACTACAACAAGCAAGATAAAACCGAAGCACAGACAACAGAAGAAGTAGACCCAAACTACAATGAACAAGATAAAGTAAAAGAGATGAAAGTAAATGAAAGTGCATCCCAATCAAAATCTCAAAATGATATTAAATTTGGGCAATTAAAAAATGACAATTTAGCTAATGAAGATAGCCAAAGCAATCAACAGAAAAACGATCCAGATAAAAATTTAGCTTTACTTAAGAAAAATGCGGTTGCTACAACAAATAATCAAGTGAACCAACAGAACGCTGAAAAAACGCAAGAACAACCAACAAAAAAAGCGAAACAAGGCCAATATAAAAACCAAGATCCCATTATATTAGTACACGGTTTTAATGGTTTTACAGACGATATTAAACCCTCTGTTTTACCTCATTATTGGGGAGGCGACAAATTAAATATTCAACAAGACTTAGAACAAAAGGGTTACAATGCATATGAAGCAAGTATTGGTGCGTTAAGTAGTAACCATGACAGAGCAGTTGAATTATACTATTACATTAAAGGCGGTACAGTACATTATGGGGCTGCACATGCTGAAAAATATGGTCACGACCGTTATGGCAAGACATATGAAGGTGTATATAAAGACTGGCAACCAGGTCAAAAAGTTCATTTAGTTGGTCATAGCATGGGTGGACAAACGATTAGACAACTAGAAGAATATTTACGTAATGGTGATCCAGAAGAAATAGAATATCAAAAACAACATGGTGGCGATATAGCACCAGTATTTCAAGGTAATAACGATAACATGATTAGTTCAATTACTACCTTAGCAACACCCCATAATGGTACACACGCAGCTGATCAATTAGGTAATGAAACGCTTATCAGACAAGTTGCGTTTGATTACGCGAAACTAAAAGGTAATAAAAATTCTAAAGTTAGCTTTGGTCTTGAGCAATGGGGTTTAAAACAAAAAGATGATGAGACATATAATCAATATGTTAAACGATTGAAAGACAGTAAATTATGGACGACAGACGATAATGGCTTTTATGATTTAACCAGAGCAGGAGCGACTGAATTAAATAAAAAACTTCACTAAATCCGAATATCGTTTATAAGACATATACTGGAGAATCTACAAGAGATGGATTGTTTGGTAAACAAAAATCAGATATTAACATGTATTTACCTATGGGATTAACAGGTAATGTGATTGGAAAAGCACCCGAAAAAGAATGGCGTGTCAATGATGGTCTGGTTTCAACAATTTCAGCATTACATCCATTTAATCAAGCACATGTAGAAGCATCGAACCAGGTTCAAAAAGGTGTTTGGCAGGTGACACCAATTATGCATGATTGGGATCATGCGGACTTTGTCGGACAAGATAGTAATGATACAAAGCGTTCACAAGCAGAATTAAGACAATTTTATGAAGGTATTGCTTCAGACTTAGTAAAAACTGAAAACGCTGAAGCATAGATCAAGCGATGCAAATATATTTTATGAAGGTGAGGGTAAATGATGAGTGGAGACTTTTTTGATTTAGTAGGTTCATTATTCAATATATTGAAAACTTTATTTTCGTAAGAAAGTAGAAATAAATATAATGAAGGAAATTAAATATTATTATATAAAGAGAATGGTTTAAGGCGATTTGATATGAAAAATTGAGCGAGGATAAATAATCAAAATTTATGGTTTTGATTTTATCCTCGCTTATTTTTTTATTAAGCGTACTATGATTTGTGTCATATTATCTTGAATACAATTTTTGTATAATGATGAAGTATGATAGGTGAATAAGCTTATTGAACGGGTAAAAGAAGTGAAACAAGACGTTAAAGAAGGATGAGAGAAATAAAAAAAAGAACAACATCAGTGAATGGTTTCAGTGCAACTATTGGTTATAGTATGTATCAAAAAAAGACTGATACATACCGTACCAGTCTCTTTATAGAGGTTAGAAATTATTTACCTGTGAATAAACCAACGATTTTTTTGATGATATCAATGATAAAGTCCATGTCCTTCACCTCACTTTTATTTGTTAACTTCACTATAAAAGACTTGTGCTAAATTTTGTTTGAAATTCCCTAAATAGTAATAAATTATTCCAAAATGGAATTTAATAAAAAAATATAACAATAAAGTATTCAAAAGTGTATGAAAGATGATTACATTATCATTTATACTTAATAGAAGCTTATTTTCAAAAAGCAACATTTTTTAAATATAAAATTTCCATAGAAACAAAGTAAATGTTAATTCGTAAATCAAAAACATTGATGTCTTAACATCATACTATTATCAAATTTTGTGAAATTAACTATATGTAATAAAGTTTAAAAAGACTGAGCGTAATTGTTTGCAGTGATACCGTACATTTTTTTGAATTGTCTATTTAAATGTGTTAAATCAGAAAATCCTAATTCACTAACTGCTAAATGTATATCTTTATCTATTTCTATGATATTTTTTGCTTCTTCAATTTTGCTGTTTAATAAAAATTGGTAAGGTGTTATCCCGGTTTGCTCTTTAAAATATCGTATAAATTGGAATTTTGACATGCCGAATTCATGTGCTAAATCTGTAATTTTCAAATTTTCTTTTAATCCATAAAGTATTCTTCCCTTAATCTTACTTATATAGGCGTTACTTTCAACATGTTTCTTAATTGTAGATTGATTGACTAAATCATCTACAAGTTTGATTAATTGCTCATCTATAATTTCTTCCTCGTTTTCATGAAATATAGCATTCGCTAGATGATATACATCAGATTCAATTTTACTATTATAAATTATTGGTGTTGTAAATTGAATAGGTTCTTTACGTTCAGCTGCATCTAATAATACAGCTGGTTCAATATATAACATAAAATATTCAAGGCCTGAACGATCGTGAGCCATTCCATCATGGACTTGTTCTGGATTAAATAACATGATGCCATCTTGGTATGAAAGTTGAAGCTTACCATCCAAATGATAATGTTGTATTCCTCTTTTAGTAACGCCAATAGCATATTCGCTATGTGTGTGATTTTTATATGAGAAGTCATTAATACTTGCAGATAAAGCAGTAATTCCCCCATTTTTTTTATATATGAATTCTTCCATCTTTTCACCTTCTTTTAAGTTCTTTAAACCCATAACATAATTGCAGCATAAATCAAAAGTATACCTAATACAATGTTTAAAATTTTATTATATTTTTGAAATATTTTATTAAATATAGCGCCAAAACCCACCCAAATCATAAAAGCAATAAACCCAATGGTACCTATGATAAATATATTTATCAGTAATATATAATTTTCACTTGAATAGGGTAATATAAAGCTAGGAAAAACGGTTAAAGTGAATAAAATTACTTTAGGGTTTATAAATTGCAACAATAAACCAGAAAAAAATGAACCTTTCACTTTTGACTCATCTTTTTTTGAAACATCCATATTGAATATTTGATAAGCCAAGTGAATCATATAAATGGTACCTAAAATTTGTAAATAAATGATGATATTTGGAAGGACTTTACTTAAAAAAGAGTTCAAAATAGCAGAAATTACAAGCAATACTACAAACCCAATGGTTGAGCCATATGTAAATCGCATACCAGATTTTATTCCATAGTTCTGAACATTAGATAAAATTATGATGTTGGTGGGGCCAGGTGTTGCAGTAACAATAAAACAATAAACAATCAAAGTAATCATATTCATCATATACTCCTTAAAATTTAATCGTTCTAATAGAGTATACGTAAATGAATATTTTATATAGGATATTATTGCATTGATAATTTTCCAAGAATATAAATACTGCAATTTTATCCTATATATAACACTTGATTCTATATAAGATATAGAAAAATATTTGTTATCACCTTAAAGGAGTAAATTATATATGGCTTTTGATACTAAAATTAAAATTGTTTTGAGAGAAGACTTAGAAGTATGGCAAAAATTAAATGTAACTGCCTTCTTAATGAGCGGAATTGCTGGAACCCAAAATATTATTGGGGAACACTATATAGATAAGGATAACGTACAATATTTACCGATGTCTCAGCAACCTGTGATGATACATTCATCGACACAAGAATCCATGGTAGAGTTGTTACAAAAATCTTTGAGTAAAGATGTTGTTATCACAGTATATACTGAAGAGTTATTCTCCACATATAACGATGCAGATAATCGCGCGGTAATTGCTAAATATAAAACAGAGGACTTAAACCTTGTTGGCATTGGTATACGCGGTAAGAAAAATCATGTAGATAAATTATTTAAAGGATTTGCGTTGCATAGCTAAATAAATTAATGACATTAACATAAAAAACCAACGTACATTTTTGATGTACATTGGTTTTTAATTAAAAGTTCAAATTATACTTTTAACATTAATTATAGAATGGTATTAAACAAATGTGATGCATTAGTCAGTAATTGCACCTTTTGAAGCAGATGATACGAGTTTGGCATATTTTGCTAAAGTACCACGTGTTTCTTTTAGTGGTGGTGCTTGCCATGCATTGCGGCGACGTTCTAGCTCTTCATCTGAAATATCAAAACTAATTTCTAAATTTTTAGCGTCAATGGTAATGATGTCGTCTTCTTGAAGTAATGCCATTGGGCCCCCTGCTTGGGATTCTGGAGCAGCGTGACCAACTACTAGACCATGTGAACCGCCTGAAAAACGTCCATCTGTTAGCAATGCTACAGATTCACCTAATCCTTTTCCTACTAAAATAGAAGAAGCTGATAGCATTTCTGGCATACCAGGCGCCCCTTTTGGTCCAGCATAGCGAATCACCACAACATCTCCAGGTTGTATATCGTCATTGAGTATGGCTTTTGTAGCTGCAGGTTCTGAATCAAAAACCTTAGCAGGTCCTTTAATATAAGTCACACTTAAACCTGAAATTTTGGCTACTGCGCCCTCAGGTGCTAGATTACCTTTTAAAATAACAAGTGGACCCGTAGGATGTTTAGGCTGATCAAAATTAATGATTGCTTTATCGTCAGAAAGGCTAGGTTGTTGAGCTAAGTTTTCAGCAACGGTTTTCCCAGTAACTGTTAAACAATCTCCATGAATTAACCCTTTTTCATGTAATAATTTCATTACACCTGGCACGCCACCTACTTCATCAAGATGTGCCATGACGTATTTGCCGCTAGGTCTTAAATCAGCAATATGCGGTACGCGTTTACGTATTTTTTCAAAATCATCAAGTGTCAAATCTACGTCAATAGTATGTGCAATAGCTAGTAAATGTAAAATCGCATTTGTAGACCCACCTAATGCCATGACAACAGTAATTGCATTTTCAAATGCTTCTTTGGTCATGATATCTTTAGGATATATACCTTGTTCCAATAAATGATAAACAGCTTTGCCTGCTGCACGACTATCTTTAGATTTATTAGTTGATACAGCTGGGTGAGACGCACTTCCAGGTAAGCTCATTCCCATAGCTTCAATGGCAGAGGACATTGTATTCGCAGTAAACATCCCGCCACAAGCACCAGCACCAGGGCAAGCAGCGCACTCTACTTTATGTAATGCTGCCTTATCTATTTCTCCATTATTGTATTGTCCCACACCTTCAAAAGCAGATACGGCATCCAAATCTTTGCCATCTAATTTTCCGGGTAATATAGTACCGCCATATACAAAGACAGCGGGTAAATTAAGACGAGCGATACCAATCATACATCCTGGCATGTTTTTATCACAGCCACCGATTGCTACTACGCCATCTAAATTTTCTGCGTTGACTACAGACTCAATTGAATCAGCAATGATTTCACGACTTGGCAATGAGAAACGCATACCATCTGTGCCCATGGAGATACCATCTGAAACTGTTATCGTATTAAAAATCAATGGTGAACCTCCGGATTCGCTTATACCGCGTTTAGTTGCACGAGCGAGACCGTCGATGTGCATATTACATGGTGTGACTTCACTCCATGTACTAGCGACACCTATCATAGGCTTTTCAAAATCTTCATCTTCAAAACCAAGTGCACGTAAATAAGATCGATTTGGTGTGCGACTTACACCTTCACTAATCACTTTGCTGCGAATTCGTAAATCGTTTGGTTGTTGATTTTGCGATTGTTCCTTGCTCAAATAATCCCCTCCAAAATAAAAAACATAATATATTAAGAATAGTCTGAAAATTAATAATAAACACCAAGCAGTGTGACGCTTAAACGTTCATACATATCACTAAACCGTGAGGTGCCAAAATGTGTAAAAATTATTAGATTAGCTATACAAATGTATAGACATACACAATATCTATTTATTTAATTGATGTCAATATCAAAAGATTGTCTATAATCATTATTACCCCTTATCATATAAAATAATAGAATATATTGAAGAAAATTATACATAACTTAGAATAACTATATTTTTGTTGTTTCGAGTGAATGAGTGGGGTTGATCGAGTTTAAGTTGAAGATGCTTTTTGATGTACTTAAAATTCCTGATTTGCTTGTTACTTCTAATTGAATTCATGCATCGTGAGTATCGAGCTTATTTTTAAGCTATTAAGAAATGGAGGAGTTGTATGACTAATTTTAACGTATTAGAAAATTATTTAGAGATAGACACACATACAGATCATGGCAATCACTTAGAAACATTGAACTATTATATTGAAAGATATGTATTGAATGTGCCATTTGAAAATATTAATGTGCAGAATGGACAACCTATTGCTTTAGATAATGCATCAATGATAGATAAAATTGTGAACCAACATAGAGGTGGTTATTGTTATGAACAAAACAGATTGTTTTGTGAATATTTAACAAGTAAAGGCTATAACGTTTATATGGTTTCTGCGACAATTTATAATGGTTCAGACTGGGCCATGGAAGGTTCACATATGGCATTAATCGTTATATTGAATCAGAAAAAATATTTAGTTGATGTCGGTTACGCGGATATACCTAAAGCAGCCATACCTATTGCACATGATGAGCAACCTGTTTATGATGTGAACGGTGAGTTTAAGGTAAGTAAAGTAAGTGACCATACATTTGAAATGAAGAAAGAAGTTGATTATAAATGGCAGACGCAATATCAATTTAAAGATGAACCTAGAGAACTGGCAGATTTTGAACCAGGTATAGCGTTTAATCAAAATAATGAATCATCTATTTTTGTACAGAAACTGTTAATTAGTAAAGCAATGCCATATGGTAGGGTGACAATGTCGAATGATCATATAACAATTACACATCATGGTCAAAAGGAAAAGAAAAATATAACATCTGAAAATTATAAATACTTTTTACATCGTTATTTTAATATTAAAGATATAGATATAAAAACATTTGACTGAAATATACAGTTTTCAAAGCCATGTTTCATTAGAAATAACAAAAGGTTTACTTTGTAATAATAATGTCATATAAATTATATACAAAAGTGTTAAATTAAATTGTATAATAGTAAGCGTGATGGAAACGAAAAGTATCGGATTTATATTTGGGAGGTTAACATAAGTGCATAAAAAAATAATAGCAACTGTAATTGGGACAAGTGCGCTTGCAGCTATTAACTCTGCAAATGCAGATGCAGCTACAACATACAAAGTCAAAAGTGGCGATTCTCTTTGGTCAATAGCGAATAAATATAATATTTCAATAGCAAAATTGAAATCATTGAATAATTTGACATCGAATGTGATTTTTCCAAATCAAACATTGAAAGTGTCAGGGACTACAACTTCAAGCACTTCAACAAGTAGCTCAAGTGCGACAACATATACAGTGAAATCAGGTGATTCATTGTCATCGATTGCTGCAAAACATGGGACGACATACCAAAAAATCATGAGTTTAAATGGGCTCTCGAATTTTACAATCTATCCAGGCCAGAAATTAAAAGTATCTGGATCAACATCTACGTCAACAAGTGGTTCAACTGCATCAGGTAGCACAACGACATACACAGTGAAATCAGGCGATTCATTATCGGCGATTGCAGCTAAATACGGTACGACTTATCAAAAAATCATGAGTTTGAATGGTCTTAAAAACTTTAATATCTATCCAGGACAAAAATTAAAAGTATCTGGTACTGCATCGTCATCTAGTGGCTCAACAGGTTCAACTGGCTATAAAACGCCGGTATTCAATCATTCAAATTTATATGACTGGGGTCAGTGTACATGGCATGTATTTAATAAACGTGCTCAAATCGGTAAAGGGATTAGTACTTATTGGTGGAATGCTAATAATTGGGACAACGCTGCACCAGGAGATGGCTACACAGTAGATCATAGAGCAACTGTAGGGTCAATCTTACAAAGTGACCTTGGATATTATGGACATGTAGCATTTGTAGAATCTGTAAATTCAAATGGTAGTATTACGGTTTCTGAAATGAACTACAGTGCTTCGCCTGGCATTGTCACTTATAGAACAATTCCAGCATCTCAAGTAAGTTCATATAAATATATTCATTAAAGCTGTCGAAGAAATAAATATTTTTGACACACACGCATAAACGTCAATTTCTATTAATTATATAGAAATTGACGTTTGTTTTGCTTTTATGAAATTTTACAACACATTGATGTGCAGTTTATATTTATGGTTCTTGACGTAATGATTTTATACGCTTGGCAGTTGAGAACAACGTACTTGCCAAAGTGAATGTTGAAAATATTTTAGCGAATTTCTTAGGTGATTTTAAGGCAGTGTAGAAATCTAAGACTGCACCCACACTTGTAATAGCCATGCTCGTGTATAGTAATTTTTTATTTTTTGATTGATATGCATACCAATTAAAGCCTTCTACGGCAATACCTATGAAATTCATTGTATTTGAAATGCGGTTAATTTTTGTTTTTTTAGCCATGAATGAAATCCTCCATTTTATAAAATCCGTTTTATTATTATAACATTAAATAAATTAAACTCTATGGTGAGAGAGATATACCAAATGTTTTCAAGGAAGAAAATATGATAACATAAGTGCTGAAAGTACAAAAATAGTTTGATTATGATGTTTATTCATGAGGGGGAGTGGAGACGTTAGTTATGATTAAATGTGTATGCTTAGTAGTTGAATCAGATGACAAGTTGTTATTAGTACAAGCTAGAAACAGAAATAAATATTATTTTCCAGGTGGAAAAATAGATTCAGGAGAATCCCTAAAACAAGCTTTACGAAGAGAATTACAGTTGGATATTTCGGAAGAAACCTTTACATATATGGGGAAAGTTGTAGGAGATGCTTATCCCCAAAAAGATAAAAAGACGGAGTTAAATTGTTTTTCAACATCTTTTGAAATTGATTGGTCATCAGTAAAACCAGCACAAGAAATTACTGATATAAAGTGGATGAAAAAAGATGAAACAGAAAAAATTGCACCTGCCGTGCTTACATGGATTGAATATGCTAAAGAAGCGCAGTATCTAAAATGGTGAAATTAAGACCGTATCATACATTGTTATTTTCTGATTTAGAGAAATTTACGTTGTTGGAAGAAGATCGTAAATTCACTAAAACCCCTTTGGAAAATATTGATTTGGCAAATCGAGATCAAGAACGTCACCCTACGTTAGTGTATGATGACAAAGATCGATGTGTTGGCTTTTTTACGTTACATGAAGGTGAAAGGATCAAACCTTATTCTACAAACCCAAATGCAATATTTTTTAGATCTTTCAGTGTGGATAGTCAATATCGAGGATTCGGGTACGGTAAAAAGGTTATGCAAGCATTGCCTCAATATATCAAGCGGTATTATCCGACGATCAATGAAATTTATTTAGCGGTTAATACAGATAACCATTTGGCTAGAAAACTTTATATTCAAAATCATTATGAAATCGTAGGGGAAACGTTATTAGAAAACAAACCTGTCTACATAATGAAACAAAGTTGTTGAAATTAAAAGTTGCGTCGTAAAAGCTAACAGAGTTTGTTAGACTTTGCGACGTTTTTTTACGTGAAAAACTTGATAAATGTGGTTGCGTAATAGAGTTACAAATGGAAAATAAATAAGAGTAAAAAATTGATAACTATAATTAAATTTGAAGATTTTAAACGCAGAATTAAAAATATATTAAAATTATTTAAATTTAGATGAATCAATTATGTTTATTTAAATATGAAAATCTGCTATGGTTGGTTATTAAATGTTAAATATATAAATAATATAAAATAAGGATATGATTATTTTGAATGTATAAGCTGTTAAACTGAATTGCTCAAGCATGATTAGATTGAATAGACAATATGAACCGAAGATTTTTATTTGAACTTCTTGATGTGCAGTTTGGTTTATGAAAAATCATTTTTAAACCGTTAAGATTGGCTTTTGCAAGTGCTTCGCATATGAGATTGTACGTAGAGCTTAATAGATATTATGGTTGAAAGTCATTTATTAATGTTGTCTGCTGTCATAAGTTTTGATGATACTTTGTAGAAGTTTGATTTTTAAAAGTTTAGCATGCCATAAATAGTAGAATTATTTTATTGATTAATAATCATTGATCTTAAGTTGAAAAATAAACATGAGCTTTGGCACTTCACATTTGATGTGGGGTGTTTTTCTATGTGTGTCGACAGCGAGTATTGCGATAGCCAACTATTATGATGAAAAACAATGTAATAGGAGGTTATTTTATGCTTATAAAACGTAACAATGTGAGCCCAAATGTGAGTCCATTTAATATTATGTGTAAAAATTTTAATGAAGAAATAAAACCTTTTACTTATCAAAGGTTCGTAGATTTTGGGGAATGTTACTATTATTTGAAAGGTACTTCATTTGATTATATTGCGACAAGCGTTATTACTAGATATGAAAATGAAGCTTACGATACATTTAGTTCTAGATTTGATCATTTTGATGAAACTGAAAAGGTATACATTGAAAAATTAGAGGTGGCACCTCCTTTTGAAAACAAAGGGATTATGACAATTATGTTTTGTGACATTATGTTAGCATTATTAACGAGAAGTTTAGCGAATGAAAATCATATAGAGATTAAATTTATCAATACTTCAGATTTAATCAAAGATGGGAAGATAGTCAATGTGTACCATAGTGTGATGCCCCAATATGAATTATCCTTAGCACAACCTAGTAGTTCGAGAATTGTATTGGAAGGTAGACGTACTAAATTTAATATTGATTTTTATCAAGATATTTATTATATATTCCCACTGCAAACAAGAGAAGAGGATATCGCATATTACACAAAGTTACGAGAACGTAAAATACGGTTATTAAATGAAAAATTGCAAGAACTTTAAATGATATCATTGCGTTGAAAAAACGCTTGGAAAGTTAAATTCACAAATAAAAGCTGAAAAATTTGTGCCATTGTAGGATGGAAAAAAGCTTTAATTATAAAAATTAGTATATATGCATTATATAATTATACAAATTTAAGAAGGAAGTGGGAGGCATTTAATGATGTCCCACTTCCTTTTCACTTTTTAATGTGACGATTGATGTGTGTGTTCTGGATGACGCTTTTTTTGATATTTAATTAAAAGTGCAGTTATCCAAGCAGTAATAGGGATGCTGATTGCAACAGCGATACCACCTAGAAGAATGGATATAAATTCTTGTGCGAAGATTTTAGAATTGATGATATGTCCAAAAGAATAGTTCAATCTAAAAAACCAAAAGAATAACGTTAATTGCCCACCAAAATAGGCTAGATAAATTGTGTTTGCAGATGTAGCTAAAATTTCACGTCCTACCCGCATACCAGATTGAAACAATGCTTTGCTTGATAAAGTTGGGTTGGTTTCGTATAGCTCATACATGGGTGAACTGATTGTTATTGCTAAATCAATCACCGCAGCTATGACGGCAAGCACTACTGTGAACACCATGAATTTCACCATATCAATGCCAATATTCATAGAAAAAATATACGTTTCATCTTGTTGCTCGGTCGTAAATCCTTGTAAATGTCCGATAGATACTGATAAATAAATGCCGACTATCAAGCATAAAGTAGTAATAATCGTCGCGCAAAATGCTGCTTTGGTTTTTGTATTGTAACTATTTAAAACGAATAAATTACATGCTGCGATAACGATACAGAATATCAGTGTTACGAGATAAATAGGCGCACCAAGCATAATGATAATAACAGTGATTAATAATATGACAAAATTTAAAAAGAGTGTTAAATAAGAGATGATTCCTTTTTTTCCTCCAAAGATTGCCATTAATAAGAAAAGTATAAAACCTAAGATTGTTATGACGCTCACTGATTAGCACCTCGCATTTTAAACCATAATTGCATTAATAAAATAGTGATTGGAATAGTTAAAATAATGCCAATACCACCAGTAATTGCCCGGGAAATTTCTAATGACCAATTCATGGAAATTGTATAAGTAACTGTATTGGCATTTTTAAGATATATAAGAAACATTGGAAGACTACCAGATAAATATGAAAATAATAAGATATTTGTCATTGTCCCCATAATATCTTGGCCAATATTACGTCCTGCGAGCGCCCAACGAGTCATGTTGATGTTAGGCGTTCTGCGTAATATTTCAGCCATGCCACTTGCTATTGTGATAGCAACATCCATGACAGCACCGAGTGTGCCAATCATAACAGAAGCGAGGAAAACGTCCTTAGGAGGCAAAGTTAAGAAACTCATAGTTTCAAACTTTAAGCCAGCACCGCCTGTTAATTCAATAACTAATTGGGTAGCACCAACACAAATAAAAGTCCCTAATAAAGTGCTTGCTATCGTAATTGACGTTCGCCATCGCCAACCAGTAACTAAGAGTAAAGTGAATATCGTGCTGAAAATGACACCGATACTCATAAGTGCAAATAAGTTTAAATTCGGGAATTTACTGTGTAAGTAGATAGCCAAGAGCACAACAATAGTATTGAAAACTAAAGACAGTATCGATTGTAAACCGATTTTTCGACCTACCAGTAAAACGGTTAATAAAAATATTCCAGTTATCATAACGACGAGGCTATCTCGTTTCTTTTCTATGATATAAGTATCACCTAGATGCTTGCCAATGTGTAACAAAACTTTGTTGTGTTTGGAGAATGCTTCACTATCAGCTTGTGATGCGATGTAATGGTGTGGTATCTTCGTCGTTTGCCCCTTGAACTTCCCGTTTAAAATTTTAAGTGTTAGGGTTTGGTTATATTTAGTATCTTTATTGTGATTATCATCCGTAATGTGTGATGTGGATTTATTTTCGATTTTTGTGATTTGACCAATTGGTGTATCGTAAAATCTGTCATTGAAAAATGTGAAAATAAATACAGCTAAAAATAAGATCATGAATATCAAGACGACCCAATCAAAAGGCCGTTTAAATAACGTTTTAAAAGGCATTGTTTTGTTTCAGTCCTCTCTATATAGACAATGCGATTATACGCTCACAACGATTTAAATTCAAAAGTTTTATGCATATGATTAATGATAAGTTGTGCTTCTACTTAATAATTTATCAATGAGTTCTAATAAAAATTGTAAATCGTGTTTTCGATTGTCTAGTCGAACAACTTGGCAAATGGTTCTTTTCAATGCAGTATGTTCTAATGATATTTTTTCCCATTTTTGTAGATTTTTTGTTAGCAAATGATAAGAAGCTGTGACGATGTAACCACGCGATTTGCTTAGGATATATTCTGCTAGTTGAGGATGTGTGATCGTTTGTATAGGTGTTTTGGTTGTTTTTACTAATGCTTGTCTGATTTTCGTTGGTAATGGATATAATTCGTAAATAGATTTATTCGAAAATTGTACTAAAGGTGGATTTGTAGCCATAGTGATGGGGTCATCTTTAGGTACATAGACATGAAATGTTTCTTCAAATAAAGGGCTTACTTTTAAAGAACGGTGTTGTTTGAGTTCATCTGACATAGCAGTAAAAGCAATATCAATTTTATCTGTGAGCAAAGCTCCAAATATATCGTCCTCTTCCATTAAAATAGGCTGAATGATAGATGTACTTTCGTTTTCAAAGGATTGCATTAATAAGGTTAATACCTGCGTTATATAGCTTTCAACGTAACCAATACGTATAATATAATGCTCTGTTTCAGATTGGTTATGAAATAAACGTACTGTGTTATCAAGTTGTTCGATAATCTTGGTTGCTTCAGAAAACAATTGTTGTCCTTCTTCGGTAATGTGTATGTTACGTCCTTCTCTATTAAACAATGTTACTTGTAACTCTTTTTCTAATAATGTAATTTGCCTGCTTATGGCAGATTGAGCAATGTTAAGTTCTAATGCAGCATCTGATAAATGTTCTCTTTTTGCAACTTCTATAAAATATTTCAATTGTTTAATTTCCATATAACCATTCCCAACATATTAATATTATTCGAATTATTAGAATAATATCATCTATTTTATATATTGAATAGATTAATGTATTACTATATAGTTTACTATACTTATTTATTATTCAGAATTTTCGAAAAAGAGGTGAGGGTTATGATCGAATATGGTAAGCAATTGGGGTTATATGATAGTCGTGAAGAGCACGATGCATGTGGTATTGGATTCTATGCCAATATGAATAATGAAAGGTCACACGATATCGTTGAAAAGTCATTGGAAATGCTACGTAGGTTAGATCATCGTGGAGGAATTGGTGCAGATGGTATAACTGGTGATGGTGCCGGTATCATGACAGAGATTCCTTTTGGGTATTTTTCTGAACAAACAGATTTTGAATTACCGGAAGAAGGTCATTATGCAGTAGGCATGTTTTTTTCAAATGAGAAGATAAAAAATTCAAAGCATGAAGCAACGTTTAATCGTTACTTTGAAAGCGAAGGATTGAATGTTATTGGTTATAGAGACGTACCAGTTGATGTCAATGCCATTGCCGAACATGTAGCTCAAACAATGCCATATATACAACAGGTATTCATCGCCTTAAATAATCAAACGCATATAGAAAAAGCATTGTTTTTAGCACGTAAGCAAATTGAATTATATGCTAAAAAACAACAAATAGATTTATATTTTACAAGTTTGTCTCATAAAACAATCGTCTATAAAGGGTGGTTGCGTTCTGATCAAATTAAGAAACTCTTTCAAGATTTAAATGATGAGCATTATATATCAAAACTTGGACTTGTACATTCCCGTTTTAGTACAAATACCTTTCCGAGTTGGAAACGTGCACACCCCAACCGATTATTAATGCATAATGGGGAGATTAATACCATTAAAGGTAACGTAAATTGGATGCGCGCAAGACAAAATGATCTCATTGAAAGTATTTTTGGTGAAAACAAACATAAAGTAGAGGAAATCATTGATGAAGACGGTAGTGACTCTGCTATTGTAGACAACGCATTAGAATTTTTATCTTTAGCAATGGAACCAGAAAGAGCAGCGATGTTAATGATACCGGAGCCTTGGCTTTATAATACGGCGAATGACAATAATGTCCGTGCTTTTTATGAATATTATAGTTACCTAATGGAACCGTGGGATGGCCCGACAATGATTTCTTTTTGTAATGGGGAGAAAATTGGTGCGCTAACAGATAGAAATGGCTTGCGTCCAGGACGTTATACAATCACTAAAGATAATTACATTGTTTTTTCGTCAGAAGTGGGTGTTGTAGATGTACCGGAAGAACAAGTTGCTTTTAAAGGCCAACTCAATCCAGGTAAATTATTATTAGTTGATTTTCAACAACAAAAAGTAGTTGATAATAATGAATTAAAAGCACGTATCGCTGATGAATTACCATATGAGAATTGGCTAAATCAATTTAAAATAGACTTAGATTTAAATCATGTAAAAGTGACACCATCGGATTGGGATGAAACAACTTTAACAAGGTTACAAAAGCAATTTGTTTATACGAAAGAAGAAATCGACAAATATATGACAGAATTAATTGAAAGTAAGAAAGATCCAATTGGTGCTATGGGGTATGATGTTCCAATTGCTGTTTTAAATGAAAAAGATGAATCGTTATTTAATTATTTTAAACAACTTTTTGCACAAGTTACCAATCCGCCAATTGATGCATATAGAGAAAAAATAGTGACAAGTGAATTGTCTTATCTAGGTTCAGAAGGTAATTTACTAAATCCTAATGAAGATGTGTTGAACAGAATTCAATTGAAAAAACCGGTGCTAACTGAGGCGCAATTAAAAACGATTGACGACAGTAGGTTTAAAGTTAAGCATTTATCTACATTGTATCAAGAAAATTTAGAATTGGCGTTAGACCATTTAGGGGAACAAGCAATTCAATCAGTAAAAGATGGCTATGAAATCATTGTCTTAGATGACCGTGTATTAGTAGAAGAGCAAGGTTATGCAATGCCAATATTGCTTGCGGTCAGTCATGTGCATCAGTTATTAATCAGAAAAGGTTTACGCATGCGCACAAGCATCATCGCACTTTCTGGTGAAACGAGAGAGGTGCATCATGTAGCGTGTTTATTAGGGTATGGGGCGAATGCAGTCGTACCATATCTAGCGCAACGTACAATAGAAAATTTAGTAGATAAAGGACGCTTAAACGGAGAGGTTACTGAAAATGTCCAAACATATACAGATACTTTGTCAGAAGGTGTCATAAAAGTAATGGCTAAAATGGGCATTTCTACCGTTCAAAGTTACCAAGGAGCACAAATTTTTGAAGCGGTAGGTTTGTCGCAAGATGTGGTTGACCAGTATTTTACAGGCACACAAACCAAGTTATCTGGTATCGATATAAACTTGATAGATAAAGAAAATAAAGCAAGACAATCATCTGAGAGCGAGTACCTGGAATCTGGCAGTACGTTTCAATGGCGTAAGCAAGGTCAACATCACGCATTTAACCCGACGACAATTCACTTACTACAACATGCGTGTCGTTTAAATGATTATGAACAGTTCAAAACATTTTCAAATGAAGTCAATCATCAACGTACAGATCATATTCGTCATTTAATGGAATTTAAAAAGCAAGACTCGATTGATATCAATGAAGTAGAAGCAACGACTGAAATCGTTAAACGTTTTAATACAGGTGCGATGAGTTATGGCTCTATTTCTGAAGAAGCACATCAAACACTTGCTGAAGCAATGAATCAAATGGGTGGTAAAAGTAATAGTGGTGAAGGTGGAGAAAACCCAGAACGATTTGTGGTGGATGATGAAGGTCGAAATCGATCTAGTGCAATCAAACAAGTTGCTTCCGGAAGATTTGGAGTGACGAGTCACTACTTACAACATGCCAAAGAAATACAAATCAAGGTAGCTCAGGGAGCTAAACCAGGGGAAGGCGGGCAGTTGCCTGGTTCTAAAGTTTATCCGTGGATTGCTGAAGTCAGAGGGTCTACGCCGGGTATTGGCTTGATTTCCCCGCCGCCTCATCATGATATTTATTCAATTGAAGACTTAGCACAATTAATTCATGATTTGAAAAATGCTAATAAAAACGCAAATATTACAGTGAAGCTCGTATCTAAAACTGGTGTCGGAACAATTGCAGCAGGTGTAGCTAAAGCTTATGCAGATAAAATTGTGATTAGTGGATATGATGGTGGGACGGGTGCTTCTCCTAAAACAAGTATCCAACACGCAGGTGTCCCTTGGGAAATTGGCTTAGCAGAGACACATCAAACTCTGATGATGAATAATTTAAGGTCGAGAGTGATTGTAGAAACAGACGGCAAATTACTTACAGGTAAAGACGTGGCATATGCGTGTGCGTTGGGAGCTGAAGAATTTGGTTTTGCAACAGCACCTTTAGTCGTACTTGGCTGTGTCATGATGCGTGTATGTCATAAAGATACATGTCCAGTAGGTATTGCTACTCAAAACCAAGATTTACGCGCGTTATTTAATGGTAGAGCAGATCACGTGGTTAATTTTATGCATTTTGTTGCTGAGGAATTAAGGGAGATATTAGCCGAACTTGGATTACGCACGGTAGATGAATTGGTGGGTCGCACAGACTTATTAAAACGAAAAGATAATTTATCTCAACAAAGACCTAAAGCTGCTTCTATGAATGTAGAAGCATTATTATATCAGCACGACGGTGAAAGATATAAAAATATTGTGCAAAATCATCATCTTGATGAAGGTTTCGATTTAACGCAACTATTACCTGATGCTCAATCAGCAATTGAGCAACATAAGTCATTTACTGGCAATTATGTTGTAAAAAATGAACAACGAGACGTGGGTGTCATTACTGGCAGTATGATTACTGATATCCACGGTGCCGACGGTTTGCCTGAGGATCGTATTTATGTCAATACGGTAGGGCATGCTGGTCAAAGTTTAGGTGCCTATATACCTCAAGGATTAACAATACATCACACGGGTGATGCTAACGATTATGTAGGTAAAGGACTTTCTGGCGGTAAAGTGATTGTTAAGGCACCGACGCAACAACGAGAATCAGAAATTATAATTGGCAATGTTTGTTTCTATGGTGCATCATATGGCAAAGCTTTTATTAATGGTAAAGCTGGTGAACGATTCTGTATTAGAAATAGTGGTGTACAAGTAGTTGTTGAAGGTATTGGTGATCATGGTCTTGAATATATGACAGGTGGACGTGTCATTGTGCTTGGAGATGTCGGGAAGAATTTTGGTCAAGGTATGAGTGGGGGCGTCGCTTATATCTTCCCATCTGATGTTGAAAAATTTAAAGAAGCGCATCAATTAGACAGTTTAGACTTCGACGAAATCACTGTTGAAGCAGAAAAAAATGTTGTAAAAGAAATGTTAGAAGACCATTTACTTTATACAAATAGCGCTAAAGCTAAAAATATATTAAACCATTTTGAATCTGTAGTTGATCAAGTAGTAAAAGTCATTCCAAAAGATTATAAATTAATGATGCAAAAAATTGAATTGCAAAAGCGCGAATCTAACCAGCAAGATGAAGCGTTATTGAATGCTTTTAATGACAAGAGAACACATTTAGAACCAGCACAACAATTAACGGCTGTGTATTAAATTGAAGGGGGACTGAGTATGGGGGAATTTAAAGGATTTATGAGTTATGACAAACAACCCTTGCCTGAATTGTCTTTAGTAGAACGTTTGAAAGGACACGCACCCTTTCAGCAGAGGTTTACCAAAGAAGAAGCATCAGAACAAGGTGCGAGATGCATGGATTGTGGCACACCATTTTGTCAGACAGGTGAGCCACATGGTAGAGAAACAATTGGTTGTCCTATTGGGAATTACATTCCTGAATGGAATGACTTAGTGTACCAAAAAGACTTCAAGACAGCATATGAACGGTTGAACGAGACAAATAACTTCCCAGAATTTACTGGACGCGTATGTCCAGCACCATGTGAACAATCGTGCGTAATGAAGATAAATAGAGCATCTGTTGCGATAAAAGGGATTGAACGTACCATTATAGATGAAGCTTTTGAAAATGGTTGGGTCGAACCAACGATACCAAGTGAGCGCAAAGCAGCATCAGTAGCGATAGTAGGAAGCGGTCCGGCTGGCTTAACAGCTGCAGATGAATTGAATAAATTAGGTTATTGGGTAACTGTATATGAACGTGCGCGTGAAGCAGGCGGGTTGTTAATGTACGGGATCCCCAATATGAAACTAGATAAAGCGGTCGTGCGACGTAGAATTAAATTAATGGAACAATCTGGTATCACCTTTATCACTAATACGGAAATAGGGGTAGACATCAGCAAAGAAAGTTTAGAGGAACAATTTGATGCCATTATTATTTGTACAGGCTCACAAAATGCTCGCGATTTACCATTAGAAGGCCGAATGGGCATGGGTATTCACTTTGCTATGGATTACTTAACAGAACAAGGCGAATATTTAAATGGTGAAATTGAAACGCCGTCCATTTCCGCAGAAGGAAAAAATGTGATTGTCATTGGTGCAGGTGACACAGGTGCAGATTGTGTGGCAACTGCATTGAGAGAAAATTGTAAATCTATCGTTCAATTTAACAAATACACGAAGCAACCAGAAGCCATTGAATTTGATGAAAATACGTACTGGCCGTTGGCAATGCCTGTGTTTAAAATGGATTATGCGCATGACGAATATGAAGCGCGTTTTGGTTTTGAACCACGAGCGTATGGTGTGCAAACGATGCGTTACGAAGTGGATCGTATTGGTAATGTAACAGGTGTTTATACACAAATACTTGAAGAAACAGAGGATGGTATGGTGGTTGTCGATGGTACAGAACGTCATTGGCCAGCTGATTTGGTACTGTTATCCATTGGATTTATTGGTACAGAAACTACTGTGCCACATGCTTTTGATATACAAACTGAAAGAAATAAAATTGTCGCAGATAATAAAGATTTTAAAACGAATCAATCAAATATTTTCGCGGCAGGTGATGCAAGAAGAGGTCAAAGTCTTGTTGTTTGGGCTATTCAAGAAGGAAGAGCAGTCGCTCGTGCAGTGGACGAATTCCTAAATGAAAAAACATTGGTGTAATACTTTAATTATAATTGACTTTTTTAATGGGCTATAATATTATAATTATTGTGTTCATTTGGAGGAATACCCAAGTCCGGCTGAAGGGATCGGTCTTGAAAACCGACAGGGGCTTAACGGCCCGCGGGGGTTCGAATCCCTCTTCCTCCGCCATTATCATTAAATACCAAGACTAATAAATATAGTAGGCAAACGTTTATTTAATATAAAGTGTTTGTCTTTTTTGTTTTTAAAGTCAATGATGAAGAAAAATAGACGAATAGTGAATATCGTCTTACTATTGCTTGTGTCACAGGTTATTAAACATAATGCAATGATTACATCAGATGCAAAACAATATATTTTTTTTGAAGTAGGTCTATACGGAAATTAAAAATTAATTTCCGTATAGACCTTTTTTGTGAGTTGAGTGAAAGCCCTTGCAAAACTTGTCTATACAAGTTATACTCTGGATAATATTAAAGTTTAAGGGAGGGAATCATCATGGCTGTTAAAAAGAAAGATGTTCAAGATATCGTCAAGGCTATTGGGGGCAAAGAAAACTTGGACACAGCAACACACTGTGTGACGCGTTTGCGACTTGTTTTGAAAGATGATGATAAGGTAGATAAAGAGAGTCTGAGTAACAATGATTTGGTTAAAGGACAATTCAAAGCTGACAATCAATATCAAATTGTAATTGGACCAGGTACTGTTGATGAAGTTTATAAACAATTTATTGAAGAAACTGGGGCAGAAAGTGCCTCTAAAGATGATGCTAAAGCAGCGGCAGCTCAAAAAGGCAATCCTATACAAAGATTGGTTAAGTTATTGGGAGATATCTTTATTCCGATTTTACCAGCTATCGTAACTGCTGGTTTATTATTAGGGATTTATAATGTATTAACGATGGAAGACTTGTTTGGGAAGCAGGCATTGGTGGCACAATATCCACAGCTAGGGGACTTTGCAGATATCATTAATGTTATCGCGAATACTGCCTTCATATTCTTACCGGCTTTAATTGGTTGGAGTAGTATGCGTGTGTTTGGCGGGAGTCAAATACTCGGTTTGGTATTAGGTCTGATTTTAATGAATCCGCAACTCGCTTCACAATATGACATAGGTAAAGGTAACATTTCGGCGTGGCATATCTTTGGTTTAGAAATTAAACAACTGAATTATCAAGGTCAGGTCTTACCGATTTTATTAGCATCTTATGTATTAGCGCAAATTGAAAAATTCTTAAGTAAATATGTGCATGATTCAATCAAGATGTTAGTTGTTGGTCCCGTCGCCTTATTAATCACTGGTTTCTTAGCCTTTATCGTTATAGGACCAATTGCTTTATGGCTAGGAACAGGGATTACAAACGGTGTGACATTTGTGTTTGAACATATAGGTTGGTTAGGTGGCGCAATTTATGGGTTCTTCTACGCACCTCTAGTGATTACAGGTTTACACCATATGTTCTTAGCGGTTGATTTCCAACTGATGGGAAGCAGTCTTAAAGGAACATATTTGTGGCCGATCTTAGCGATTTCAAATATCTGTCAAGGTTCGGCCGCATTCGGTGCATGGTTCGTCTATAAAAGACGTAAAATGGCAAAAGAACAAGGCTTGGCAATGACTTCTGGCGTATCAGGTTTCTTAGGTGTTACTGAACCAGCGTTGTTTGGTGTAAACTTACCGTTGAAATATCCTTTTGTTGCAGCGATTTTAACTTCGGGTGTGATAGGTGCTATCATAGGTGCAATCGGTGTCTTAGGTAATGTTGGCGTTGGTGGTGTACCAGCTATCATTTCTATTAAAAAAGATTTTTGGCTCATTTATGGCATAGGTACTGTTCTGGCAATGGTAGTACCAGCAATATTAACTGTGATCTTCTCGAAATTTAGTAAAGAAGAAGCGAAAGAAATAGTAGAAGAATAGTTAATGCAAATAGATAAGTACAACTAAACTCGCTAAGTTTGTTTAGCGGGTTTCTTAATTTAAAATACAAAGATAAGGTGGTAATCAAATGGTAGTCAATGATTGGAGAAAATCGGTAGTTTATCAAATTTATCCCAAATCATTTAATGATACGACAGGTAATGGTGAAGGAGATTTAAACGGCATAATTGAAAAGTTAGATTATCTACAATATCTGGGTGTGGATTATATTTGGTTAACGCCTATTTATGAATCACCTATGAATGATAATGGTTATGACATTAGTGATTATTATAAAGTGAACGAACAATTTGGCACGATTGAAGACTTAAAAAGGTTGATTGCTGAAGCGCATCGACGCGATTTAAAAATAATGATGGATATCGTCATTAACCATACTTCTACAGAACATGAATGGTTTAAACAAGCATATTCAGATAAAAGTAACCCGTACAGAGACTACTATTTCTTTAAGCGGTCAGCGGATAATCAACCACCAACTAATTGGGAATCGAAGTTTGGTGGTAATGCTTGGAAATACGATGACAAAACGGATGAATATTACCTACATTTATTCGATGTAACACAAGCAGATTTAAATTGGGATAATCCAGAAGTACGTCGGGAACTTTATAAAGTAATTAATTATTGGATTGACTTTGGCGTAGACGGTTTTAGATTCGATGTCATTAACTTAATATCAAAAGGTGAATTTAATAATTCAGAAAAGGTAGGAAAGGAATTTTACACTGATGGGCCACGTGTGCATGAATATTTACATGAAATGAATCAGCAGACATTTGGTAGTAAAGATATGATGACGGTGGGTGAGATGTCTTCAACAACGATTGAAAATTGTATCCAGTATACGGATCCTGCACGTCAAGAGCTAAGTAGTGTGTTTAATTTCCATCATTTAAAAGTAGACTATATTGATGGCGAAAAATGGACAAACGCTAAGTTAGATTTTCATAAATTAAAAGAAATATTAATGGAATGGCAAATAGGTATTTATAACGGTGGCGGATGGAATGCCATTTTTTGGTGCAATCATGATCAACCACGTGTGGTAACGCGGTTCGGTGATGATTCGACTGAAGCCTTACGTCAAAGTAGTGCTAAAATGTTAGCCATCGTCTTGCACATGCTCCAAGGCACGCCGTATATTTATCAAGGTGAAGAAATTGGCATGACAGATCCTCATTTTAATGATATCGACCAGTATAGAGATATAGAATCTTTAAATGCATATCATAAGTTAAAAGGTGAAGGTTATCCAGAAGCAGAGATTCTAACGATTTTAGGACAAAAATCTCGTGATAATTCTCGTACACCTGTACAGTGGACAAATGGTGAAAATGCAGGTTTTACTTCCGGTACACCTTGGATTGATATTCCTGATAATTATAAGGAAATTAACGTTGAAGCAGCTATAGAAGACGACCAATCTATTTTACAAACATATAGAAAATTAATAAAGCTACGTCACGAATATGATATTATAACTTATGGAAATATTGAGCCACTTTACATGGATCACGATGAATTGTTTATTTATAAACGTCATCATGAAGATGAAACATGGTTGGTGATTGCTAACTTTTCAAAAGCAAAAGTTGAACTACCAAAAGCGTTAAACGTTGATGGGCAAGTCATGTTACAAAATGGGTCGATTGAGAATGGCTTAATAGATGGATTTGGTGCCATAGTAGTTAGACAATAATTTAAAGTAAAAGGCAGTGAGTGAAATCACATGAAACAGAAAAAATTTATTTCGATTTATGAAAATTTACGCACAGATATCATCGAATCAAAGTTACCCTATGGCGCTCAATTGCCCTCAGAAAATGAATTGGTATTCGACTATAATGCTTCTCGCGAAACTGTGCGCAAAGCGCTTAATCTACTTGTTAGAGATGGCATGATTCAGAAAATAAAAGGTAAAGGTTCAGTTGTCATCTATCAAGGTATTACAGAATTCCCATTTGCGAATTTAACCAGTTTCAGGGAAGTTCAACAAGGGTTAGGTCTGGGTCACGAGACTGAAGTTAGATTATTAGAACGCATACCTGCTAGTGAAGCGCCAGAAGTAAAAAGCGCTTTGGGCTTGCGTCAGAGTGAGACATTGTGGCATATTATTCGAACGCGAAAGATTGATCATCGTGTGAAAATTATCGATGAAGATTATTTAGTAGAAAAAATCGTTCCTAATATAACGATGCATATTGCTAAAGATTCGTTGTACCATTATATAGAACAAACATTGAAACTAGAAATTAGTTACTCTAATAAATCTATCACTTTTGAATCATTTGGTGATTTAGAATATGAAATATTTGGAGATGTAACGCCGTCGTATACTGCTACGGTCCGAGGAATCGTCCATTTAAAGGATACGACAAAATTTCAATATAATATTTCCAAACATTTAGCTACAGAATTTAAGTTTAACGATTTTTCGAGACGTCATAAAATTTAATGAAATAAGTTATAAAATAATGAATTGTATGACTTGCAATCAGTCATTACCTTATAGTATGATATATCTTGCCGTGCTAGGTGGGGAGGTAGCGGTTCCCTGTACTCGAAATCCGCTTTATGCGAGACTTAATTCCTTCGCTGAGGCTACGTTTTTGTGAAGTCTGCCCAAAGCACGTAGTGTTTGAAGATTTCGGTCCTATGCAATATGAACCCATGAACCATGTCAGGTCCTGACGGAAGCAGCATTAAGTGGATCATCGTATGTGCCGTAGGGTTGCCGAGATTTAGCTGTCGACTTTGGTTACGTTTATGATACGTATTCGAAGCGAAGGTGCACGGTTTTAATTTTTAAATAAATACAATTAACCATATATTATGAGTGACTTATCTTTTGATAGCAGTCACTCTTTTTTTATATTAAAATAAGAGCGATACATTAATTTAATTGATCGAACTGCAACGATATCATTCTGATTGTAACTGCTGAAAATTGAATTTAGTGAATTTGGAGGAACGACATATGCAAATTTATTTAAGTACATTAACTGAAAATGACTATGACGCAAGTTTAGAGGAAATAAAAACCGCTTTTGAAAACGTCGTAGAGTCCAACCATGATGAACAAGATTTAGTTTTGAAAATTAGAGCGTCGACAGAATATAATTACGAATTGGAAGTTGTTGCTAAGACAGATGAAGGTGATGTCGTTGGTCATGTGATGCTTACGGAAATAGAGATAATTAACGATGAAACACGCTTTACCGCCTTAGCGTTAGCCCCTTTATCCGTATTGCCGAAATACAGAGGTAAAGGTATAGGTAAAGCCCTTGTCCAAGCAGTGGAGGAACGTGCAAAAGCGCAAGATTATACGACAATCATTGTACTTGGAGATCCTGGATATTATGGTATGTTAGGTTATGAAGAGGCGAGCCGTTATCAAATTTATAGTCCGTTTGATGTGCCATCGAAATACTTTATGGTTAAATTCTTGTGGGAACAACTTGTTGAGCAACCAAATGGTAATGTAGTTTATCCAGAGGCATTTAATTAATATTCAAAATATAAAGCACAGTGATATAATAGTTGTTGAATGTTATTGGAGGTGCAAAGGTGAATTATCAAGCTTTATATAGAATGTTCAGGCCCCAAAGTTTTGAAGATGTAGTTGGCCAAGAACATGTAACTAAAACATTGCGCAACGCAATTTCAAAAGGAAAACAATCACATGCGTATATTTTTAGCGGACCTAGAGGAACAGGTAAAACAAGTATCGCAAAAGTATTCGCGAAAGCTATCAACTGTCTAGAACGTTCTGATGGAGAACCTTGTAATGAATGCGCTATTTGTACAGGTATTACGCGCGGAACGAATTCAGATGTGATTGAAATAGATGCTGCTAGTAATAATGGTGTGGATGAAATTAGAAATATCAGAGATAAAGTTAAATACGCACCAAGTGAATCAAAATTCAAAGTATACATTATAGATGAAGTTCATATGTTAACAACAGGCGCTTTCAATGCGTTGTTGAAAACTTTAGAAGAACCACCAGCCCATGCAATCTTTATTTTGGCGACTACCGAACCACATAAAATACCTCCGACAATTATTTCAAGAGCGCAAAGATTTGATTTTAAAGCAATTAGCCATGATGAAATTGTAGAACGTTTGCAATTCGTAGCAGACAATCAAGAGATAGAATATGATCATGGAGCCTTAGATTTTATCGCTAAAGCTTCTGAAGGCGGTATGCGAGACGCGCTAAGCATTATGGACCAAGCAATCGCTTTTGGCGATGAACACCTTACATTACAAGACGCGTTGAATGTAACTGGTAGTGTAGATGCTCAAGCGTTGAATGATTTACTGAAAGAGGTAGTTGAAGGAGATGTAAAAACTGCATTTTCAACTTACCATCAATTTATTGCACAAGGTAAAGAAGTAAATCGCTTGATTAACGATATGATTTATTTTGTAAGAGATACCATTATGAATAAGACATCTAATATGGACTCTGAATATGATGCACTGATGCATTTTGACTTGGATACTTTATATAAAATGATTGACGTGATTAATGATACGCTTGTTTCAATCAGATTTAGTGTCAATCAAAGCGTTCATTTTGAAGTATTATTAGTTAAAATAGCAGAAATGATTAAAGGAGAACCTGAAAATGTGCAAACTGTTGCTACAACGAGTGTAGCCAGTGAGCCTAATAATGAAGTATTGTTACAGCGAATGGAACAATTAGAAAATGAATTAAAAACTTTAAAATCACAGGGCGTCGTAGCTAACAGTGCCAAACCACAAGCTAAAAAAACAGCTAGTAAAGGTCCACAATCGAAAAATGCATTTTCAATGCAACAAATAGCCAAAGTGTTAGACAAAGCTAACAAAGAAGATATTAAGCAACTTAAAGACCACTGGCAAGAAGTTATAGATCACGCTAAGAGTAATGATATGAAGTCATTAGTAAGTCTTCTTCAAAATTCAGAACCAGTGGCAGCAAGTGAAACCCATGTACTGATTAAATTCGAAGAAGAAATACATTGTGAGATTGTAAATAAAGATGATGAAAAAAGAGAGAATATTGAGAACGTAGTATGTAACATTATAGATAAAACAGTGAAAGTAGTCGGTGTCCCAGCAGACCAGTGGATGAGGGTAAGGACAGAATATCTTCAAAATCGTAAACAAGGTACAAGTGCCGAGGAAAACAGAACAGCGACAACAACGTCACCTGAAGATGTTGATGTCGTTCAAAAGGCGAAGGACTTATTTGGAGAAAATACAGTAAATGTCATAGATGAAGAGTGATACATGACAATGAATTAAAAGGCATGTATAATGAGACAAAAGATGAAATACAATCAAATGAGATTGAAGTTTTTAAGGAGGATAAATATATGCGCGGTGGCGGAAATATGCAACAAATGATGAAACAAATGCAGAAAATGCAAAAGAAAATGAATGAAGAGCAAGAAAAATTAAAAGAAGAAAAAGTACAAGGTACGGCTGGCGGTGGCATGGTGACTGTCACAGTATCAGGTCACAAAGAAGTTCTCGATGTAGAAATTAAAGAAGAAGCAGTTGATCCAGATGACATTGAAATGTTACAAGATTTAGTTATTGCTGCTACTAATGAAGCGATGAATAAAGCTGATGAACTTACTCAAGAACGCTTAGGTAAGCATACACAAGGCTTAAATATTCCTGGAATGTGATTGTATGCACTATCCAGAACCAATATCCAAACTTATCGACAGTTTCATGAAACTGCCAGGCATTGGGCCTAAAACAGCCCAACGTCTGGCGTTTCATGTATTAGATATGAAAGAAGACGATGTCGTTCAATTTGCTAAAGCTTTAGTCGATGTTAAACGAGAACTTACCTATTGTAGTGAATGTGGGCATATTACTGAGCAAGATCCATGTTATATTTGCCAGGATAAACAGAGAGATCGCTCAATTATTTGTGTAGTTGAGGACGATAAAGATGTAATCGCTATGGAAAAAATGCGTGAATATAAAGGCTTGTACCATGTGTTACATGGTTCTATTTCTCCGATGGATGGCATAGGACCGGAAGATATTAATATTCCAAGTCTGATTAATCGTTTGAAAAATGACGAAGTGAAAGAGTTAATCTTAGCGATGAACCCCAATTTGGAAGGTGAGTCAACAGCAATGTATATATCAAGACTGGTCAAACCAATTGGTCTAACAGTAACTCGATTAGCGCAAGGACTTTCTGTCGGCGGAGATTTAGAATACGCGGATGAAGTAACCTTATCAAAAGCGATTATGGGCAGAACAGAGATGTAGTAAATGCTCAATTGTAAATTCAAATGAAACCGAAGCTACCTTTTTTTAAGGTAGCTCTAATTTTTCGAAAAGAATTTTAATAAATAGTAAAGTTTGTTTTATAGAGGTTTATCAGCTGTTTTTCGATAACAAACCTCATGATGAAGTAATAAAAACGAACTTTATGTATTTTTTGAGATTTTAAAGTATGTGAATTGAAGAAGTTATACTTTTGGTTTTACATAAAAGTGTAAATTTTACTGTTGTTCAAAGCGTTTTAAGCGTGTATAGTATTTACTTGTCGGACGAAACAAAACGACACACAAAACAATATTTCAAAACAAGCTTTAAAATTAATTTTAAAAAGTTCTTGACTTTCAAAGTCAAAACC
>NZ_JAESLN010000001.1:42857-115235 GCF_017892645.1 Staphylococcus sp. GDY8P54P | reverse complement strand
AGAAAAAATAAAACAACCCTTCAACGCGTTGCTGGGACAGTAGTACAAATGGCTGATCTTCTCAGAGCCCTTATCAGGGCTGGTCAGTCACAAAGGCTTATAGCCGACGAACAAACCACACGTTATACGGGTGGTTTTGATTTCTTAGGATTAATCGTGTCATTTTTAAATTATGCAGGTTTATATATTGCATTGGGCATATTGATGTTATTATTAATTATTCCATACTATTTATTTTATGGGCGCTATGATTATAAATACTTTTAGTCAAACATTTTTAAAGTATAACTTTTTTGTTAATTGAATTACTATTTATAAAAAGCAACGTACAATAAGACATTGTACGTTGCTTTTTAATTCGTTTTTACTATAATAGAAATTTTTCACTTATAATTTTCTGAAGGTTAGCATGTTAGATTAGGTTTTGTTTTATGGATTAAAGTTAGCGTTCTTTTCGTATGCTTTTACGTCTGAATAGGATGAATATAACACCAAAAATTGCTGCGACTGCGCCTAATAATGGATTTGCTTTATCTTGTAATTGTCCAGTATTTGGTAGTTGATTTTTATCAGAATAATCGGTACTTTTTTTAGTCACATCTGTTTCTAAAGTGGGATACATAAATTTAGATGCTACGTGATTATTTGAGTTATAAACCATATTTGAAACAGAATTGTAGTTCGAATTATGGAATTTTTCCGGATTACCTATTAAATCACTGTTGTTGAAAGTGGCTAAGCCTTTTGTATTATTGGAAATGTTTGAGTTATTCATTAATTCAGATCTATCTGTATTATTTAAATAATCTAGGTTACCTGGGTTATCCGAATTGTTTAGGTTATCCAGATTGCTAGGATTTTCCGGATTGTCCGGATTATCTGAGTTGTCTGGGTTGTGAGTATTTTCCGGATTATCCGGGTTGCTAGGATTATCTGGGTTGCTAGGGTTCTCTGGGTTGCTAGGACTATCCGGGTTGCTATGATTATCTGGGTTACTAGGATTATCCGGGTTACTAGGATTATCCGGGGTGCTAGGGTTCTCCGGGTTGCTATGATTATCTGGGTTACTAGGATTATCCGGGTTACTAGGATTATCCGGGTTACTAGGATTCTCCGGGTTGCTAGGGTTCTCCGGGTTACTAGGATTCTCCGGGTTGCTAGGGTTATTCGGGTTGTTAGGGTTATCCGGGATTTCGCAGACTTCGTTTATATACTCAATTTGCTTCGGACTTAGGTTACTTTTTAGATAATCTAATTGCGCATTATTAATTTCATCTTCGGTAAAACCTTGCGTTCGCATGTTTTCTTTTTTTAATTCTAACTGTCTTTGGAGGTCATCTTCGTTCCACGTTCCACCTACATTTGCACTTGTAGAAAGTAATCCATTACTCAAATTTTGCGGTGTATCAAATTGTTTAGTAAACATTATGCCATAAGCACTATTGGCTTCGATGTTACCAAAATTGACAATTGCTACATTACCATTAAATGTTACGCTTACCGGAGTTAGTATATGTTGATACTTACTCATACCGTTAGTTGAAACTGCAGGGTAATATCGATTTACTACCCAGTTTGATACGTCTGTTGTGGTTACATTTTCATATGGTAGTGTAACTCTCATCTCGGCGTTGTCTATTGCATAATCAGTAGCGAAAACGGCTCTCCAATACTGTGTTTTAGTAGCTTCATTTGGACCATCTTGCCAATGTTGAATTTCTAAATTACCAGGACCATAATTTTCTGTATCTACCGCATTTGGATGATTATTTGGATTTTTAACTTTTTCTTGGTATCCATTATTGGAATAGTCATCTAAATTTGTATCCATGATACTTTTTGCATTTAAATCAACATTATTTGTATATGACGTAGTTACTTCGTCCGCAGTACAATTTTCACCTGTTTTGACACCATTTTGAACAGTTTGAGTAAGTTGTGGTATATAGCCGTTTTGTTCTTGGAAATATGTTAAATTGCCATCTTTATCAGCATCTTTATTTATATCTGACGTAGTTTCAACTGTCTTTGAAGTCGTTTCTTGGGTAGGATATTGATTTTCAGCATAAGAAGTTGGCGTATTGTTTGTTACTTCGGGTTGATTTACATCGGATGTATTTTCATTAGTGTTTAGTGTTGTGACTTTTTCTGTCGTATTTGTAGATTCAGTCATATCATTCGTACTTACTGAGGACTCTGATTCTGTTATTTCTGTTTTATTATCATATTGATTAGTTGATTCATTAGGTTTAGTGGTTATCTTATTGTTATCCTCGACGAATGTTTGATGAGCTGTTTGTGTTGAATCTAGTTCGCTAGCATTTGCTTCATTGTGCATACCTACCATTAAAAATGTACCCAGTAATATGGATCCAGTACCAATTTTAAACTTTCTTAAAGAAAATCGTTGAAAACTACCATTTTTCATAAAATCATTCCCATCCCAATTTATAAAATTACATCATTCTTTACTATTTATACAGTACAATCTATTATAAAGCAATATAATTTTACAAAGTTTATTAAAAAAATATAAAAGTTGTTAAACGTCTAAATATTAAAGACTGTTATAATGTTATTTTTTAGTAAGAAAGACAGATAAAGTAATCAACCATTAAAGATTTTTTATAATTTATATTCACACAAAATAAGCAGGATAGTGAATATCTATCCTGCTTTTAGACTTCATATTGAAATAAAAGTGTGACTTTATGTTAAAGCAAGTTGTCCAAAACCTTAAAGGGTTTAGATAACTATTAAAGTATGATAACTTTTGTAATGGGAAAAGCAATTTCTTAATAAATCACTACTATTTGATGTATTGTAATACAACCGTATAACGAGCTAAGAATGGAGGAAATACAATATGAATCAATTGAAGCAATTTTTTATGAAGTTGATTGAACCACTTACACAGGTAGAATTTTATCAATCACTCTTAGTCAATATATTAATTATCGCGGCATATATTTTGATGGGTATTATAGTGATTGCCATTGCGAAGAAATTAGTGACGAAATTCTTCAAGGCGAATGCAAAGAAAAAAACACATTATAAAATTAAGCGAAGTGAGACATTATCTACACTAGTTCAAAATTTAGTTAGCTATGTTGTATGGTTTATCGTGCTCACCTCAATATTGTCACGCTTTGGGATAAGTGTATCGGCGATTTTAGCCGGTGCCGGTGTAGTCGGTCTAGCGGTCGGCTTCGGTGCACAAACAATTGTCAAAGATATTATCACTGGTTTCTTTATTATATTTGAAGGACAATTTGATGTAAGTGATTATGTGCAAATTAATGCTTCTGGTGTAACGATTGCGGAAGGTACAGTTAAAACGATTGGTTTAAGATCCACACGTATACAATCAGATACAGGTGAAATATATACTTTACCCAATGGAACAATAAGTGAAATCGTCAATTATTCTGCAACAGATGTATCACCACTTGTGATGATACCCGTTTCGCCATCAGAGGATTATGAAATGATTGAGAAAAAATTATTAGACTTTTTACCAACATTAAAAGATAAATATGATATGTTTGTCGCAGCGCCTGATTTATTAGGATTAGACAGCATCGATGGCAATCAAATGATTATTAAATTATTAGCTCATGTGAAGCCAGGCATGCATTTTCCGGGTCAAAGATTGTTGCGTAAAGAAGTTTTACATTACTTTAATGAAGAAGGTATTTCTACACCAAAACCAACGCTGGCAAAATTTGAAGAACCCGAAGTTGAATAATAATGTAATTATAAATAAAGAAGCGTATCTATATGTTAATCGTGCATGTAGGTACGCTTTTTATTTTTTAAACTATGCGAGCACACTAATTTATTTGGAATTTTACGATATCGCAAACAGTTCATTAATGACTGAGACCATATCATCGTGAATTACTAAATTTGCATCACTATCATAAGGTGTAGGGTCTCTGTTAATAATAACTAAGTTTTGACCCTCAAAGTTTGAAATAAGACCGGCGGCAGGCTGAACGACCAGTGAAGAACCTAAAACAACGAGCGTGTCAGCAGATTTGATTTTATGCAAGGCGTCAAAGATCGTGTCTTGGTTTAGCATTTCTCCATAAAGTACGATATCGGGTCTGATGGGACTGCCACAAGTTTCACAATAACGTAAGTTGTGGTGAATCACGTATTGTTTAGAATATTTTTGGTCGCAGTTAATACAATAAAATCGGTTTAGTGTACCATGTAGTTCATCTGTGTGTGAACTCCCAGCATCTGAATGTAGACCGTCAATGTTTTGAGTAATGACACCAAGGGATTGTTGATGCTTTTCAAGTTGTGCAATCCACTGATGAACGATATTTGGTTTTTTATCAGCAAACAGTAAATAATCATGACAAAAATTAATAAAGCCCTCAGGGTCATTTTGGAAATAGGTTTCACTTAGTAAATACTCAGGTGAGTAACCATTTTTTGAAATTTCTTCATATAAACCGCCAATAGAACGAAAGTCAGGAATACCACTTGCGACAGATATACCTGCTCCTGTAAAAAATGTAATGCTATTAAAAGTATCGATGATATTTTTTAATGATTCAATATTATGATTCATAAGATCACTCCATTAAAATATTTAGCACTTATTGTAATTTTGAAATTTCAATATTACATTCAAACCAATTTTAAAATGAAGTATTGATTTTAGCAAATTTAGGATTATGAATATATCTAACTAGCAACGGTTATTATTTTTCGATATATCGCTTGACGAGTAACGATATATCGTTTAATATTTCGATATATCGAAATGGAAGGATGATAATAAATGTTTAATAGATCATTTCACAATAGAAGACATATCATGATGCAACACGGAGAAGGTGGATTTGGACAAGGGTTTGAAAAGATGTTTGCAGCCGCACGCGGCAGGGACCGCTTTTTTAAAAAAGGAAATTTGCAATATAGCATTTTACGATTATTGTTAACCGAACCCAAACACGGTTATCAAATTATTAAAGATCTTGAGGCACAATTTAAAGGATTTTATTCGCCAAGTCCAGGCAGTGTTTATCCTATTCTTCAAATGTTAGAAGATCGTGGATTTGTTTCTGTATCAAAAGAAGGAAAGAAAAAAATCTATACAGTAACAAAAGAAGGTAAGGCATTTTTAGAGGACAATATTGATAATGATGAATTTACAAAACGTATGGAACAATTCAAAAATATGGATATTGACAAGATGAAAAAATCACGTGATGAGTTACAAGCACTTTTCCAATCATTTATGTTAGCAGGACAAAGTGCAATGAAAAATGAAGAGAAATATGAGCAGTTTCAACAATTAATCAAAGAAACTGAAACAAAGCTAATGAATTTTATTGAAGAAAAATAAAAATAATGAAAAAGGTGTAAAAATGAAAAAAGAAAATTTAAATCATATTGCGATTATTGGTGGGGGACCAGGAGGCTTAATGTTAGGATTACTTCTACAACAACAAGGCTTACCATTTACAATCTATGAACGTGGTTACCCTAATATGCATGCTGACCGAGGTGGTTCATTAGATATTCATGAAGACAGTGGTCAGTTACCATTGAAAGAAGCTAATATTTTTGAAGATTTTCTGATGCATGCGCGCTTTGAAGGAGAGGATACACGAATTGTGCGTAAAGATGGCACGATTTTGTTCGACGAAGACGCAGGAAGTGAAGGTAGTAGACCCGAAATTGATAGAGGTAAGTTATGCGATATCATCATTGCACAAATTAACCCTACAAATATTAAATATGGTTATAAATACGAAAAGTTAATACAACATGATAATAGGGAAATTGAACTCGTTTTTGAAAATGGGATGACAGTGATGACAGGATTAGTAATAGGTGCAGATGGAGCCTTTTCTAAAATTCGCCCGTATTTAACAGATGCTAAACCAACGTACACTGGTATATCTATGATAGAAATGAACTCGAATGAAAAAGAACATCCAGACCTTTTGGCATTTAATAAAAATGGAAAGGTTATGGGACTAGGAGGAGATCAAGCGATACTAGGACAACGTAATGGCGATGGTCGTATTATGGCCTATGTAAGTCTTAAGACAACATATGAAATGCTAGATGAATATCGTGCGTTATCACTAGAAAAATTAAAAGAAAGACTATTAGTTGAATTTAGTGATTGGGGTACAGAATTAAAAAAATATATTGCATATAGTTATGATGATATTAAATTTCGTCGTATCTATCAGTTGCCAATTGGTTTGAAATGGATAACACAGCCTAATATCACACTTATTGGTGACGCTGCACACTTAATGAGTCCGTTTGCAGGAGAAGGTGTCAATATGGCATTATATGATGCATATTTGTTAGCACAATCATTCAAAAATAAAGAAAATGTTATTGATATATTGAAGGCTTATGAAAAGAAAATGTTTGAAGTTTCAGAAGTTCATGCTCAAGCGTCTCAAGATAATTTAGAGCTAATGTTTTCAAACGATGGCGCAGAAAAGATGGCAAACTTCTTTATAGATATGGAAGCACAACTCAGTGAATCATAAATTATTCATATCATATATTTAATTTAATATCAGTTGCGTAATATCAAAGGTTTATCTCTAAATAAAAATGGAGGTAAACCTTTAAACATACATAGATCTAAATTCAGCTTGTGAAAAGCAACATTTTCAAAAGTATCATTTTACAAATAAAATATAATTTGACACACGAAATAATATTTTGTAAATTGTAGCTAAGGTGAAACAATATTTAAAAAGGGGTGATAGTCATTCGTAATATTTTAATATTATTGGAATCATCATTAGCGACATTGAATCCCTCGGAATATAGAGTGGCACAGTATATCATCGATTATCCGCATAGAACGATCAACAGTTCAATACAACATTTAGCAGACCTAACAAATGTCAGTGAAGCGACGATTGTTAGGTTATCTAAAAAAATAAAATGTAAGGGCTTTCAAGATTTAAAGATGGAAATTGCTATGGCGTTAAATAGACATAATGAAATTGAAGATGATTATGAAGAACTCAATATTACTGATTCCAATGAAAGCGTGATTAACAGTATTTCTCAAAGTAATGCTAAAGCGATAAGGAATACAGCTCAAATTTTATCACCAGTAGCGTTAGAAAAAGCAGCTTTAATGATACATCAGGCTAGGAAAATTTGTGTGTTTGGTATTGGTGCTTCAGCAATTATTGCAGAAGATTTAAAGCAAAAGCTCACACGCATTGATAAGTGGTGTGAGGTTGGCAAGAGCTATGATGAGCAAGCGACATTGAGTGCCAATGTGACAAAAAATGATGTTATTATTGCTATTTCGAATACTGGCCAAACAGAAGATATTTTGCAGTCATTAGCATTAGCACATAAAGCGGGGGCTCAAATTATTTCCATAACTAAATATAGCAATAATGATGTAGCAGACTTAGCACATATTAACTTGTTTTATAGCTCTTCAGAAAAGCCAGTGAGAAGTGCAGCAATGAGTTCACGTATAGCTATGCTCAATGTCATAGATATTTTATTTGTATCATTAGCCAGTAGAGATTATGAACGACATACGAAATTATTAGAGCGTACACGGCAAGCAGTTAAAGTTAAAAAAAGAAAATATTGAAAGGGTGTTGTTTTATGAAAGTAATAATGGTTTGTTCAGGTGGCATGTCTAGTTCTATGATTGTTGATGCTGTGAAGAAAGAGGCGGCAAAAGAAAATTTTGATTTGGAAATCGTAGCAGTTGGTACCGAAGCATTTGAAAATGAAATTGCTGATTACGACTTAGGTTTAGTAGCACCTCAAGTGAGACATCGATTAGATAAATTTAAAAAAGTCGGTGAAGCAGTTAATAAACCTGTAGATGTCATAGATCCAATGGGCTATACACCGATTGGCGCACCTAAAATTTTAAAGCAAATAAAAACGTATGTATAAGTACTAAATTAAATAAGTAAACAGAGGGTGTATGTTATGCAGAAATTTTTGAAATGGATTGAAAAGGTATTAATGCCACCCATGGCCAAAGCTTCTGAGCAACGACATTTAACTTCTATTCGTGATGGTATTATTGCAACACTACCACTTATCATAGTTGGATCGTTCTTTACTTTATTTGCGTCTCCTCCCATACCAGCTTTAGAAAAATTAGTAGAACCGCATGCTGAGAAGATAATGATCGCTAATAGAATGACGTTGGGACTGATGGCAGTTTACGCTGCATTTTCAATGGGCTATAGTTTAGCAAAATCATATAAAATGGATGGCCAAGCAGGTGGATTACTTTCACTAGCAACATTTTTAATGATGACGTTACCGCTCAACTTAGATGATAAATTACCTAAAAGCGATGCTGTGGGTTATGTGTTGCCTATGGCAGATTTAGGTGGTTCCGGCTTGTTTGTAGCAATCATTTCAATGATATTTGCTGTTGAGATGATGCGACTCGTAGTGAAGTCAGGGTTTACGATTAAAATGCCGGATCAAGTTCCGGGATCTGTTGCACGTTCGTTTGAATCTTTGGTACCTGCAATCGTCATTATCGTTATTTCTTGGTTTGTAAGAGTGATATTAAACATAGATTTAAATGCTATTATTAATAAAATCTTTGAACCTTTAGGTAATTTTGCCGGTGACAGTTTATTAGGTGCTTTGATTCCTGTGTTTTTCATTGTACTTTTATGGTCAGCAGGTATACATGGTGTGGCAGTAATGGGGGCAGTCTTCCAACCTATTTGGTTTTCATTATTAGATCAAAACATAGATGCTAAGGCTGCTGGGGAACCATTACCACATATTATTGTCGAACCATTTTTCCAGTGGTTTGTATGGATAGGCGGTGCAGGAGCGACACTGAGTTTGTGTATATTGATGATATTCTCAAAATCTGAATATTTGAAGAAAGTAGGACGTTTTTCCATTATACCGAGCATATTTAATATCAATGAACCACTTATATTTGGTGCGCCGTTAGTTATGAATCCGATTCTTGCGTTACCGTTTATAGGGATTCCACTTATTTTAACGACGATTACTTATTTTGTATTTAAGTTAGGTTTGATAGCTAAAATCACGATACTTGCGCCATGGACATTACCGGGGCCTTTAGGGGCATTATTTGCAACGAATGGTGACTGGAGAGCACTGGTGTTAGTCGTATTTAATCTTTTAGTAGCAGTAATCATATACTATCCGTTCTTTAAAATGTATGAGCGTAAAATGTTAGAGCAAGAACAAGGCACTACAAATGATACTTTTAACGACGATTAATTGAGATGGGGAGATTTGATGAGTGAACAAAACGAACAAATTATTTTTGAAATTATTTCACATGGTGGTAATGCGAAAAGTTTAGCATATGAAGCTTTGGATGCGGCTACCGCATTTAATTTTGAACAAGCGAATGAACTGATGGCAGAGTCGAAGCAAGAAATGAGTAAAGCACATAATATACAAACAGAATTAATACAGTCTGAAATAAATGGTGACAAAGTGCAAACATCTTTATTGATGATACATGCACAAGACCATTTAATGACAGCGATTAGTGAGAAAAATTTAATTGAAAAAATGATTGAGTTATATCAAAAATTAGAAGAGAAGTGTTAATATGATGCGATTGATTTATTTAATAGTATTATTTTTACTCATATTTTGCTTTTATAAAATAGCCCATTTTATAGTCAATAAATTTCATTTTAATAGATGGTTATTACTGATAGGTATACCATTTATCGTCGTTGTCCCTGTAGTTATATTTGAAAATATTAATTTGTTTGGATGGGGAATAATATTACTTTTATTAATATTTACGAGTATCCTCTTTTTTGAAAAATCTCGTGTATTGATTGAGCAACGTCAAATGCGTGGCATTATATATAAATCAAATAAGGAGTAAATATATATGCATAATTTAGGAATATCAGTTTATCCGACCCAATCAGATTTAGGAGAAATGTGTGACTATATTAAAATGAGTGCAAAATTCGGATTTAAGCGCATCTTCACAAATTTACTTTCGGTTAAAAGAGATGAAGAAGCGGTTTTTAATAAATTTAAGTCAGTGGTGAAAGTTGCTAAAGAGAATGATATGACAGTGATTGCGGATATTAACCATAAAGTTTTTGAAGCATTGAATTTAAAGCGTGATGATTTGTCCTTTTTTAAAACACTAGGCGTATCAGGAATACGTGTAGATGCAGGATTTTCAGCTCAAGAAATAGCGCAGCTGAGTTATAACAAACAGCATATGTATGTAGAGTTAAACATCAGTGTAAGTGATACGTTTATTGAAGATGTGTTAAGTTATCAACCTAATTTAGACAAACTTGTAGGTTGTCACAATTTTTATCCTCAAACCTATACTGGTTTATCATATCAACATTTTGTAAATACGAGTGAAGCTTATAAAAGAAATAATGTTCATACTGCAGCTTTTGTTTCTTCACAAGAAGCAACAGTAGGGCCTTGGATGATTATGGAAGGCTTACCGACATTAGAAAGTCATAGGAAATTGCCTATAGCAGTACAAGTTAAGCATTTATTAATGACGAATTTAGTAGATGATTTTATTATTGGTAATGCATTTGCTTCTGAATCTGAGTTACAATCACTTTCAGAAATTAATTTAGCAATGCCTAGTTTTGATGTTTATTTAAATAACGATATTACTGGATTAGATGAAACTATTGTGACAGAGGAATTTCATTTCAATCGGGGGGATATTTCAGATTATGTTATACGGTCAACGATGAGTCGCGTTCATTATAAGGATGAGCCATTCCCGCCAAATAACACAAAACAAATTAAAAAAGGTGATATTGTGATTTGTAATGAACAATATGGTCACTACAAAGGGGAGCTGCAAATCGCATTACAAGATATGGAAAATCAAGGTTATAAAAATGTTATCGGACATGTAAAAAAAGAAGAACATTTCTTATTAAATTTATTAAAACCTTGGCAGTCTTTTGAATTAAAAGTGATATCATAATCTTTGTTTTATAGTGCGTGACTGCTTGGTTATTTAAGTATAAGTGGAAAGATTATAAAAAATAAATTGATTATGCAGTAATCGATAAGTGTGAAAAGTAGTTGTTTCTCACAAAAAGCATGATATGTATTTACCATAAGAGACTAAGCAATAGAAAAATTTTGAATTGAAACCCAATCAGTAGGACTAAAATAAAGGCACTTTCGTTAAATTCATTATAAATGAATCGTACGGAGGTGTTTTTCTATGTACAGCGTTTTTTATCCAATGAAAATGAAGGATATTGTGCCAAATAAATTAGTGTTAAAGCATATAAGAAACTTTTATGGGATATTAAAGTTATTCAATTTCCACTTTAGAGTCTAGCCGATAAATCGGTCTTATATCTCAAAAGAAAACCACTCATTTTAAGAGTGATCTTGATTCATAACATTAAAACTTCTGATAATTATCGATTATGTAAATTAGACAGATTTATATAAATATTATTCTGGGTTGTTGAAATTATAATACACTTTTAATCTCGCATTGGAATCAAAGCAATAATATTTTACAGAAAATTTACATTTTTCTGTAAACGATTGACTGTCTTTCTGTTGCGTGATACATTTTAAGTGATTTTAATAGTAAATTTACATTATGTATTCTCAAAATAAAGGATGGGATGATGATGAAAATTAATAATCATTCAATTAATGGATATTCAGACATTAATAGTTCTGAAGCGATGAAATATGCAGGAGGATGTTGTTCTTGTAGTTGTTCATGTTCTTGTAGCTGTTCATGTTCTTGTACATGTGCCTCAACAGCAGCGTAATAAATCAAAGTCTAGGCTTGGTCTATATAGATCAAGCTTTTCTAAATCTTAAAGGTGAGTATATGAAAATTTTAATGACAGTTAAAGATTTAAATGTTGATTTAAATAATAAAAAAATTTTAAACCTTAATAATCGTACTATAGATATTTATATTGAAGATAAAATAGCTCTAATTGGAAAAAACGGTGCGGGTAAAACTACTTTAATTAATTGTTTATTAAATGAGATGCATCACAGTGGTGTCATTGATAGAAAGATAGGTACTAAAGATATAGGGATTGTTTTTCAAGAAAATAAGTATGGAGATTTAATAAAAGTACACGAATTAATTTATTTAGCAACAACTTATAGCAAACGAAGTAAACAATTTAAAGAATTTACGAAAGCTTTCTCTTTAGAAAATCTCATAAATAAATTTGTTAATGATTTATCCTTAGGAGAACAAAAGCGTTTAACTGTAGGATTAGTCTTAAGTAAACAAAAAAAACTATACATATTTGATGAATTAACATCTGGATTAGATTATGAAAAAAGACAAAATTTATTACATAAAACTAAAGAAATTACCCAAAATAAAGCTGTAATTAAAGTCACGCATTACTTTGATGAAGTTGAAAACTGGGCGAATAAATTAATCATATTAGATAAAGGAGAATTATTGTATTACGGAAGTATAGATCAATTTTTTTCAAAATTTTATCATTATGCGCTGATTGAAATAGTTAATCAAGAATTAGATCATTTAGTTAGAGAAGTTATTAAAAAAATAAATGCTGATGTATATTTTAATGTTAAGGTTTTCACCTACAATAAAGAGCAAATGAACGAAGTTATTAATATATTAAATGAACGAAAAATAGAATTTAAAATAAACATGCAAAATATATATTCAACATATTTAATCTCAACTTTGGAGGAAATATGATAAATAAAATTTTGTTAAGTATAAAAATGCAATTTAGAGTTCCTATATCTGTATTTTTTTCATTAATTTTCCCAATAATCATGATGTTAGTTATTATTATGTCTTATGGAAACTTCAATATAGGAAATGGGAGACATTTTATAGATAAATATTTTTTAATTAGTACAAGTATCGGACTACTACCTATTGCTTTTATTAGCTTTCCAATTTGGTTAAGTGAAAGCATTGAGAATGATACACTGAAAAGATTAAAATATTTTGACGTAAATATTAGCAGTCTAATTATTTCTAATATTATTTCATACTGTTTTTTAGCGATTTTTAGTGTTGTTTTAAATATCATTATTGGTAAAGTATTTTTTTCGTTAATTTTACCTAGCACACAATACTTTATAACCTTTTTTTTACAAATTTTTTATAACATCATAGCCTTGTTAATGGTAGGAACTTTCTTAGCTTTGTTAATAAAAAAGAGTAAAATTTTATTACCTTTTGGAATGATATTGCTCTTTCTTACTTATATGATTATTGGCGTTTTTGTACATTATGGGGAACTACCCAATATTTTAAAAGAAATAGGGAACTGGATTCCAATAAAATATGCTACAAATGATTTTTATTCAATTTGGACAAATGAATATATGTGGGATTTATCCTTTTTGAAAATAAACTCACTGTATATTTTAGTAACGGGTGCTTTAAGTTTATTTATTTATAAGTTTAAGAAATGAGGATAATAATTATGTTGAAGAAACAAGAAATCCGAGTGATTATTGAAATTTTAGCAGGTATCGTTTTATCTGCTATCATAACGGCTATTTCGATTTCAATAGGTTATTTTATTATCAATAAAAATGGTTATGCGCATTTTGATGTAAATTTATTAGGAGTAAATTTATACAAAATACATAATCATGGCAACAGTGGAGAACCAATTATAACGAATATTATGTTTTTAGGTGTAGCCCTATCCATATTGTTAGTCATCATTATTGAATTAATTGTAGCAAGTAAAAAAAGAGGTAAAAATCAATGATTAATTATCAATTAAAGGGAATGTTTAACCAGCATTCACTATTTAAATTAAACGAGGATAATATTGCAAATAATGATAATCGAAATAACTTTGCTCAAATTATTTTAGGGAATCAAGAATCAGAATCTTTAAAGTACTTACTAAATGTAAATCATCAGAGGCTCAGTGATTTTAAAAGTATGTTAGCTTATAATGAATCGAATTATGCAGCTTTAGTTAGCGAACATCAAATTTTGAATGAGATTAATGATGAAGATACAATATTGCTTCCTAAAAGTGATAAAAAAATAAAAGAATCTTTTTATAATGTTTTAAATCATAGAAAAAGCACAAGAGAATTCACATCTTTTGAAATGGCTAGTAAAGAACTATCAACAATACTTAAATTTTCTTTTGGAATAGCGTCTAGAAAAGTGGATTATGAGGATATAAAAACAAGTACTCGATTTTATGCATCGGCAGGAGGGTTATATCCTATTGATATATATCTTTATATCAACAACGTAGAGGACTATGACAAGGGCATTTATTTATACCAACCGATAAGTCACTCATTATTAAAAATTGTGGATCAAAAGGACATAAAAAAGGATGATTTATTAGAAGGCAATAATATAGATATAGGAAATTGTAATTTTTTAGTCTTTTTTGGCTATAATTTTAATTCTAGTTTTTTGAAATACGGAGAATTAGCGTTATTAAATAGTTTGATAGAAATCGGTTGTATGTCTCATAATTTTGATTTAGTCATTACATCCTTAGGATATACAGGGTGCCCAATAGCAGGCTTTAAGAAAAGTAATATAGAAAATCTACTAGAATTAGATCATGTTAATGAACATATCCTATTTACAAATATATGTGGGAAGGAATAATTAAGTAATGAAAACATTTATTAAACCTAAAGACTTGTTTGTCGAAGAAGATAACAGTGAGTACATATTAAAAAAGGGATATTTACATCAACACTCAGTTTCTATAGATAAAGAAGAAAGTAGTGAAAATTTTATAGATAACTTCAAAAAATTAATCGTTGAAAATCAAATAAAATTAAATGAAAATGACGATGTTATTGAGGATTTTATTAAATTAGCACAATTAAATTTAATACATCAAAAAATCGATACTTTTGATAAGTTTTGTATTATTACAGATAAAGAAGCTAAAGTATTTTTAAAAGATCATCTCGATAAAATAGATGAAATATATGAGTTTAATGAAGTTCTAGAAAAACATGAAATTGAAGTTTTAAATAATCAAAAAAACAATTTATCTATAAGTGAAGTTGTTAAAAAAAAGCAATCAAAGTTTAAAGATATGAACGTTTTTGTTATTTTATCATATGCCAATCAACCCTTTATTAAAGCGTTTAACTTTTTAACAAACTTGTTAGATATGACTTATACACTTGCTTCTTATGATAATGAAAATGTATTTTTTACAAACATTAACCATGGAGAGACAGGTTGTTATGAATGCTTAGAACGACAATTAATTTCTAAATTTCCTGGTGCTATAGAAAATTACTTTGTTCCGGATGTTCAAAATCAAGGAATATATAATCTAAAATTATACAGTTACATATTAAGTATAGTGATAAATGAAATTAATAATATAGAAATTTATGGGGATTCAACGTTAATAGGGAATGTGCTTCATTTTTATTTGCCCACATATGAATATAACTTTAATTTCAATAAGCGTCAGTCTACTTGTTCTACATGTTCGACGATAAATAACGTTTTGTTTAAAGAGCAAAATATGAGGTCAGCAAATATATTAAAAAGGGTGTTAGAGAATGATAACCTTTAAAAATGATTTGAATTATAATCTGTATAGGCAAAATTTATTAGGTGGAAATGTATTAGGAATATGGAAAGACAATAGCTTTTTCTTAGGATTAAATTCATATCCAATTATGAATTATCATTATATAACGGCTCAATTTAATAATTTCGAAAAAAATTTCTTAAGTGAAGATTTCAAAGTGAATTATCATTTGAGTGGTTACGGTATTTATTATAATGAAGCACTAGCGTCATTTTTAGGAGAAAGTTCAGAAAGATATGCTTTTACCCTCTTGTATCAAAACCTAAAAGATAAAATTATTTATGCTTCACATGCACAAATCTCAGAACAACTAAAAAATACCAATAGCTTAGCATTGCCTCTGGAATTAATTAATATATATTTTGAAAAAAAAGATGCAAATCATTTTATTGATGGCAATGATTTAATTCAATGGGTTCCACTTAAGTCTCTATATCATCCTGATTATGATGTATTAGTCCCTTTACAAATGCTTGTTTTATATAATAAATCGATATTTAAAGATGAAAAACAGTTTACGAATAGTGGTGTTTCAACTGGTACAGCAAGTCATGAAACGTTTGAGAAAAGTTTAACTAATTCTATAATTGAAATTTTACAAATAGATTCATATAATTTGTGGTGGTACGGAGGTATTGAAGGGAAGAAGATTTCTGTAAATATTTATGAAAAACTAAATGAATGGTTTAAAAGACCAAGCATTGTACACAAATTTATTGATAATTTCAATGTATCTTTCACTGATATAAGCTTTGATAAACCTATTCATGTTGTCGTCTGTGAGGTTAAATCTAAGTCTAAAGATTTAAGCTTACCTAAGTATGTTGTTGGGGTTCAAGGCGATATGAATTTAGAACAATGCATCTATAGAAGCTTATTAGAATGTATTACTGTGTTAGAGTATACAATGACTGAAGTTTGGAATAATACAACTCATTTTAAAAATATCACAGAAAATATTGAAAATCATCCTATTGATAATTTAGATGATAATGTTATGTATTATGCTAAATATGGTTTGAATTTTAATATGCAGAAAAGAAGAAACAACTTCCAAAATATAAAAAAAGCTACTAGCTTACATGGAATAATAAATGAATTACAACATTTAAGTCGTTATGCGTGTTATTTAGATATCACGCCTGTTGAATTTTATAATAAAAATTTAGTTGTCGTTAGAACATTTATACCTGAATTATTGACGATAGCAATACCATCATATCCACCTTACCTACATCCAAGATATAAAGAAATAGGAGGAATAATAAATGATATTCCTCATCCTTTGGCATAGTTTGATTGGTTTAATGTTTTTTCTAACTTGTTTTCCAGGCATACTACTTATTTTCATTAGAAAAGTAAATTTTTTAAAGTACTTACCTGAATTTTACAAATACATTTTAGTACTTATACTGGTACTATTAATAGATGCATGTTTATTTGTAAGTAGCACAAATATATACTTATGTGTGTCTGTCATTATCATTATACCAGTAATAATTTATATTGCAGAAAAATTATTACTGTTTAAGAAAAACGCTTTCGACTTTTATAACAAAAACAGCAAATTTATTTTAAGTGTATTAATTGCCTACCCAATATTAGAAGAATTAAATTTTCGATACTTTTTGTATTATTTCAGTTTGATATATGATTATCATTTTATTCAGTACATTATCTTATCAGTACTAACTTTTGTTTTTTCTCATTTTTTATATCAAGGAAAGTCTTCCGTAGTAAAAATCTTTTTTGCTACAATACAATCAATAATTTATTTGTATTTCAGAGATATTTTTATCAATATTATTATTCATATGATGTTCAATATATTAGTATTCAGTAGTCAAATGAAAAAATTAAATCGTTCTATAATAACAAAATAACGAAAATGTTAGAAGAATTAAAAAATGTTCGATGAAAACAGCATTGATTTACATATTATCGATATGAACATATCAACTAAAGATGCGATGGGTAAAATGTTCTTTACAATGATGAGTGCATTTGCCGAACTTGAAGCTAACTTATTAAGTGAACGAACTAAAAAAGGACTAGAAGCAGCAAGAGCAAGAGGCCGAAAAGGTGGAAGATCTTCATTACCTGATCATAAGAAAAGAGAAATTAAATTTTTATATGATGAGCAGAAGCTCACAGGTGAAGAAATTGCTAAAAAACAGGAGTAAGCCGATCTACTGTTTATCGAATTGTTAAATAAAAAACAAATAAAAGGAATTTTGACATTATTTCACTTTATCTATGCACTTACTTATTCTATATTTAATACATATAAAGGAGGATGATATTTATGTCTAGAAGAGATGACACCTTAAAATGCTTACTGAAAAAAGATTATAAAGATATTAAATTTCTAAAGGACGATGGTGAGTGGTGCTATTATCAAGTAAGCACATTTTGGACAGGTAAACATAATGTGAAAGTTAAAGATGGTTTGTTTGGATGTACTATTGAGAAAGTATAAAGTAAAAATTTTATAGGTACATTCGTCCTATGTTATTTACAAAATAGAGGCGAATGTATCTATGTTTTATTAATTATTACTTAGTCAAATATACAATTAGAAGCTAACTATAATAAAATTTAATATCATAAATACTGCGTGATTAGGGTGTACCCTTATCAACATAATTTTTTTAGATAATGAAAAACGCATTCATTTACATGCTCTTTTAAATTGAAGTTATATCGTTTTTGAAAATATAAAATGTGTTTTTGTATGTCCGTATCTTTGTAAACTATCAATAAATATCTCAACATCCATCATATTTTTAAAACGCACTTTAAAAATAAAACAACTTTCCCCAGAAATTCTATAACAAAATTCTACATCACCTTGCTTTGTTATAAATGTTTTAAAATCTTTATACAAATTATTCTTTATTACGATATCTATGATTACATCAATATCGTATCCAAGGGTTTTATAATCAATATCAATTGTATATTTTTTAATGACACCTATATCTTTCATTTTATTAATTCTTTCACGTACAGAAGGTGTAGATAAATTAACACTATTACTTATATAACTTAGTGAAACTTTACTATCTTTTTTTAGCGTTTCAATAATTTTTCTGTCTGTTAAGTCCATTTGAAAATTCTCCTTAAATTAAGAAATTATATTTACATTATACCTAATATATCTCATTCAATTCACTATAATAATCTTCTAAAATAAACTACAAGAAGGAGGAGTAGTATGACGATAATTCAATTGTCTAATAATGGTAAAACGCCATTTCAAAAATTACTGGGATATAACAGAGAGATAATGAAAAACTGGAACAACCTTAGTGAATCATTAGAAAGAGATCACTCGCTATCTAAAGAGTTAAAAGAAGAGCTGAGAAGAATGTTGGCGCAAAAGAACGGATGTATGTATTGCAAAGCAAAAGGAAAGCCAAGTAATCAATTAGGTGATGAAAAATCTGCTGTTTGCATAGGATTTGTAGAAGTTTACTTAACATTAGGAACTAATATTCCTGACTATGCTGTAAAAATATTAAAAGAGACCTTAAATAGACAAGAAATTAGCGAATTAATTTCATTTATTACTTTCACTACCTGCCAACAATATTTTGGTGCAATTATGCAATTAGAAGCTTAAATATAGAATATATTAATAAGGTATTAAGATTATTTCTTAATACCTTATTAATATAATATTTTGTGTTTTTAAAACCTAATCACGACCAACTACTTATTCACTTAAAATATTCCATACTTTTTGCGCTATCTTTTCGTTATATGCAATTAGTCCAATTTCTCTTGAATGATTTTCCAATTCTTTGATTGAAAGATTCATACTTTCAACTCGTGTTATTAATGATTGAGGAATGATTGTTATTCCTTTTTCAGCCTTAACATTAGCCAATATGGATTCTAAATCATTTTTGTGTTCAATATTTATCGTAGTTTTAGAGAAATTTTTTGGTATAAAATCTAAAGTATCACATGGTGGATTAAGGAGAAGTATCTGTTCATCCATTAAATCACTAGAAAATATATTATCAGATAGTCTTAAGTTACTAGTTATTGGAAAAACCACCATATACTTTTCGCGGTATAAAATATGACTATAAAGTTGACTATTTTCTGTAGCAGTTATATCTCCAATTATTACATCTATATCCCCATTATGTAGATGATCAAGTAAAATGTGAGTATTACTTTCAATTTTTATAGATAGACTTTCACTTATTATTTCCTTTTTGTGTTCTGCCCATTTATATAGTGAAAAACTGGGCAATAACCCAATTCTAATTGTTGAATCTTCATTTTTTAAAGTTTGTGCTTTTAATACATCTATATCACTTTTTATACGCTTAAATTTATTCAAAACTATCTCCCCGTTTTCAGTTAGAAATATGCCTCGAGAAGTTCTATAGAACAAGTCACTTTCAAAATATTCTTCAATACTTTTGATTCTTTTACTAAGTGCTGGAGTACTGATATTAAGTATTTTAGATGCTTGATTAAGACTTTGATATTCAGCAACTTTGATAAAATCCTCTATATATTCAATATTCATATATTACGCTCCCTGTTAACTTTTCTTTAATACCACCCTTAATATATTCATTATTCCATTAATTACAATATTATACTACGCTAAATGACATCAAATATTTGTTAGAAAGGGTTAAATCATGAAGAAAATTTGGATTTTAACGTTAGGCATGTTTGCTTTAGGTATGAATACTTATATTGTGGCAGGACTATTACCTGATATGGGAAAAAGCTTTAATAAAAGCAGTGCTGAAATAGGACAAGGCGTTACTGTTTTTACATTGTTTTTTGCTTTATCTGCACCCATATTTTCAACACTATTGGCTAAGTATTCTGTTAAAAACATACTTTTAATCGCACTACTGACCTTTGGGGTAGCTAATTTAATTACGATGTTATCTTATAACTATTCAACATATATCTTATCTAGATGTGTAGCTGGATTAGGGGCAGGACTATTCTCACCTATGGCAGTTAGTTCGGGGGGGTATTTAGTAAGCCAAAAAAATAAAGGCAAAGCATTAGCTTTTATAGTTGGAGGTATGAGTGTAGGAACTGTAGTTGGCGTCCCTTTAGGGTTACAATTAGCTGATTTAATTAATTGGAGGTTTGCCATAGGGTTAATTGTAATTGTAAGTATAGTTGCGTTTATTAGTATATCTATTTTACTTCCTAATTTTAATATGCCTGCAGCACCTAACTTGAAAGATAGATTCTCACTTTTTATAGATATACATGTATTAAGGGTGGTATCTGTAACTGTATGTGCTGCAATTGCCAGCTTAGGATTATATACCTACCTCTCTCAGGTAATAAGCGCAGCTGTTTCACCACACTATATTTCACTTTTTTTAACGACTTGGGGAATAGGGGGATTATTAGGAAGTTTTGGTGTAGGTTTAGTCATGGATAAATTTAAAAACACTCAAATTTTAATGCTTATTATTTTAGTTGCTTTAAGTATAAGTATAGCGTTAATTCCTACTTTAATTAAAATACCTATTTTAGGACTTTTGCCTTTCTTACTATGGGGAGCTATGGGATGGGCGACACAAGCACCTCAACAGCATATATTATAAAAAAAGCATGCTGAACATGGAAGTGCATCTGTAGCTTTAAATAGTTCATTAAATTATTTAGGCAGTGCTATTGGTGCTGCATTAGGTGGTTTATTACTTGCGCAAGGAGGATCATTGAAGACTTTAATTTATGGTGCATTTACTGTGATTATTTTAGGAATTATTATTCAATTAATAAACATCAATATTGATAGAAAAAATGGAGAAGAATAAAATATTTCTGATATTGTTATTGAAGGGACTATTTCATATCGATGATTATACATATTAATAGAAGGAGAGTAGTTATGCATATAATTTTTGTGATAATCGTCTTATATACTTTTTTAAATACTTTTGAAAGTATTTATTTTATAAATAATGGAGAAACTTATTTCGGAGCAAATTTACTTTACACATGGTTGCTATATACATTTTGTATAGTTGTTGCTGTTGCTAACTTACTTTTTAGAAAATATATACAAAATAAGTATAGTAAAATGGTAAATGAAGATATAACTAGTACAGCCAATGAAAATGAATTTTTCTATCAATTACCTATTGTACAATTAACAGACAACATGCCAATAAGAGTTAATGGGAAATCAAATATTACTTTTCAATTATACTTTAATAACATTTTTCATAAGTTCTTATTTATATTTGACCTTTTTTCTATACCGGGTTTACTGCTAATTTCAGAAGAAAATCAAATTTGTTTGAAAAGTAGGGGATGGCTCAAATATAAATATGATATATATATTAATGAGTGTTATAAAGGTACTTTTAATGCTAAAAGTTTATTAAAGAAAGAGGGAATAAAAAAATACATCAATTTTCTCATTCAAATCGATAACAAGGAATATGAATTAACAAATGATTATTTAGACTTAACTGCGTATATAAAAGAAGAAACTATCTTATTGTCAGGAAAGAGAACATATTTCAATTTCTTTTCTAAAAATGAAAAAAACGGAAGAAGGGGTGAAAAGCATATAATTAATGTAGATCCAAATCTTAAAACAGAAAAAAAAGAATTGTTTTTAGCTCTTTACATAACTGCATTGAACATAAGGAATTTTTAACTTGAAAATTAATGTGGAGGATTTTATGGAACTATATGTAGAAATAATGCTGAAGGAAAATCATCTTTATTAATGAGTATAGCTAAGTAAATTTAGCTATGGGAAATTTTTTCTCAAAAAACAAATTAGTATATAACTGTAAGATTAAAAATAATGAAATTTTTAATGGGTTATTGGAAAAAATTGATTTCATTATGGAGAAATGAATAATCAAGAAAAATATATATTTAACAAAGTGTATTTATAGATACTTTAAAACCCTTGAAATGAGAGGTAGTATACTAGAGATAAAGCTAACATTATAAGGTAGGGTAATTTGAAAAATTATCAAAAAGATGATGACGAAACCATTTCTTTTCTATTATCTTCATCTGAAAATATCATAATGATTTTTCTTTTGTATTTTCTCTTATTACATTAAGTTATATAAACAAAGTCTATAATAGTTCACATCAGTTTATTATAAAGAATAAGTACTTCTCTTCATAAAAAACACCTCCGTATTTTTCATTTTAAATGAATTCAACGGAAGTGTTTTTATTTTATGCCAAAAAGTGGGGACACCACAATCATGATTTGGGCTCTTCATTAATTATGTTTTATGTTCATTTGCTGAATCTTTAACAGCATCATATACCTCATTTGTTTCTGCTTCTTTTTTCTTGCCAAAATCGTTGGAATTAAGATTAGTTTCAATTCCAGTGAAGTTTACTGTGCCCCAAGATGAGTCATCTTGATTCTTTCCTTCTTTATCATAATTCCAAAGCGTCCAGGACAAATTATTAGCATTCATTTTCTTAATAATATGTTTGAAGTCACTAGTATTTGGTGCGATGTGATCTCCTTCTCCTGCAAGGTGGCCATTAAATTCTCCCATATATGAAGGAACATCATAATTAGCATCTTTAATGCCTTTTATTTTATTATCAAAATTTTCTTTTATACCGTCATGAGATTTAGCTTGTTCTCCCCATGGATAATTGTGATATTCATAAACAAGATTTTTATTATTTTCACCAAAATAACTAGGGTCTTTCATATCTTGAGGGTCCCATGTTGCTTCTAGAAAAGCGATATGGTCATCGTTATTATCTCTTATAGTTTTTAATGTATCTTTATAGAATTTTTGAAGTTCATTAATCTCATCTTGATTACCTTTTGTTCCTTCTGGTCCTTTAGGTTCATTTAAAATATCGTAACCAGCTATAGCATCATTATCTTTAAATTCATTTGAAAGATGATGCCATATTTGCTTTATTTTTTCTTTAGAATGTTCATCATCCCAGAATGTTCCTTGACCGCCATGGGCATAAGTAGAATGTGCTTCACCATTTTGACCATTTGGAGTCCCATGCATATCTAAAATAACGTATAGACCATGCTTTTTAGCTTTGTCAACAAATCGTTTAATTGTATCGATACCTTCTTGTCTTATTTGTAACTTTGTAGGATCTATTTCTTTATCATCACCTACTTCCATGTTCTTGTCATAGTTAGTTACGTTAATATAATTAATAGGTAGGCGAATGGTATTAACTCCCATATCTTTAACTCGTTTGAAATCATTATCTTTCCATCTATTATCTGCATATTTTTCTAAAGCTTTATGAGCTTTATTGGCATCGCCTCCCATTTTATCCTGAGTTTGATCAAATACCTCTTGATATCCTTTATCATCACCGTTTTTCTTTACTGTATTGGCGTAACCACCTAACCAGGCTTCAGTCGTAAACACATTCCCTGCATTCACACCTTTAATTGGGTATTTGCTATTATCTTCATCTTTTTGAACTATATCTTGACCCTGTGTCTGGAGTTGACTCATATCTTCGGCATGTACTGAATCATTTGGCATACCAAATGATGTTATCGTTACAGCTGTTAATATTGAACTGAAAATTGCTTTTTTCATTGGTATATTATCCCTTTCATTTTTTACTTGTTAATCAACATTATCAAAATCTATATCGTTGTCATTTAAATCGTCAATGACTTCTTGACTTAAAATATTTTTTTCACCATTGTCATTCATTCCATTAATTTTTGGGGCAAGTGGTAAGTTTAAGTCAAAATTAGCTTTATCAATTTGTTCTTTTTGGAAATCTAAGCGATCTGTAACATCGTCATCTTCGCCATATGCATCTTTTTCAGCATTTGTAGCATCATAGTTTTTACCTACAAAATTAGAAAGATACGTTTTTTCATCCCCTCGATTTGCAGGTGTTTTAACTCCATTTTCTTGTGCGTATCTTCTTAAATCACCAAAACTAGCATCTTGTATCTCAGCGTTTTTATCTTCCCCAGGTCCATGTTTAACTAATGCATCAAAGTATATATATTGTCCTAATTGAGATAATCCATCTTGTTTTGCAGCATCAATAGCTGGTTGATAGTATTCTTCTTTAATTACTTTATTTTGTGCTTTAACAAAATTATCTTTGTCAGTATCAAATGCTTCATACCAATCCTGTTCCATGCCTTCCAAACCAGATACATTACCACTGTGATTATCTTTCTTTTCTTTTAATTGGTCTGTATACTTTGCCAAAGGATTTTTAGGATTAATTTCATTATAATATTTAACTACATCATACATATCACCAGTTGCACTAGTAAATCCAACTAGTCCAGCTGTATAGCCTCTTCCATCTTCATAGTCTCCAGTCCATGATCTATACTGTTTTGAATAATCATAGCTAGCATCCTCTGATGCACTCATTAAAGCAAATACACGCTTTCTTAAATCATAATTTTTATCCATATAATTATTGGCATTCAATTTTTGTACTTTTTGCGAAGTATGCTTTGTTAAGTTTTTTCCTTGTTGTTCCTCTGCAAGTGCTCCATTTGTCAATGGTGTTAGAGTCGATAGTGCGATAGCTCCAGATAATGCAATTTTCATAGTGCTTTTCATTTCAATACTCCTTTTCTAGTTTTAAATCGAATTCAAAAAATGGCTATAAATATTGAAAATACCAAATCAATAATATGTATGTATAAGCAAGCCTTCTTCCTCCCTCCCTCAAAAATGGTTAGCTTTACTAACAAAAAACATGGTAACTTTTCTTTCTGTTTTGTACAACTAAAGAAAGCGTTTTCCAAAGAGACTTAATAGAAATTTTATTATATATAAATTTAATTAACATTTAATACATAAATAATTAATAAAATTTTTTCGGAATATAATATTTTGTAAGTGCATACGAAAAACTTTTGTTTGGTATTTTTATCTTATTGTTATATTACATTATTGTAGTAAATTTAATAGAAATATAAAAAAGAACAACATGTCAACATATATCGCCCTAATGAGCTGTTTGAAAAACAATAACCTTTCAGTAAGTCAATGAATGATTATCAATATTTTCCACTCCTACCCACTATGGTGTTATAATGCAATTAACAAAGATGTCGTGCATGTATGCACCAAATCCCCTCACTATGCCAGTAGTGAAGGGATTTTTTGGTGTGACTAGTCGCCTATTTACTTATCGTTACGATTACGCAGCCAATACGCAGCCAATACGCAAATAAAGTAACGATACAACCACTGATGACTGTGGTCGTGATGTGAACAAAAGCTTCGAACATTGATACGCACCTCCTCCCTACGTCAATTGACGCCTGAGAGATAGGCAACTTCATTTTTATATCATTGGTTAATATGTAAGCACATCTACTTCCCACAAGTTGAATGATGCTAGTAAAGTAAGGGATAAATGAAACAACAATAGAAATATATACAAGATCAAGAAAAACATGTTAAAGAATATAAAGGTTATTAAAATTAATCCAATACCACTTAAGAGTCTAACAACTAAATCAGGCTTATAGCCCAAAAGAAAACCACCCGTGAAACAGGTGGTTTTAATTTTATAATAATTAAAATATGTCGCACTTATTGTGCACATTCATATGGGTTGAAGTCCAATGGCATTGGTGTAGCAAAACCTAACATGACAAAGTCTTCGTCACCAGTGTTGGTCATGCCGTGCGCATCTCCTGGGAATGAAACGAATATATCTCCGGCTTTAATGGGTTTTTGTTCATTATCATTTGTGAAAAATGTTCCTTCGCCTTGTAGTACAATCCAAACATCATCTGCATCTTTATGTGTGTGACAAGGTAATGATTGTCCTGGTTTAAGACACCAAACCGCACCAGCTGAATGTCGCGTTTCATAAAATATGGTTTTTTTCGCTGCATCGTCAGAAAAATGTTGTAACTCATTTATTTTAAAAAAGCGATTGGATGTTTGTGACATATTTCTCACTCCTGTCAGTTTACAATATAGTTTGGTTGTTCACCGCTCAGTTGCTTAACTACGTTAGATGCTGCAATATCAGCCATCATGTCTCTTGCTTCAAATGTTGCATTGCCAATATGTGGTGTGATAACTACGTTTTTCATTGATTTCAGTGCTTCAGTAATTTTCGGTTCAAACTCAAACACATCAAGTGCTGCACCTTCAATAATACCTTCTTCTAGGGCTTTTACTAATTCTTCTTCATAAACAATTGGACCTCTTGATGCGTTGATTAAATATGAAGTTGGTTTCATTTTTTTGATCGCATTATAGTCAATCATGTGCTTTAACTTTTCATTATATGCACAGTTTAAAGTTACAAAGTCTGAACGTTTTAAAAGTTCGTCTTGTGAAACATATTCTGCATTTAATTCAGCTTCTTTATCTTCATAACGTTTAGGACCTGAATAAAGCACATTCATATCAAAACCTTTAGCACGTCTTGCAACGGCAGTACCAATTTCACCTAATCCAATAATACCAATTGTTTTACCAGATACTTCACGTCCTCTAAAGAATAACGGTGACCAACCGTTAAATCCTTCATTACGGCAAAGTTGATCTCCTTCAGGAATACGTCTTGCAACAGCAAGTAAAATACCCATTGTTAACTCTGCAGTTGAATTGGTTGAAGCAATGGGTGTGTTTGTCACATTGATATCGTGTTCACGCGCAGCTTCTATGTCAATATTATTAAAACCAGCACCATAGTTAGCTATGATTTTTAATTTTGGTGCAGTTTCAATAACTTTTCGGCTCACGTTAGTAGATAATAAAGTGATTAATGCATCTACATCTTTAATTTTTTCTATTAATAATGTTTCGGAAATTAGCGTTTCACCAGTATACATATCTACGTCAAAATGTTGTTCAAGTTGATTAAGCCCGGCTTCTGGGATAGCACCTGCGATAAAAATCTTCTTCATAAAAGTCGTCTCCTCCTATTTTGTGAAAATATTCACATTTTTCAATTTAAGTTTAACACTATTTGGTGTTTTGGGTATGTAAAAAGTGCCAAAGTGTATTGTGTGTTTTGTGTGATATGGACAAACTGCATTTGTACGTAGAAAAGTGTCGAAAGTTGATTGAATTTCAAGTGAAAATATAATAATTCATTTTTATATAAGTGTTGAGTGCAAGTATTAGTATATTTATGGAAAACCCTTACATTTTGGTGTAATATTATACTAAGAGGTGATTGGTATGGTGAATATAAAAAAAGACCGTATGAAAATATATGTGTTGGATAATGGGCGAATGAAAATGGATAAAAATTTAATGATTGCAAATTCAAACCAGGCGACATTAGATAATCCAAATAAAGAAAATGAACTACATGAATTTCCGATTTATACCGTTTTTATAGATCATCCTGATGCTAAGATATTATTTGATACTGCTTGTAATCCGAATTCAATGGGCGAGGAAGGACGATGGATTAATGCAACACAAAAAGCGTTCCCTTATTTTTCTGATGAATCATGTCACTTACCAAATAGATTAGAGCAATTAGGTGTCGATCCTAAAGATGTGGATATAGTTGTAGCTTCCCATTTACATCTTGATCATGCTGGGTGTTTAGAGTATTTTACTAATGCGACTGTAATTGTTCACGATGATGAATTCAGTGGTGCAATGAAGTGCTATGCGCGTAATCAACAAGAAGGTGCGTACATTTGGAGTGATATCGATGCTTGGATTAAAAGTGATTTGACTTGGCAAACTATAGCGCGAGATCAAGCACATCTAAACCTTGTAGATGGTGTGAAAGTACTTAACTTTGGTAGTGGACATGCCTGGGGAATGATTGGTTTGGAAATTGAAACTGAAGAGTTAGGAACACTCATCTTAGCCTCTGATGCTATTTACACACAAGAAAGTATGGAACCTAAATTACAACCACCTGGTATTCTTTATGATTCAGTTGGTTGGGCAAATTCAGTGGAATATATTAAGCGCCTTGCTCAAGAAAAGAATGCAGAGATTTGGTTTGGCCATGATGGTAACCAATTTGAATCTTTTAGAAAGTCTACGGATGGTTATTATGAGTAAAGGATGTGTGAAGCAATGAAAACAAAAGCTGCAGTATTATATGAAATGGGTGTTGAAGGGCCATATGAAAAAAAGAAGCCTTTAAAAATAGAAACTTTAAACCTGGATGCCCCTAAACAAAATGAAGTGCTAATTAAAATTCATGCCGCGGGTTTATGTCACTCTGATTTGTCAGTGATTAATGGTAGTCGTCCAAGACCAATGCCTATGGCGCTTGGCCATGAAGCTGCAGGTGAAATTATAGAACTAGGTGAAGGTGTTAGTGATTTTGAAGTTGGAGATCACGTTGTCTGTACTTTTATCCCTAGTTGCGGTAAATGTATACCATGTCGTGAAGGAAGACCTGCATTATGTGAAAATGGTGCAGCTTCCAATGAGAAAGGTGAGATGATAGAAGGTGGGTTCCGACTATCTAAAGAAAAAGATGTCATACATCATCATTTAGGTGTTTCTGGATTTTCAGAATATGCTGTTGTCTCAGAAAATTCAATAGTAAAAATAGATCCAGAAATTCCATATGAACGGGCAGCAGTGTTTGGTTGTGCTGTCATTACAGGCATAGGTGCTGTTATAAATACAGCTCAGATTAGACCGGGGAGTAACGTAGCTGTAGTGGGTCTTGGTGGCATTGGACTCAATGCTATAATAGGTGCGAGACTGGCTGGTGCTAATGAGATTATTGCTTTAGATATTAACGAAGATAAATTTGAAATTGCTAAAACTTTAGGTGCAACAGCAGTGTTTAACTCAAGTGATGAAAATGTGATTGATGATGTTAAAGCTTGCGTAACAGGCGGTGCTGAATACGTGTTTGAAACAGCAGGTGTAGTACCTGCAATGCAAGTAGCATACGCGATAACAAAACGGGGTGGTTCAACAGTGACCACAGGTTTACCTGATCCAAAAGCAGAATTTTCATTTCCACAAGTAACGTTAGCTGCTGAAGAGAGGACGATTAAAGGTTCATATGTTGGAAGTTGTGTTCCTGATCGTGATATACCAAGATTCGTGAGTTTATATCGTCAAAACAGACTCAATGTTGATCCATTAATCAGTGATATTATCTCATTAGATCAGATAAATAAAGGGTTTGATCAATTAGCAAATGGCGATGCCGGTAGAATTATTATCAAAATGTCTTAATTAATAATTCAAAATATATAAAACAAAGGTTAAGTTGCGCGTAAAATCAACAAACAACTTAACCTTTTTATAATAGAAAAACGTTGTGAGTTCATATTACATGATACCAATCATTTTCATCCAAATTGATCCTATGCCAATCCAAACGATAAAGTAAACAATACCGAGAATAAAATTCGTTGTCCACCAACGTTTTTGGCTTATATAATCAGCAGAAAATAGTATCGGTGCAGGACCGCTACTATAATGTGTTGTTGAAGCTAATAGGTTACCGAAGAAACCTAATATTAAAGCGCTGAATAATGGCGGTGCACCAGCGGCGACAGCGACTCCTAATAGTGCAGCATACATCGCACTAACATGTGCCGTTGCGCTTGCAAAAAGATAGTGTGAATAAAAATAGAAAACAATTAATAATATGAGCACGATTGGCCAACTAAAATTACCTAAGCTGGATGCAATTAACTTACTTAACCAAGGGATAAAGCCCAGTTTATTAAGTTGATCAGCCATTAATACAAGCACTGAAAACCAAATTAATGTGTTCCAGGCGCCAGTTTCATTTAAAATATCTTTCCAATTTAAAACGCCTGTAATGAGTAAGAGTGAAAGTGCAATAAATGCTGTTAATGTAGCATCTATTTGAATGACACTTCCAGTAATCCATAAAGCGAGTGCTATGATAAAAATAGCAATCATAAATTTTTCTGGAATGGATATTTTACCCATTTTCATTAATTCTTTATGTGCCCAGTTTTTAGCATTTGGCGTTTTTTTAATACTGGGTGGATATATTTTATAAATAATGAACGGTACTATGATCAAAGAAATCAAGCCTGGCACAAGTGCAGCTAAGAACCAGTTCATCCATGTTATATGTACATTCGCAGTGCTTTCTGCAAGGTTTTGTGCGAGCGGATTACCAGCCATCGCAGTTAAAAACATTGCAGCAGTAATTAAATTACCTTGAAATTCAGTGAAAATTAGAAAAGCACCCATTTTTCTTTCTGTACCTTTTTTTGGGTCTGAGCCAAATGATTCAGATAAAGATTTAATAATTGGGAACATAATACCACCTGCACGTGCAGTATTACTAGGTGTTGCCGGTGCTAATATAAGATCTACGCCTACGAGTGAGTACGCGAGTCCCAAGGTCTTTTTACCAAAAAGATTAACGAATTGTAATGCGATACGTCGTCCTAAGCCTGTCTTCACAAAGCCTCTTGAAATAAAAAAAGCTATGACAATGAGCCAAATACTATTATTGCCAAAACCTTGTACGGCATTTTTTATATCAGAGACGCCTGTAATTACCATGACAGTAAAACCTAGTATAGATACAGCTCCAATAGGCATTGGTTGTGTGATACAAGCAATGATCGTTGCCACAAAAATAGCAAACATATACCAAGCTTGTATACTAAGTGAATCTGGTTTGAAAGGGGTGAGCAGCCAAATAAGTATACCAATCACTAAAGGTAAAATGAATTTACGGTACTTTATTGAGTTTTGCATACTACAATTTCCTTCTTTCTATACAGGTTACCTACTACAGTTATCAATTTATACTTATAAAAAAGAGATGTAAAGAAAAAAGGTTATAGACAATTAAATACTGAATGATTCATTTTGTGAATCAAATTATTCGAAGTTTTGAGGTATATTAGAAAAACTAGAAATCAGTTTATGTACTTATACGAAAATTGATCATGGAAACATAGCTAATATGGGTTTTACACACTCGGGAAGTCTTCGGTTTGTCTGCGCGTACTGTGCGTTCATGCTCATATATATTATAAAAAGACGATTGCTTTACAAATTTTAAATAAAGCAATCGTCTTTGTAATTGTTAAAAATTATTGTGCTGTATAGCCGCCGTCAATTACGATTGCTTGTCCAGTGACACTTTGAGCTTTATCGCTAGCAATGAATACAGCATAATCAGCAACTTCTTGAATATTTACAAGTTGTTTTTGTGGAATTAATGGGAATAGTACGTCTTCTAATACTTGTTCAACACTCACATTTCTTGTTTTGGCAAGGTCATTCATTTGGCCTCGAACGAGTGGTGTATCAATGTATCCAGGACAGATCGCATTGACTGTCACACCATCTTCGGCTGCCTCTAAAGCTGTAACTTTTGTTAGACCGATGATTCCGTGTTTGGCACTGTTATAAGCAGATTTGCCAGAAAATCCTACAAGTCCGTTGATAGAAGACATGTTTAAAATTCGTCCGTATTGTTGTTGCTTCATTAGCGGAAGTACATGCTTTGTCATAATAAAAGTACCAACTAGCATAATATCTATCATTTGTTTGAATTTATCAGTTGGAAAATCTTCAATATTTGCCACGTTTTGAAGGCCTGCGTTGTTAATTAAAATATCAATTTGTCCATACTGTTTTACGGTTTTATCCACTAATACTTCTACATCTTTTTCATTAGAAACATCCGCAGTAACACCAATACAATCAAAGCCATTTGATTTAAATGATTCAACTGTACGATTTAATGCATCTTGATTAATATCGGTAAATACAACTTTTGCACCTTCATTTAAAAACACCTGAGCAATTTCCAACCCAATGCCACTCGCTGCACCTGAAATAATTGCGATTTTGTCTTTTAACATATGTTTGCCTCCCTTTTTATATCATATTTAGCTTACATTTGTTCAATGGATTAGTAAAATAAAGGATTTAATTGTACTATATATGCTCTTTTTGTGGGAGTTCGATTATAGAAAGACAAACAATTCAATAATATTTATATTTTAATATAAAATAATAGTATAATTCATTTTAGAAAGAAGGTATAATTTAGTGTAGTTAAAATGAATAGGAGGCTAAAGTTATTGAGTAGGAGAGAATATTTTCATCACGTTGATCATCGGAAAAAGCAACAAAACTCTAAATTAACACTGTGGATAACATTTATTATTACACTGATATTTACCATAGTAGAGTTTGTCGGTGCCATACTTTCAAATTCTTTAGCATTGTTATCTGATTCGTTTCATATGTTAAGTGATGTTATCGCGTTAAGTTTGTCTATGGTTGCGATATATTTTGCAACGAAAAAGCCTACGTCACGTTTTACATTTGGTTATCTGAGATTAGAAATATTAGCTGCTTTTTTAAATGGTTTAGCATTAATGATTATTTCATTATGGATACTGTATGAAGCAGTTAAGCGAATGATTTATCAACAACCAATTGAAAGTGGTGTTATGGTTATCATAGCCACGATTGGTTTATTCGTTAATATCGTTTTGACAATCGTGCTTGTACGTTCTTTAAAACAGGAAGACAATATCAATGTTCAAAGCGCATTATGGCACTTCATGGGGGATTTATTAAACTCAATCGGTGTTATTGTTGCTGTCGTGTTAATCCACATAACAGGATGGCAGATGATAGATCCAATCATCAGTATCATCATTTCCTTAATTATATTACGTGGTGGATGGAAAATTGCTAAAAATGCTTGGTTTGTATTGATGGAAGCTGTGCCTGAAAAGTTCGATATTGATAAATTAATTGCTGATATGAAAAGTATAAAAGGGATTGATGATGTTCATGAATTTCATTTGTGGAGTATAACCACGGAACACTTTTCTTTAAGTGCCCATGTTGTACTAAGTGCTCCGTCTGAGGATGAATCATTTAATGTCATAAATAATGTTTCTAAATTATTGGAAAATAAATACAATATCAAGCACACAACGTTACAAATTGAAAACCTTAGCATCAATAGTCATTCTAAGACATATTATGAAAATTTGAAATCATAACTATTCAGTGTTTGTAGAAATTTAATTTGTTGAATGTTTGATTATATAGACAGAGAGAAATATAAAATTTAAACAAACTTTCATTATCGAGATAGAGAAAAACACCATCCTTTTTATAAAATATGATTAATTTGAAAGAACTACATCTTCTTAGTTTTAATTTATAAAAATACGCTATATAATTTTAAGCAATAACTTAGAAAGGTGTATATGATGGGTCAATATCAAATTACAAAACCATTAAACAATAATGTTATTATTTGTATGCATCAAGAGCGTGAAGTGGTACTTATTGGCAAAGGAATCGGGTTCAATAAGAGACCAGGGATGGTTGTAGATGATGAGACAATGATAGAAAAAGTTTATGCGCTAGAACAGAAAAAGCAACAAGAACATTATAAAGCACTTATTGAACATGCCGATGATTCTGTCATTCAAGCGATTATTGAAGCGATTAATATGATTACTAATACAGATTTAGAAATTGATGATAATCGCTTAATTGTAGCGTTAACGGATCACATTATATTTGCATATAAACGACTCACGCAAAATCAATATATTAGTAACCCTTTTGCAATCGAAACGAGACATCTATACCCTGAAGCTTATAAAATAGCTGCTTCAGTTATCTATAAACTCAATTCGGTATTGTCACTTCAATTTCCAGAAGATGAGGTTGGTTTTATAGCATTACATATTGCATCTAATATGGAAAAGCTAACAATGAGTGAAATGAATAACATTAATGATTTAATCAGTAAATGTATTCAAATTGTGGAGCATGATTTACACCAATCTATTGATACGACGTCTGTACAATATCAAAGATTTATTAGACATATTCAATTTTTAATTAGAAGACTGAGTATAGGTGAAACGATCAAGTCGCAAACTGAATTTGAAAAGATGTTGAAAGCGCATTATCCGCTGTGCTATAATGTTGCTGTCAAAATAATGAAAATGATGCAAAAACAGTTAGGTGTCACGGTATACGAAGCAGAAGTTATTTATTTAACGTTACATATCAACCACTTAACACAACAATAAATAAGCACGTGTAACTGATTCGATCAGGCATGAGTACTTAGACAGAGCAAAAGCTCAGTTTATTTACTCATGCCTTTTTTTGTGCCTTTGATCTTGTTTTGACGAAAAATAAAGGGACTTATAATATATTATGTTTTGTACATGAACGTTACATAGTTTCTTGAAAATGGAGGATATATTATGTGGAAGAAATTTTTTGGTCAGCTTCAACGTATAGGTAAGGCTTTGATGTTACCTGTGGCCATTCTACCAGCAGCCGGTTTGTTATTAGCTTTTGGGACAGTTTTACAAGGAGACGTTTTACAATCTTATCTCCCATTTATTAAAGCAGATGGATTTCAACATGTTGCTCAAATGATGGAAGGCGCAGGGGTTGTCATTTTCGATAATTTACCTATGATTTTTGCATTAGGCGTGGCTATCGGTTTAGCTGGCGGAGATGGTGTTGCTGCGATTGCTGCATTTGTAGGGTTTATGATTATGAATAAAACCATGGGTGCATTTTTAGGTATTACATCAGATAATGTCAGTGATGCTGCTAGTGGTTATGCAAATGTACTAGGCATACCTACCTTACAGACAGGTGTGTTTGGAGGGATTATCATTGGGACGTTGGCTGCATGGTGTTATAACAAATTCTATAATATTTCATTGCCAAGTTATTTAGGATTTTTCGCTGGTAAACGCTTTGTACCGATTATGATGGCAACGTGTTCTTTCATTCTTGCATTTCCTATGGCGTGGATTTGGCCAACCATTCAATATGGTTTAAATGCATTCAGTGAAGGTCTCTTAGAATCTAATACAGGTATAGCCGTATTCTTATTTGGCTTTATTAAACGTTTGTTAATACCATTTGGTTTACATCATATTTTTCATGCACCATTCTGGTTTGAATTTGGAAGTTTTAAAAATGCGGCTGGACAAATTATTCATGGAGACCAGCGAATTTTTATTGCTCAAATCACTGAAAACGTACCACTGACAGCTGGTAAATTTATGGGTGGGGAATTTCCGGTAATGATGTTTGGACTACCTGCTGCTGCTCTAGCAATTTATCATTCGGCAAAGAAAGAAAATCGTAAAGTGGTTGGTGGTTTGATGTTATCAGGTGCCTTAACATCATTTCTTACAGGTATAACAGAACCGTTAGAATTTTCATTCTTATTTGTAGCACCGCTCTTGTTCTTTATTCATGCAGTGCTAGACGGCTTTGGCTTCTTAATTATGTACTTATTGAATGTACATTTAGGCTATACTTTCTCAGGTGGATTTATTGATTTCTTACTGTTGAATATCTTACCTAATAAGACAGCTTGGTGGCTTGTTATTCCAGTAGGCATAGTCTATGCAATACTTTATTACTTTATATTTAGATTTATTATCAAAAAATTAAATTATAAAACGCCTGGTAGAGAAGATAAAGAAATGCAAAATAATTCTGTATCAGTAAGTGAGTTACCATTTAAAGTTTTAGATGCAATGGGTGGAAAAGAAAATATTAAACATCTTGACGCATGTATTACACGTTTAAGAGTAGAAGTTAATGAAAAATCTCAAGTAGATGTTGAAAGTTTGAAACAACTAGGTGCTTCAGGCGTACTAGAAGTAGGCAATAATATGCAGGCGATTTTTGGGCCGAAATCAGATCAAATTAAGCATGATATGGCACAAATTATCGCTGGTAATATCACAAAACCAGAAGAGACAACGATTGAAAGTGAAGCGATGAATGAATCAGTTACAGTTGAAGGTGAAACGATTTATGCACCACTTAAAGGTCGTACAATACCGTTGGATGAAGTACCAGACCAAGTATTTAGTGATAAATTAATGGGTGATGGTCTTGCGATTTATCCAGATAATGGAGAGGTTGTGGCACCGTTTGATGGCACAGTAGAGTTAGTCTTCCCTACCAAACATGCGATAGGTTTAAAATCTGAATCAGGTGTAGAAGTGTTAATACACTTTGGTTTAGAAACTGTTGGATTGCAAGGAGAAGGTTTTACAGTACATGTAGATTCTGGAGACACGATTGTAAAAGGTCAATCACTTATGACTGTAGATTTAGACTATATTAAAACACATGCAAAAAGTGACATTACGCCGATTATCGTAACTAATTCTGGAGAACACGAGATTAAAACAACACATGACGGTGCAGTCGACACAGGAGAAGTGTTAATTAAATTATAATATATATAAAACCTCTTAATTCACAATATCGTGTAATTAAGAGGTTTTTTGTAGAAAAACAGTATTAATCTTATCATTCAATCAATTAATCTCCGATAATCATATTATCTATTAAACGTGCTTTGCTGAATTTTACAGCTAGTGAAATGAAAATTTTTCCTTTAATGTGTGTGATTGCTTCTAATTCTGGATAACTATATATAGCTACCGTTTCTATGTTACCGGATGTATGCTGTTCAATATATGTTTTAGCTGTGTCTATTAATTTGGCACTATTACGCTCTCCTTGAAGATATTGTTCGTTTGCTAACTGTAAGCTTTTATATAGTGCAGGCGCTTCTTGTCGTTCTGTATGCGTCAAATAAACGTTGCGTGAACTTTTAGCGAGACCATCAGATTCACGTACTGTATTAACACCAATGATGTCTATTGGATGATTAAAATCCATGACCATTTTTTCGACGATAGCTAGTTGCTGTGCATCTTTTTTGCCGAAATACGCACGTTGTGGGCGAATAATGTTAAATAACTTGTTAACAACTGTGATGACACCATTGAAATGGCCAGGACGTTGTGCACCTTCTAAAACAGTGGCGAGCCTACCAGCATTTAACTTTATCGTAGGTTCTTCAGGGTACATCTCTTCTGCTTCAGGATAAAAGATATAGTCTACACCAACCGATGCTGCTTTAATTTTATCTTGGTCTATATTCCTAGGATATGCATCAAAATCTTCATTTGGTCCAAACTGTAGTGGATTTACAAAAATGCTGATGATTGTAACATCATTTTCCATTACGGATTGTGACATCATTTCCAAATGGCCTTCGTGTAAAGCACCCATGGTTGGAACAAAGCCGATGGACTGATTATTTTCTATTAAATTTGCACTTAGTTTACTCATTTCTTGAATAGATGTAATTAATGTTGTCATTCTGATACCTCATCCATAATTTGTTTTTTATACGTATGTGATTCATCAGGAAATATTTCGTTTTTGACTTCTTGATGATACTGCATTAAAGCTGTGATGCCGCTGGAAAAGTCTCCATATTGCTTGACGAATTTAGCTTGGTGTGGCACTTCATAGTTCAGCACATCATGATAAACCAATACTTGTCCATCAGTATCCTTACCTGCTCCTATACCAATCACTGGGATGTCTAAATTTTTGGTGATTTGTGCAGCTAAATCACTCGGAACAGCTTCTAAAACGAGCATAATGGCGCCAGCTTGTTGTACAGCGTAAGCATCATTTATGAGTTGCTGTGCTGTTTCTTTTGTGTTGGCTTGCATCTTGTAACCAGTGATACCAACGCTTTGTGGTGTAAGTCCTAAATGTGAAACGACTGGTAGACCAATGTGATTACAATTTTTTATAAAATCAATTAAATGTGCACCTTCAACTTTGATTGCATTTGCACTAGTTTGTTTGTATAAAGCTATAGCATTTTCTAAATCAGAGTGTTCGCTGATGCCAACAGCGCCAAAAGGAACATCAACAACCATAAATGTATTAGGGGCACCACGTCGCACAGCTTTCGCGTGATGGATCATATCTGACATTGTTACTTGAACTGTACTTTCATAACCTAAGACAGTCATACCTAAAGAATCACCAACTAAAAGGGTATCGATTTGTGCAGATTCTGCTTGTTTTGCACTAGGATAGTCATAAGCTGTAACCATTGAAATTTTATTTGCGTGCTGTTTCATATCAATTAAATGTTTTAATGTTAACAATTAAACTCAACTCCGTTGTCTCAATATTTTTATATTTAATCATATATTAACGAATGTATTCAAAAAATAAAATTAATTTAATACATCTTTTTATACTTGATAAATAAATTAAAATGTTTTCTACGAGAAAAATCGACTAAATTGCAAATAATATTAGGTGTGTAATACATATTAGTTTATAATAAATAGTAAATAATAAGTAAAATACACAATATAAATTATTAGTTTTAAAATTTATTAAAGCAAATGATATCAATAATAGACTTCAGGGATGAGAATGAGGGGAAATCATGATTTATACAATAACGAGCACATTACCACCAGTACATGGAGGCAGAACTAAAGCATTGCTAAGCCGAATAAAATTAATAGATAGTGAATTGGGAATCAAAAGTAAAATTTTAACAACGAATTATAATGCCAATTATCCATCTGTTTATGAAAAGTTTATAAATGAAGGAAAGGTGACAGAACATACAGAATTTGAAAATTTATATGATTGGCTGAGTGGTTTCAAACTATTAGAAACGCCAAAGACTAAATTTAAAAAGCAACCAAAGTATCAAACGATGGACCGTGAACTCGAAGGGTTGGAAAGTAAAAGTTTTAAAGATGGAAATGTTATGAGATATTACAAAAATAATAATTATGTATTGTACAGAAAATATTATGACAATAGCAATATAGTTCAACTTGAAGATTTTATGTCATCTATTAGTAAAAAACGGTTAGAACGTTGGGAATATAATGAATTTGGTCAATTGCATAGAAAGATTTATTACACGCATAAACCTTTTTCAAAATTATGTGAAGTTTATTTTGATACATACGGAGCTATATACTGTAAAAAATTTTTTAATACAGAGAGAGAAAGTTTAGATTATATCCAACTTTATAAAGATGATAGACCTTACTTATCCTTTAATAGTGAAAAAGCATTATTTAAATATTATTTCGACCATCGGTTCAGTGAAGATGATGTGGTATTTAATGATGCCAGACTTTTAGATGAACCATTATTAAATCAAAAACATGCGACTAAAAATATTTTAGTTTTTCATAATAGTCATTTGAATGGACAACAAATGAAAGGTTCATATAAATTTGCGCTCAATCATTCTGAAAAAGTAGAAAAATATTTAATATTAACTGAAAAGCAAAAAGAAGATATTTTTAGCCAAGTACCACTAGATGAAAGACAATTATCAGTAATACCACATTCGATTAAAACTTATAAATCACTTGCAAACGAAAATAAGTTAGATCGCTTTGTTTTTATAGGTAGATTAGGTTTTCAAAAACAAGTAGACCATTTAATTAAAGCGTATAAGCAATTTTTAGATTATGGCTATGATACGAAATTATCCATATTTGGTATGGATGAAGATGGACAGAAAAAAGTGTTGTTGGATTTAATTGAGCAGTTTGGCATTCAGGATCAAGTAGAAATCAACGCTTTTACGAATAATCCTTTGAGAGAATTTCAACAATCAAAAGCCTCACTTTTAACAAGTAAATTTGAAGGATTTGGTTTAACTGTCATGGAGAGTATCGAAGTTGGTTGTCCAGTAATTGCTTATGATGTGAGATATGGACCGTCAGAGATTATAAATCATGGTGTGAATGGTTATCTCGTTGAGCCAGATAATATTAAAGCGTTTGCTGACTGTATGGCTAAAATCATCGATGAGCCATTTAATAACGTACAGACTAGACCCGAACTTAGTCATGATAAAGCTGTAGAAAATTATAAAAAACTATTTCAAGACATCGGGTATACTAAATAATAAAATTTTTTCCGTCTCTCTTTATCATATATTTATCAGTATGTTTCTGCTGCATATTTTACAAAATAAAACATATACGAAAAAACAGTTGTCATTGCTTAATCAAAGCAGTGTCACTGTTTTTATTTTGTTATTATCCATTTGAAGGTTGGTCTTTGTGATTTAAAATATTAATAAATTGAATAAAATACTTGTCTCTTATATACAGCGTGTTATATTAATGTTAATTGCAATTGTTTTTTAAACTATTTTATTGTTCGTCAATATTTGTTTTGATTATACTTTTTAAAAAGGGGTAACAATGAATAAATTTAAATTATTGATTATCATGTTGTGTTTAGTCTTAGTTGGATGTTCTGCTCAAGAAAATGAAGCTGAGCATAAAGACAGTAAAAATCATGAAAAACAGCAAAGTAGCAATAGTGAAAATAAGCATCACAAAGAAGTGAAGCATGGTGTAACGTATATTGATGATATTTTAATTGTGAACAAAGATATTTCGTTACCAGAACATTTTAACCCTGGAGAAAATAAAAAAGCACGTCATGCATTACAGAAACTTTTAAATGATGGTAATAAACAAGGATTTCAATTATCAAACGCTAGTGGTTTCAGAAGTTATCAAAGTCAAGAACAGTTATTTGACCAATATGTTCAAAGAGATGGAGAAAAAGCAGCCAATAAATATAGTGCGAAACCAGGACATTCTGAACATCAAACTGGACTGACATACGACATTGTTTCTGAGAATACAGACACCAACTTTAAAACTTCTTTTGGTAAGACCGAGGAAGGTCAGTGGCTCAAAGACAATGCTTACAAGTACGGTTTTATCATCAGATATCCCAAGAATAAAACACATATTACGGGATACCAATATGAACCGTGGCATATCAGGTATGTTGGAAAAGATACAGCTAAAAAATTATATAAAAGTAATGAAACATTAGAAGAGTACTTAGATCTATATCCAAAAAAATAAGATCAAATTCGAAATGTGCTTGATTAGTTAATATAAATTTTTAGAGAGGAATGGTCATCATTGTTTAAGAAATTAAGTGTGGTGATGCTAAGTTGGTTGCTCACTTTAACTGTTATTGCACCAACAACGACAATAACTGCTAAAACAGAAAAATCACCGAGTTCTAAGCAAAGTACACAATATAAACCAGAAAGTGTTAGTGTGACAGCACAAACAGGTCAAATTTTATATCAAGATAAAGCTGAAAAAGTAACGGATCCGGCTTCGTTGACTAAAATGATGACGATGTATTTGACATTGGATGCAATCGAAAACGGAGATATAAAACCTACAGACAAAATAAAAATCACTTCTGATTATGAAAAAATGTCTGTATTACCTGATTTGGCTAGTGTTCCTTTAGAGAGAGGAAAGTCATACTCTATTAATCAATTTCTTAGACAAATTACTTTAGAGTCGAGCAATGCAGCGACACTAATTCTAGGGGAAAAGGTGAGTGGTTCAACATCAAAATTTACAGATGAAATGAACCACAAGGCAAAAAAACTCGGTATGAATCATACGCGTTTTGTGAATCCTACAGGTGCTGACAACCATCTTTTGCAACAATATGCACCCAAGCAATATCAAAAAGAACGTAAAACACAAACTACTGCAGATGATATGACCATTCTAATGCAACATTTATTAAAAGATCATCCTAAAATATTAAAATATAGTTCTAAAACGACAGATAAACAATTTGGAACAAATTTAAAAACAAAAAATCTTTCTTTAAAGGGACAACGATTTGAATTAAAAGGTGCAGATGGATTGAAAACTGGAACAAGCGATGAAGGTTATAGTTTAGCGTTAACAGGTAAACGCAATGGTTTACGTCTCAATGAAGCGATTCTCAACGTGAAGCCATATCCAAGTATGAAAGCTAAAAATGAACGCCATAAAATTGCCAATGCGCTTATTAATAAACAATTTAAAAAATATGAATACCGAAAAGTATTAAGTGAAGGCGAACACGAAATTAACGGAAAAACGTACCAAGTTAAGCAGGATTTATATGATGTAGTTCCTAAAAAAATGGATCATTTAAAGTTTAATGTGAATAAAGAAGGCAAGGTATATGTGGCATATAAGCGTCAATTTATGAAAGGTTCGCATGCCCCCCAAGTAGATGCTACAGTTAAAAAAGAAGACAATAAATTTACTGCATTTTTCAAAAATTTGTTTAGCAAAGATGCGCATAAAATGTCACAAATATAATCTGTATATTTCTAATTAAATCATTCAATTTATCTGCTGATACCACGATTGTGTGACGTGTGTCAGCAGATTTTTTGTTGTTAATTAAGTTCAATCTATTAAGTTGGTATTCATTGCAAACATATTCACTGGGTAATCATTGCTTATACATGTATTAAGGCTTATGGTAGAAGTGTATAGGAGGTTTTATGAATGCGTAAAAAATTCATTAATGCATCAATTTATAAGTATGATGAAGCTTCAGAAATTTTAGTGGAAAACGGTAAGTTTAAAACATTTGGAAAGAACCTTGGTGAAGCGGATGAAGTAATTGATTTAGGAGGCGCTTTAGTCTTGCCACCATATGTAGATGCGCATCTTCATCTAGATTATTATTTTACAGGACAAGACACTCAAATCAAAAACACATCTGGGACGTTATTTGAAGCAATTGATTTATGGAATGATTATAAAAAAGGCACTACAAAAGAAGAGATGAAATCACGTATGCGTCAAGCAGTCAAAGACGTTGCAAGCTATGGTACACAATATATACGTGCTCAGACGGATTGTACTGACCCCAATTTAACGGGCATCAAAGCAGCACTTGAAGTAAGGGATGAATTGAAAGATAATATTACAATTCAGGTCGTGGCGTTTCCTCAAAATGGTATGTACGCTTTTGAAGCGCAAGGTAAAACGGGTCGTGATTTAACTGAAGAAGCCTTAAAATTAGGTGCAGATTGTGTCGGTGGTATTCCACATAACGAATGGAGCCCAGAAGAAGGAACGAAATCAATTAAAGAAATCGTTAGACTTGCGATCCAATATAATAAATTAATTGATGTACACTGTGATGAAACAGATGATGTACAAGCACGTTTCTTAGAAATATTAAATGCTGAAGTGATGAAACAAGGATATGGAAATGCTACGACAGCTTCACATACTTGCTCATTTGGTTCAGCAGATGATGCTTATGCATTTCGAATGATGGGTCTATTTCGTCAATCAGGTTTAAACTTTGTCTCTTGTCCAACCGAAAATTTATATTTACAAGGTAGGCAAGATAGTTATCCAAAAAGAAGAGGTTTAACACGTGTTAAAGAGTTTGTAGATAATGATATTAATGTTGCTTTTGGCCAAGACTCAATCGTCGATTTATGGTACCCAGCAGGGTCGGGTAATTTAATGAATATCTTAGATAATGGCTTGCATGCCACACAATTAATGCGAGAAGAAGATTTCCCACGCAATTTCGACTTAATTACTTATAACGGTGCAAAATTAATGCATTTAGATGAGGATTACGGATTATCGGAAGGTAAGCCAGCGAACTTTATCGTGTTGGACGCACCAAATGTATTTGAAGCACAACGTCGACGTGTTGACTGTCTTGCTTCGATACGTAATGGTGAATATCTATTTAGAAAAGAAAAGCCGAAATATACAACTGCATTAGATATTGATCGCCAAACAAAATAATACGTGTAGTTGCATCGTATAAGATAAAATGCTGAGACGATAGAAAGTCCCAGCATTTTTTGTGTATTCATGGCGTGTATTGAAGTGTGTATTTTATGAAACTATAATGACGCTCCATTCGTTGAGATAATATTTTTGTACCATTCAAAAGAATCTTTTTTCATACGTTTCATACTACCGTTACCATAGTTATCTTGATCAACATAAATGTAGCCATAACGTTTTGACATCTCGCTTGTAGACATTGAAATAAGATCGATAGGTGCCCAAGAAAGATAGCCGATTAAGTCCACGCCATCTTCGACAGCCTTTTTTGCTTCAGCCATATGTTTGCTTAAATAGTCTATACGATAGTCATCGTGAATTTTTCCATCAACAACCTCATCAACTGCACCTAAGCCGTTTTCAACTATAAATAATGGCACTCTATAGCGATCCCACAATTCATTTAAAACAATTCTTAAGCCGATTGGATCAATTTGCCAACCCCAATCAGAAGCTTCTAAGTAAGGGTTTTTTAAACTGTTCATCAAGTTTCCCTGTGTTGTTTGTCCTTCTGGAGATACAGATGACAACATAGACATATAATAGCTAAATGATAGATAGTCAACTGTATGTTGTCTAATGATATCTAAATCATTATCTTTAATATCTAACTCAATGCTGTTATCTGTTAAAAATTGTTTGTAAAAATTAGGATACTCCCCTCTAACCTGTACGTCAGTATACATTAAATTCATTTGGTCTTCTTGTTGTGCTTTTAATACATCTTGTGGATCACAAGTATATGGATAATGTTTCATCCTTGCGATCATACAACCCATTTGTGCATTCGGATTAATCTCTTTTAATTTTTGAGTAGCTAAAGCTGATGCTACAAATTGGTGATGAAGTGCTTGATACGAAGCTGCAATAGGATGATCTAATTTATCTGAAATGATGCCGGCTCCCGTAAAAGGTGAGATGTTAATCACATTAATTTCGTTAAATGTTATCCAATATTTCACATCGTTTTTATAGCGATTAAAGACCGTTTCAGCATAGTGGACAAAATGATCAATGACCTTACGATTAATCCAACCATTATATTTTTCAGTTAAACCAAAAGGTGTTTCATAATGGCTTAAAGTTACAACAGGTTCAATATTATATGATTTTAATGTTTTGAATACATCATCATAAAATGCGAGTCCCGCTTCGTTTGGCTCATTTTCGTATCCCTTTGGAAAAATACGTGACCAATTGATCGACATTCTAAATGCCTTAAATCCCATTTCAGCAAATAATTTAATATCTTCTTTATAATTATGATAAAAGTCTATACCAACACGTTTAGGGAAGTGTCCTTGGTATTGGCCGGTTTTAACTTTATTTATGAAATCTGAAGTTACTTCCATATGGTTATCACCTGTGCGTTGACTTTTAGGAACATATTCTGAAAAGTCAGCACTCGACAAACCTTTACCATCAATATTAAATGCACCTTCTATTTGGTTAGCTGCAGTTGCACCACCCCATAAAAAATTCTTTTTAAAACCTTTAATATTTTTCATGTTTAATACCTCACTTTGTTTGAATTAATATGATAAATTTTCGCCATTACTTTGAATAACTTTTTGGTACCAATAGAATGAATCTTTACGATATCTGTTTAATGAACCATTTCCTTGATTGTCTCTATCAACATAAATAAAACCATAACGTTTTTTCATTTCTCCACTACCTGCTGAAACTAAATCTATACATCCCCATGAAGTATATCCAAGGAGTGGTACGCCATCTTTTACCGCTTCGATCATTTGATTTAAGTGGTCACTTAAATATTTAATTCTATAAGTATCATGAATACGACCATCATCTTCAAGTTTATCAATTTCACCTAAGCCATTTTCTACGATAAATAAAGGTTTTTGATAGCGATCATATATTTGATTCATTGTCACGCGTAATCCTACTGGATCAATTTGCCATCCCCAATTTGATGCTTCCAAATATGGATTTTTAAGAGAGGCAAAAGCATTACCAGCTTCTTTGTTTTGATTGATTTCATCATTCCCACTCTCAAGTCGGCTTGAATAATAAGAAAATGAAATATAGTCCACTGTGTATTGTTTTAAAATTTCATCATCCCCAGTTTGTTTATCGATGGAAACACCTAAATCTTCAAACATACGTTTACTATAGTTAGGGTATTCACCACGAGTTTGAACATCTATAAAGATATATTGTTCTCTATTTTTAGAAAGTGCAGCCATCACATCATTTGGATGAGACGTGTTTGGATATACATCACCGGCAGCTAACATACAACCTATTTGATTTGTATTATCAATTTCTTTGGCGATTTTCGTGGCTAAGCTTGATGCGATAAGTTGATGATGTGCGGCTTGATACATAACCTGATTTCTATTTTCATTATCTGGAATAATAAGGCCACCACCAATATAAGGGATGTGTAAAATCATGTTAATTTCATTATGTGTAATCCAATATTTAACTTGGTTACTATATCTTTTAAATAGGACAGTTGCATAATTTAAAAAGAAATCAACGGTTTTACGGTTATACCATCCACCATAATTTTTTGCTAAATAATATGGTGTATCAAAATGGTTGATTGTAACAATGGGTTCAATACCATATTTTTCTAAAGTTTCGAAGATTTTATCATAAAAAGCTAAACCTTTTTGGTTTGGTTCTGTTTCATCACCATTTGGAAAAATTCTTGGCCAAGAGATTGAAAAGCGTAAAGCTTTAAAACCCATTTCGGCAAATAGTTTTATATCTTCTTCATAATGATGATAAAAGTCTATCGATTGATGACTAGGATAAAAATCAAAAGTGTTATTCAATCCTTTAGCTGGGTTGAATAGTGGTTCTTTACGTGCTTCTCCTGCTGGCAGTAGGTCAACCAAACTAAGGCCTTTACCATTTTTATCGTACGCACCTTCAACTTGATTCGCGGCGATAGCACCGCCCCATAAAAAATCATTGCCTAATATTGACATGATATTACCTCCTTATATTTAATAAATAACAGAAATTAATGAATCTTTTTCTTTAACTTTCTGTTGCTCTTCTATCACAACATCTTTGGTTTCGTTTGTATTCGTTATTACTATCATTACAGTGTCATCATATGCATTTTCTTGAATTTTTTGTGAGTCAAACTGAATAAGTGGCTGGTAGGCTGTAACGGTCTCTCCTTGACTTACGAGTGGCTTAAAACCTAATCCGTCTAGTTTCACGGTATCGATGCCGATATGGATAAGCAATTCTGTACCATTTTTTGACTTTAAGCCAATTGCATGACCAGTAGGGAATAAACTTTCTACCGTTGCCTCAAATGGTGCAATAATCGTATCAGAGGATGGTTTAATAGCAATTCCTTTGCCCATTGCGAGAGATGAGAATACAGGATCATCTACAAGATTAAGATTTTTCATTTCACCTGAGACAGGAGATACAATAAAATCATCTTTTGGTTCAGAAATAACTTCATCAACTGAAGTACCTGATGCATTATTTTTGGAATCATCCATTTTTTGTTCTGATTTTGGTGCGGTAGCTTGGACTTTTTGCTCGTTTTTATCAGAGTGTACAAGATATCCAACGATGCTACCCACTAATACGGCTAACAATGAAGCAATGATTGTTGCCCAGAATGCAAAGTCCAATCCACTTTCACCAATAAAGGTTGTATAACCAAAGATACCCAGTCCTCCCATAAAATACATTTTGGTTCCTGCAAAACCAACAAAACCACTAAACAATCCACTAATGATACAGCTATAAATAAAGAGTTTTTTTCTTGGTAAAGTAACACCGTAAATTGCAGGTTCTGTTACACCAAAAATGCCGGATATAGCTGCTGGTAAGGATATAGATTTTAGTTTAGTGTTTTTAGTTTTTAAGAAAAGTCCTATAACGATTCCAGTTTGAGCAAATGAAGCGGCGAAGATTAAGGGATTAATGATATCGTAACCAGATGTAGAAACATTATTTATCATAATTGCAACCAGTCCCCAATGAATACCGAATATGACAAAGACTTGCCAAAATGCGCCTAATAGTAATCCAGCTAATATCGGACTTAATCCATAGATATTTATTGCACCTGAACCAATCCAATTAGCAACCCATGAAGATATTGGTCCGATTATGATAAATGTTAACGGAACAATGATTAGCAAGGTGAAAAATGGGACAAAGAATGTTTTAATAACATCAGGTATAATACGTTTTAATTTCCTTTCCAAAATACTTGCAAAATAAATAGCTACTATAATAGGGATAACACTAGATGTATAGTTCATAGAAATTACTGGAATTCCTAAAAAAGATAAATTTGATTCGACTTCAAAAATTGTTCCGTCGAAAAGTGTATGCGCGCCTTTTGCTCCAAACTCCATTGCAGAAACTAAAGTTGGATACACAATTGCTGCCCCGATAGCCATGCCAATAAAATGATTGGAACCAAATTTTTTGGCAGCAGTAAAACCTAAAAATACTGGGAAGAAATAGAATAACGCGTCACCTAAAGCGAATAATATTTGATATGTTCCAGATGATTCTGTTAACCATCCAAGTGCTAAAAATAACGCGGCAAAGCCTTTAATCATCCCGGCAGCTGCAAGGATACCAAGAATAGGTTGGAAGATACCTGAGATCAAATCAATAAATTGATTTAATATGCTACCCGACTTTCTCTCTTGTGCTTGACCAGCACTAGCTGAATCTAGATGAGTCACTTTAGTAATTGCCTCGTAAACATCAGGAACATGGTTACCTATCACTACCTGGTATTGTCCACTAGATTGCATAACTGTTACAATTTCATCATGATTTTTTAAAAATTCTGTATCGGCTTTGTGCTCATCTTTTAGTTTGAAACGTAAACGTGTAATACAATGTGTAAGCGAATTGATGTTTTCTTCACCACCAACTTTTTCAACAATTTCTTGTGCTAATTTTTCATATTTCATTGGTTCATTCACCTCAATTTTTAATCAGTTTTATAGCTATTTCATGTTTTTTTGAATGTTATATTGAGTGGCCACTCAATGAATTTAAAGCAGTTTGAAAACAAGTAATAAGCTAAAAAACAAAAAAACCCAGAATAATACACATACGCCCCTAGATTAAGGTTCGTAATGCATTACTCTGGGTTTTGCCTACTTAAAGTTACAACCCCAAACGTTGATAACAACGTCTAAAGTAACAATATATAAGTTTAAACACAGTATAGTCTCTATAGAAATAAATGTCAACGCTTACATTTACTATTTTAGTAGTCTTGCAATATGCAAGATTAAATAAACACGTTCATCGTTAGATATTTTATGATTATAATGTTTGAATAAAAAATCTGCTATTTTATCTACACAAACATCAGATTTAGCATACTTTTGTCTTAAAACATCAAGCAAAGTTTCATCTGTAACTTCATTTAAAGACTGTTGATTAATTAGCCTTTGGCTAAAAAATTTAAGGTGTGTCATAAATCTAGAATAATTGAGTTCATCTTCATTGATAGATAGATTGAAATGATAACGGACAATATCAACAATGTTTTTAGTAATTTTAGTGATTTCATAAATATTTGCAATATTTTCATCTAAACTAGCATTCACAATATGCATGGCAATAAATCCAATTTCATCTTTTGGCAACGTAACATTGAAATATCGATTAATCTTGCGTAATCCATCAAGAGCTACTTCATATTCTTTGGGGTAAAGCGTGCGTATTTCATAAAGTAACGGATTTTTGATATCAAAACCATCATGTGTGCGTTCGATGGCATAATTTATATGGTCAGTTAATGCAATATATATTGATTCAGAAATAGGTGAATCATAAAGCTTATTAGCTTCTTTAATAATTTGTTCGGTAACTAAAAGGACATCTTGATTGATTTCATCTAATAAAGTCAACATGCGTTCTTGCTCTTCACTTGTTAAGCGAAATACTTTTTCAATTTTGGCACGCTCTAATTGTTGGCCGTTTTTCTTACCAAATGCTAAGCCATTTCCCATTACGATGCGCTCATTCCCATTAATTTTAGATAGCACAACGTTATTATTTAATATTTTAGTAATTTTCATAATAAAACATTCCCTTAATTATATGATTTCGAATGCTTACATATTAAATATAGTGGAGAAAGTATTGAATAGTCAAAATTTATTATTTAATCTTATTATGAAATTTTATTTTAGTAGTAAAAAAGTTTATATAAATATAAAAATTATAAAAAGCGAGCACTTGAACTGTGCTCGCTTATTGTTTATCTTTTTTTAAATTTAATAATCTCAATGAATTTAAAATAACTAGGATAGCAGCGCCAGTATCGCTGAGGACAGCTAACCATAAAGTTAATAACCCAGGAAATACTAATATGAAAGCAATCAGTTTAATAATCACTGAGAAGTAAATATTTTGCTTGATAATTGTTTTGGCTTTTTTACTAATAGAGATAGATTTTGGAAGTTGCTGTAAGTTATCTGACATCAAAACAATATTTGCTGTTTGCATTGCAGTATCAGATCCGACGCCTCCCATTGCAATTCCTACATCACTTTGGGCAAGTGCAGGTGCATCATTGATACCATCACCAATCATACCAACACGATAACCACGTTTTTGTAAATCTTCAATTGCTGATAATTTATCTTTAGGCATTAATTTTGCATAAGTTTCACGAATACCTGCAAGATTTGCAATTTTGTTGGCGGTCTCTTGATTATCGCCAGTTAACATAACTGTATTTTTAATGTTGTATTTCTGCAACTGATGAATAGTTGATTTTATATTTTCTCTTAATGGATCTTCAATCGTGATCAAACCATATAATGTTGTCGTTGAGGATATGATAATGATTGTGTAACCTTGTTTTTCATAATGACTAAACAGTGATGCATGTGATTTTATTTTGGGTTTAATGGACTCAATCAAACTTTGATTTCCTGCATAAACGATTTGATTATCTATTTTACCTTTGATGCCTTTACCAGTTATATTTTCAAAATCACTAACGTGTTTGGGGGAAATATTTAATTTAGTGGTGTGTTCTACAATAGCTTTACTTATAGGATGTGTTGAATAAGCTTCCAAGCTAAGTGCAAGCTGTAATAGTGTTTGTTCATCACTTTCCATATGTTTAACAGCTGTTACCTTAGGTTTTCCTTCAGTGAGTGTACCTGTTTTATCAAATGCTAATGCATTTAAAGAACCTAATGCTTCTAAGTAATTACCACCTTTAATAAGTACACCATTTTTTGCCGCATTGCCAATCGCTGTCACTATAGCAACAGGCGTTGAAATGACCAACGCACATGGACAAGCGATAACAAGTAATTCTAGTCCTTTATAGAACCATTCACCCCAGGAACCTAATGTAAGCATAGGTGGTATGGCCATTACTAATAGTGCTAATACAAAAGCAACAGGTGTATAAATTTCTGAAAACTTGTCTATAAATGCTTGTGCAGGTGCTTTGTTTTCTTGTGCTGCTTCTACCATATTAATGATTTTTGAAAGTGTAGTATCTGCTACTAATGTAGTAACTTTGATTTTCAATGTACCATTTTCATTAATAGAACCAGCATAAACGTCATCATTCGTTGTTTTATCAACAGGTATAGATTCTCCGGTAATAGGTGATTGGTTTAAGCTAGACGTTCCCTCAGTAATAGTGCCGTCTAATGGTATGCGTTCTCCAGGCTTTACAAGAATAATATCGCCAACGTGAATCTCATGTAAATCTTTAGATATAATACCTTCTTTAGTATATAAGTTGGCTGTTTTGGGCGTTAATTCCATAAGTGATTGAATGGAATTTCTTGTTTTGTCTATCGAAATTGTTTGTAACAAAGTACCAATGGTGAATAGGAAAATAACAATAGCACCTTCGAAAAACTCGCCGATCAGCATAGCGCCAATAACTGCAACTGTCATTAAGACGTTCATATCCAAACTTTTGGATTTTAATGAATAAAACGCACTTTTAAATACTTTCATGCCGCTAACCAATATGGCAATTGTATATAAAATGTAAGAAAATCCAATTGGTAGAGATGTTATTGACATTAATAGCCCGAGTATTATGAATATGGCAGAAATGATTGGTTTAGTAAATAATCTTAATTTCTGCTCATCATTTTTTTTATTGTTTTGTAAAGTGGCAGTATAGCCAATCTTAGCGACTTCTTTTATAATATTTTTTTCATTTTGGCCATCGATATTGGCTTGAAGTTTACCTGTAGAAAAGTTAACTTGTGCATCTTTTACATAGGGAAGGTTCAAAACATGTTTTTCAACGGTTTTAGCACAATTTCCACAGTCCATGCCTTTAATCATAAATATTGTGTTTTGTGTTGATTGTGGTTGAGTGTTTTGAATATCATAACCTAGTTTTTCCACAGTTTTTATAATTTGGTTTGTCGTATTTGCAGTACTCACTTCGGCTGTTAATTTACCAGTAGCGAAGTTAACTTTTGGATTGTAAACAGCATCTAAGGGTATGAGTGCTTTTTCTATCGTTGTGGCACAAGAACTACAATCGATACCATTAACTTGAAAAGTAACTTTCTGTAATGTGTCAGTAGCGTTTTTTATATCTTTTGACACTTTTTCATTGTTCGCATTTTGACAAGTGTTAGTGCAACAAACATCAGATGATTTATTCATCAGCATCATCCATTCTTAAGTTATTATGGTATTTACAAGTGATAATATCATCTTTTGTTTCTTCTACAATATGATCTACCAAACTCAATAATTCTAAAATATATGGATTTTTAATTTGATAATAAATATATTTACCGTCTTGTCTAGCAGTCACTAAGCCACATTCTTTTAGACAAGATAAGTGTTGAGAAATACTAGATTGGCTCATTTTTGAGCTTGAAACAATTTCGTTAACAGTCATTTCGGAGACCTTTAATAATTCTAAAATAGTTAATCTAACTTTATTAGAAAGCCCACGTAAAAAACGTGCCTGTAATGTAAAATCATTACTATTCATTTTGAACACCTCATATTAGTAAAACTTAATATATAACATATTAGCATTATCTAATATGTTATAGAAGAGAATATCGTTAAAAATAAGAAAATGATATAAATTTGTTGGATTTTAGAAGGGAATAAGTGAAAGTAGTAAATATTTGTTGACTTTAAGAGAAGCATGGGGTTGGATACAATAATGCCATTATTACATATAGAAGAGCGTTCAATAATCATGTGTTAACATGCAACGACAAAAAGAAACATGAAAAAAGAGTTGGATTGAATATATTTCTTACTTTTGAGCTGATGTTTTTGCTTGATATTGTGAAATATAGACATTCAACTCATTTTGCAGTAGTGGACATTACACTGATAGAAAAATGTTATTCTTGTCCACACTGCAAGATTAAAGGTATTATTGTTCGCTTATATTATATTGTTCTTTTGCCATTAAACGCAGCGGTCCATAAAATACAATTTTAAATAAACTTTCTACTAAAGTTTGTGGATCAATTTTCCGATTATCTTTCACCCAATATTTAATGAAAGAAATAGATGCACCTGCTACATAACTGTGAAAATAGTCTAGCGGGATGCCATCAACCGTATCTTTTGTAACTAAATGTTTTTTCATATTTTCATACATGACTTGATTTATTTTTGTTTCTAATTGGCTTCTTCTTTCTAACATAAATATGGTTTTATAGAATTCAAAGTTTGTATCGATATGGAGGATGATTTTTTTTAATTTTTCTTCAGTAAAAATACGAGCAAATGCTTCTGCATCCATGCCTACATAAAATTTATCTTTTGTGCTTAATGTATTAGACAAGTCTTCAATATAACCATTTTCCATTTTATTTAATAGCATATATTTATCTTCATAATGGAGATAAAAAGTACCGCGATTAATATCAGCTTTGTGTGTAATATCACTAATCGTTATTTTATCTAGGTCTTTTTCATTTAATAATTGTATAAATGCATGTTTAATAGCATTTTGTGTTTTTCTAACACGTCTGTCTTCAGCCATATATTGAATCTCCTTTTTATTTAATAGACATTTATCTTAAAAGTGTTCATTAAAGAACGTCTTGAACATAATTGCATATTGTATATTACTTACTAATTATTATAATAGACAATGTGATAAATATTGAACACTGTGTTCGTTAAATAGGAGGGAATTAAAAATGAATATTTTTAAAAATAAATTATTATGGCTTGCACCGATTGCAGCTATTCTAATATTTGTAATATTTTCAGTCGCTTTTTATCCAGCATTTAACCCTAAACCCAAAGATATTCCAATTGCAATTGTTAACAACGATAAAGGTGTTGATATGCAAGGTAAAAATATTAATATAGGTAAAAATTTAGAAGATAAATTGCTAGATAGTAATTCAAATAAAATAAAATGGATTCAAGTTGATAATGAAAAAGATTTAAAACAAGGGATGCAAGAACAAAAATATTTTGGAGCAGCTGTTATAGAAAAAGATTTTTCAAAAAATGCTTTAAGCAAAACACAAAAAGTTGTGATGGATTCTAAAAAAGAAGAAATGCAAGATAAAGTTCAATCTGGAGAAATACCAGCAGCACAAGCTAAAATGATGCAAGAAAAAATGTCACAATCTGGCGAGAATCAACAAATAAAACCTCAAAAAGCAAGCTTTAAAACATTTATTAATGATGGTGCAGGTGCGCAAGTTTCACAAATGTCTTCCCAAGTTTTAAAAGGCATGGGTGATAACATGAACCAACAAATTACTAAACAAAGCTTAGATATTTTAGAGAAACAAAACATTGATTTAAAAGCATCAGATATTCAAAGTTTAACGCACCCAGTTAAAGTGGATAGTGAAAAAGTAAATAAAATCGGTAGTCATCAAGCAGGTGGCAATGGTCCATTCTTAATGTTTATGCCTGTTTGGATGGGTTCTATTATTATTTCTGTATTACTATTCTTTGCATTTAGAACAAGTAATAACATAGCGATACAACATCGTATTATTGCATCATTAGGACAAATTGCCATGACAATTGTTACAGCATTTGTAGGAGCTTTCACGTATGTGTATTTTATGAAACTAGTATTAGACTTTAATTTCAATGCGCCTAATACAACTGCTACATTTATCGCATTAGCAATCATGGGATTTGTCGGACTTATTCTCGGTACGATGACTTGGTTAGGCTTGAAGTCTGTTCCAATCTTTTTCTTATTAATGTTTTTCAGCATGCAATTAGTAACATTGCCAAAACAAATGTTGCCTGATTTTTATCAAAAATATATTGTCGATTGGAATCCATTTGCACATTATGCAAACTCATTAAGAGAAATTTTATATTTACATGGCAGCATTCAATTAGATACAACGATGTGGATGTTTATCGGATTCATGATTTTTGGTGCTATTTCTGCACTGATTGCAGCTATAATTAGAAAACACAGTACAAAACGTACAGAAGTTCCGTCTTAAATTTTTAAAACAGAAGTTTATAAAATATAATACACCATCGCTCTAAAACGATTTTTAATGAATCGTTTTAGAGCTTTTTTAATAGGTAATGGTTGAATTTATAAAACGTGGAATAAAAATATGTGATCAGTTATTTCATCGATATGTGGCTGTGCTTTTCTGTTGAAATGAATGTGTTAAAGTGATCATTTTTGTGGTTGAGCTAAGATTTATCTGTTAGAAAATTGGTTACGATATTCAGTAGCGCTAACTTTAAAATGTTTTGTAAAAGTTTTAGAAAATAGAAGCGGGTCTTTATAACCAACTTGAAGTGCTATTTCATTTATTAAAGTATTACTATGGATTAATAATTGAAAAGCATGATACATTCGGATATAAGTTAAATATGCTTTTGGAGAACAATTTAAGTTTTTCTTGAATAGTCTAAATAGATGACTTCGTGTCACATTGACGTGATTTGCTACATCTACAATCATAATGTCTTTTTGATAGTTTGAGTTGATGTAAGCAACAGCTCTTTGAATATCTACATTAATGATATCAACATTAACAGAAAATGCTTTAGGAAATTGTTCTTGTAATTGATAAACTAAACTATATAAGTGCTGCATAATTAAAATATCTTTGGAATTATTTGTTTCAATAGATTTAGAAAAGTCGCATATTTGTTGAATAATGTGTCTTATGCTAGATGTTTCTTTATTTGTAATAACATGTTGATCTACAATGTAGCAACGTTGTAAGTAATCTAAAATCTGTTTTCCGCTTATGCCAATCCAGTAATACGTCCATGGGTTAGAAAAAGAAGGTTTATATTCTACATCCATCCCTTTCTCTAATAAAAACATGTCACCTTCTTTTAAAGTATGTGTTTTACCATTATATATAAATACGCCCTCTCCATTCGTCACAATATGCAAAACAGCGTCCCTTATTACTGTATATTTATAGCCAACATTTGGTACACCAATTTCAATACCACATTCTATTAAATTAGCATCAATATGCTTTTTTTGAAATTTTTTCCATAATATTTGCATCCAACATACCTCTTAAAATAAATAATCTTTAATTTATATAAACACAATTTAATTATGAAATGCAACATTTTGCCATATATCATCATCATTATGCTATTCATAGTTGGTATACGCTGTTGATAAAATAGTAGTAACAATTATGAAAGCGTTTTAAATTGTATAAATTCAGAGGTGAAGAAAATGGACAGACATTTGACCGGTATACAAAAATTTTCATTTGGATTTGGTGCTATTGGAAAGGATGCCATATTTAATATTGTTGGCGTATTTTTGATGTTTTACATTACTGATATTGTTGGTTTGAGTCCAGCGTTTGTCGGTGTAATGTTATTTGTTGCACGAATTTGGGATGCGATTAATGATCCTATCATGGGTGTCATCGTTGATAATACAAGAAATAACTTTGGTAAATTTAAAACTTGGTTAGTGATTGGGACAATCATAAATGCAATTGTAACGATTTTATTATTCACAAATTTAGATTTACCACAAACGGCAATGTATATCTATGTATCGATTATCTACATTGCTTGGGGTATGACTTATACGATGATGGATATTCCGTATTGGTCTTGGCTTCCAAATTTAACACATAATCCAAGAGAACGTGAAGAAGTATCAGTAATACCGAGATTTTTTGCAAGTTTAGCTGCCTTTACAGTAGGTACATTTGGTTTATTTTTTATACATAAACTAGGGGATATTTTTGGTAAAGGTAGTGATTCAGTAGGTATTTTTGTTTTTGCGGTTATTTGCAGTATGGTTTTTATTTTTACAATAGGTGTCACTGTATGGAAAGTACCTGAAGATAAAGAAATGGAACAACAAACAGGCATTAAAGTACAATTTAAAGATATTGGTAGAATTTTATTTAAAAATAAAGAGCTCTTAGCAATTATGGGAGTATTACTTACCTTTAACCTTTGCTTACAAACGCTGAATGGCTCAATCATTTATTACTTTAAATATGTAGTTAATGCAGAACATTTATTTGCTATTTTTAATGCAATGATTCTTTGCGAGATGATTGGTTTACTTACTTTGCCACGTTTTATCAAGTGGGTAGGTAGAACAAAGGCTTTTAATACAGCAATATCACTTATAATCATAGGCTTACTATTTATTTTGATTTCAGGTTTTATCGTACCACAAAGTGTTATTACCGTTATTGTGGGAGCAGGGTTATTACGCATTGGTTCTGGATTTATGATTGGTATTACAACAGTATCTTTGGCAGATGTTATTGATTACGGAGAAGTGAAATTTGGCCAACGTAACGAAAGCGTCATTACTTCTACAAACACATTTTTAACGAAAACTTCACAAGCAGTAGCTGCATTAATTGTAGGTGTAGGTTTATCAATATTTGGCTACACACCCAATGAAGAACAAACAGCACTAACCATCAATGGATTACGCATACTTATTATTGTGTTGCCAATTATTTTCGTCATCTTAGCTGCATTTTTATATCATAAAGCCTTCCATTTAAAAGGTGATTTTTTAACAGATATTGAAAAAACTCTACAATACAAACGTCAAAAAGAGCATAGAGAACGTATGAGTAAATAAGGGGGAACTTTTTATGTTAGAGCAACAATTTCACGAAAATATAGATATTCAACATGTAAACACTTTGCCACGACGTGCATTTTATATTCCTTATCAACTAAAGGAGTCTGCTTACCGCCTAGAAACGCGATATCAGACTAATAATGTCACATTATTAAATGGAAACTGGTATTTTAAATATTTTAATTCAATAGAAGATTACTCAAGTAGTCTTGAAATAGATAAGTCACAGATTATTCCAGTACCATCAGTTTGGAATATACATGGATATGACCAAATACAATATTTAAACACACAATATCCAATTCCATTTGATCCACCGTATGCACCCAAATCTAATCCCTGTGGACGTTATATCCGTTCATTTGAAGTGACTGAATACGACGAAAAAAGTGATTATCATTTGAATTTTGAAGGTGTCGATAGTGCATTTTATCTATGGATTAATGATCAATTTGTTGGTTATAGTCAGATATCACATTCAATTTCTGAATTTGATATCACCAGCTATGTACATTCAGGAACTAATACGATTCAAGTACTTGTTTTAAAATATTCGGATGGTACCTATTTTGAAGATCAAGACATGTTTCGCCATTCAGGTATTTTCAGAGATGTTTACATTTTAAAACGTGCGAAATCACGAATTAATGATTTTAGAATTGAAACGCGTGTTAATGAATTGCAAAACCAAGGGATAGTCGACGTAAAATTAGAAGATAAACAGGGATTGGATAGTGTACAGACACGATTATATGGTCCTGATGGTGCGTTGTTGCAGGAAGCGGAAATTTCAAACCGCCATCGTTTTATAATTGAAACACCACAATTGTGGTCAACAGAAAAACCAACACTTTATACTATTACGCTTACTACGAAATCAGAGGTAATTACTCAAAAAATAGGAATTAGAGAAATACAAATACAAGATAATCAGTTTTATATCAATGGTCAATCAATTAAATTTCGTGGAACCAATTATCATGATAGCGATCCTCAAACAGGATATGTAATGAGTGAAGCACAATTTATGAAAGATTTAACACTAATGAAGCAAGGTAACTTTAACGCTATTCGTACAGCACATTATCCTAAGTCGCCTTTGTTTTATGAACTTGCTGATCAATATGGATTTTATGTAATGAGTGAAGCAGATTTAGAAACGCATGGTGTAGTGAGGCTTTATGGCGAAGAAAATACAGATTATTTTAATCTTATTACAGATAATCCGCAATATGAAAAACCAATTGTAGAACGTATTGAAGCGTCCATCATTCCATTTAAAAATTACAGCTCTATTGTTTCCTGGTCTATGGGAAACGAGTCAGGATTTGGTGTGAATATGGTAATAGCTATGTCACGAGTAAAAACATTAGATGACACACGTCCTATTCATTATGAGGGAACATTCCATAGAGATAAATCAAAATCATATGATTTATCCAATGTGGAAATGATTAGTAGAATGTATGCATCACCAGAAGAAGTTGAACAAAAGTATCTTACAGACCCTGATTTAGATAAACCATTTATACTTTGTGAATATGCACATGCTATGGGAAATTCACCAGGTGATTTACATGCATATCAAATGCTAGTGGAACAATATGATAGTTTTATTGGTGGTTTTGTATGGGAATGGTGTGATCATGGTATTCAAGTTGGTCAACAAAATGGTAAGCCTATTTTTAGATATGGCGGGGACTTTGGAGAAGAACTTCATGATGGGAATTTCTGTGTGGATGGCATCGTTTTCCCTGATCGTACACCACATGAAGGTTACTATGAATTTAAACATGAACACAGACCTGTTAGAGTAATAGAAGAAGCGAACGGTATATTAAAATTACGTAATCAACTAGATTTTAGTCATGTAGAAAATTATTTAACTATCGAAGCGACAGCAACATTTTTAAACGGTGATAAAACATCGTTTGATATTACGGTTGATAATTTTGAACCACATAGTACACAAGATATAGATTTAAGCAATCATATTAAAATAGCTGAATTAAGCGATATACTATTACGCTATAAATTGAAAAATGAAGAGCCTTTACGTCACATTAATTTTGAATTAGGACAAGATCAAATCGTCTATCAACGTCAATCTACTAACCAACACGAATTAGACGTACAGGAAGGTCCAGTCAGTTATAAAGAAAATAGTCATTCTCTAATAGTGTTAGCAAACGGTTATGCTTATACCTTTAATAAAGAAAATGGTAGTTTGATTTCTGTTGTTTACGAGGGCAATACCATAGTCAATCATCCTACAGAAAATAAGATTTGGCGTGCACCTACAGATAATGATATTAATGTTAGAAAAGATTGGGAATATATGGGTTATGCAGAAGCTTATACACGTGTACAAAATTATAAAGTTGAAGAAATTAACAATGCAGTCAGTATTAAATTCGAAATAATAATTGTCCATGATGTGGTTCCTCCTATTTTACAGGGAGAAATAACGTGGACTGTTCAAAGCGATGGTTCAATAGATGTAACATATGATTTGGAGAAAGATATTGCAGGACCATTTCTGCCTAGATTTGGCTTAGAGATAACATTACCACATACATTTGAAGCGGTGAAATACTATGGCAATGGCCCATTCAGTAGTTATTCTGATAAAGGTGTAGCAACGTATTTAGACTACTTCGATACAACAGTTACACAAAATGGTAGTAATCATATCAAGCCACAAGAATCAGGTAGCCATAGTGGGACAACATATGCGAAGGTTTCTAATGATGAGCATCAAATTACAGTAACCAGTGATCAACCATTCAGTTTTAATGCGACACATTACTCATTAGAACAACTTACACATACGATGCATAAAGATCAATTAGTAGAAGAAGAGACTTATATATATATCGATTATGGTCAAAGTGGTATAGGATCTAATAGTTGTGGACCAGAATTAAATGAAATGTACCAATTAAACGACAAGCATATCCAATTTCAATTTAAGTTAAAATTTGAATAATTAAATTTTTAAAAATGCCCACAAAAAGTAGTGATTAAAAACTAACTTTGTGTGGGCTCTTTTCGTTGGAATTTGGTCTTTTTATCAGGAAACTAACATTTATTATTAGAGTGAGTTTCACAGGTTCGGGAGTTTGGGTATGAAATAAAAGAGTATTAACCTATTTTGAAGGAGTGTTCCGTTTGAAAAATACATTGGAATTCGGGAAGTTATTAAAATCATTAGACGGACAAAAATATGGTGCATATAAACGACTTAAAGGTGAATATGCTTTTGATAAATTTCACTTAATTATAGATCATATACAAGCAGATCCTTACGCACCACCATCTAAAGTGCGTGCTAAAATGCAGCGTCATATTGCCAATATACCAGATGAATTATTAGATTCAGAAGATAAAAAGATTGCTGTATCTGATTTTTTAGCAAGGTCATTTAGTAAGCGTATTAGTGATGTACTTAAAGCTGATAAAACCTCTAAAAAGAGACCTGATATTTTTATAGATCGCTGTGGCCAAGAAATATTACAACGTACTTCTGTAGTGATTAATCAAAGTGAAATTGAGGTTCGCTTTGAGGTAGGTTTACCAGCAGCAGGAAGAAAAATTTTAGGAAAAGTTGCTCATCATATTTTTATAGATTTATTACCTGAAATAGTAGAAAAATCATTAATGTATAAACATATCAATAGAACTGCATTAAATGATCAAGTGACTACGATGATAGATCAGGTATTTATACGCGAGGCACTGTCACGACAAAATTTAGTTGCATTTGTTGCGAATGGTTCTATATTGCCAAGAAAAAGTGGTGTGTCTGATATGCCTTTAGCTGGTGCTGTAACATTCCAAAGTCCACAGGAATTTGAAATTCAATTGAATTTACCTAGTGGAAAGACAGTTAGTGGTATGGGTATTCCGAAGGGGATTACGCTCATTGTTGGTGGTGGATTCCACGGTAAATCAACACTACTAGAAGCTTTAGAGCGTGGTGTATATCACCATATTCCAGGTGATGGACGTGAACTTATTATTACCTGTGAAGATGCGATGAAAATCCGTGCGGAAGATGGAAGAAGTATCGAAAAAGTAAATATTGAACCATTTATAAATAATTTACCAGGTAAAAAAGATACTACTCAATTTTCTACTGAAAATGCGAGCGGTAGTACATCACAAGCAGCAAATGTTATGGAAGCCTTAGAATCTCAAACGTCGTTATTATTAATAGATGAAGATACATCTGCAACAAATTTTATGATTAGAGACGGGAGAATGCAAAAATTAATCGCACCCGAAAAAGAACCAATCACACCTTTTGCTATGAAAGTAAAGTCTTTATACCAAGATTATCATGTTTCAACAATTCTCATCGTAGGAGGTTCTGGCGATTACTTTGAAGTGGCTGATCAAGTATTAATGATGGATGAATATGTATTAAAAGACGTCACTCATAAAGCGAAAGCAATTGCTAGTGAAGATAGTCACTTGAAAGATGAAGCATCACAATGCCACTTTGGAAAAATTTCGCAAAGAATACCATTGAAATCTAGTTTTTCACATAAAGGCAAAGATCAACGTTTTAAAGTAAAAGGCATGCAGACAATTTTATACGGTAAAGAACGAATAAATATTTCGGGATTAGAACAACTTGTTGATGCTAGCCAAACGAACTGTATAGCTACCATGATAGATTATTATCAAAGTCATTTGTTAAATGAACAAGATACGATATCACAAGCAGCTGATAAAATTTTTAATTTAATTAGTGATAAAGGGTTAGATATTATTTCACCGCATCAAGGACACCCTGGTAATCTTGCATTGCCGAGAAAACAAGAATTCTGTGGCGCACTCAATCGCTATAGAGGTTTGAATATTAAAACATATTAAAACATACAAAAAACGGGAGTGGAACTTACGTATTACTTTGTTCCACTCCTGTTTTCTATTTAAATAAAGTTTTAGACATCCGGTTAGTCTGAGCTAACACAAGCGTGAGCCTAACCACTAAGCAGGAGTTAAGGCAAAAGTATAGCTATGATAAATATAAGCTAGTCTATGAATTTTAATGTAGCGTTTTGAACTAGAAAAGTTATTAGTAAAGATGAAGATTTAATCTTCAGATTCTGTGTATTCTATAATATCTGCAGGCTGACAATCAAGTGCTTTACATATGGCATCTAATGTTGAAAAACGTATCGCCTTTGCTTTGCCTGTTTTCAAATTTGATAAATTTGCTACAGTAATATCAATTTCATTAGCTAATTCACTGAGTTTCATTTTTCTGTCTGCTAATATTCGATCTAATCTAACTACAATCATTTATATAATCTCCTAAACGGTATAATCAAACTCATCTTGTAAGAATGCACCATATTTAAAAACATTTCCTATAATCCAAATAACGATACCCGCTAAAATAAGTGTGAAATTAAAATTAAAAAAGAAATCTGCAAAGGTTTCGATATCTTTGTCCATTAGTGCATACAATTTAGCATTTTGTCCTAAAAAATTATAAATCATAAAATTATTTGCCAATTCAAAAAATGCTTCAAATACACCCAATCCAATAAAGCAGTAAGAAATTAAAATTATGATGCTTGCGTTTTTATTTGTAAAAATTTGCCCTTTGCTAACATTTTTAAGCCATTTTCTGACATAGGCAATAACCAGAATATAAATTGCAATTAATACAATTATTAATAATAGTATTAATATAACAGACGGTTTAGGAAAAGTAATACTATTTAGATCATGCTTGGTAATATCATGTGATTTTAGTCCTAATGAATCAACCCAAAAAGGTTTATTGGCTTTGTCTAATTGGGTGTTAATAAATGAAGAAGGAATGATTAACAATGCTATAATTGCGATAATAATTGGTAATATACTAAGAGAAGTTAAAACTAAAGCGATGGTTGCTAAAATAGTTAGTGTTTTGATTAAAATATTAAAACGTTTGCTTTTAATTGTAGACATATTGACGCTCCTTTTAATTGATTAATTTCATTATAACTTAAATATATCGATAATCAATACTTTTTTATCGAATAACGATAAAAAAATCGAAGGACGAATTGAATCATTAGATAATACAAAAAGGAAATATAATAATGCTATTATACGATGAACATGAGTGGGTTGAGTAAATGGAGATATAGTGCAGCCATTAAGACAACAGTTTATACAAAGAGATATAAGTATAAATATCTCAGGATAATCACCGCTTTATACTTGCGTGTTATATAATAAAAACAAAAAGCCATCATAGGTAAGACTTACCTATGATGGCTTTTGTCATTTATTAATATTCAATGTTTGGTGCTTTGTTTACATGTTGTTGGTAACGTTTAAGGCCTACAAATGCTAATGCGCCTATAGCCACAACTACTAATAATTTTTTCATACATTTCGCTCCTTTAAGTGAATCATTGATAACAAAGTATCTTTAAAAATACCAATGAACAACAAAGATTAAGGAACCAACAGGCATTCAGTAACGATAAAATCTATCGAGACACATCTCTTAAGATGCGAGCAGAAAATAATATACGGTTGTAGGTTCATAAATAGGTGTTTCACACAATCTTAATCTCAGTTCATTTTAGTTTTTACACTTAAGCAATCAAAAATTTATTCGTAATAATTTAATTCAAGATCTTTTGAAGTTTGTTGACGTGTTTTTCTCATTAAATCAACATCTTCAATTAATGATTTGCCATAAGAAGGAATCATTTTTTGGATTTTAGGTTCCCAATCATTTTTGTATTCAGAGAAGTTTTTCTCTAATACTTCTAATGCTACAGATACAGAAGTTGATGCTCCTGGTGATTCACCAAGTAATGCAATGACAGAATGGTCTTCTGAGTTTACAACTTCTGTTCCGAATTGGATGAAGCCTTTACCATATTCTTCAGTATCTTTAATCACTTGAACACGTTTGCCGGCAGTATATAATTGCCAATCTTCATCGCGTGCTTCTGGATAGAAAGTACGTAAGTGGTTCATGCAACCTTCTTTTGTCATTAAAATTTGGTCAAATGAATATTTAAGTAGCGGTAAGTTTTTCGCTGCCGCTGATAATAATGTTGTGATGTTACTTGGTTTAACAGATTTAAATAAATCTAAGTTTGAACCATATTTTAAGAATTTAGGACCAATACTTGCAAACGGTCCAAATAATAATGTTTTTTGACCATTAATGAAACGTGTGTCTAAATGTGGCACAGTCATTGGTGGTGTGCCTGGTGGTTCTTTACCATACACTTTGGCATCATGTTCTTCAATCACATTTGGATTTGTACATGTTAAGAATTGGCCTGTAATAGGGAATCCACCTAAATGTTTACTTTCAGGGATGCCTGTTTTTTGTAGTAATGGAATAGCAGCACCGCCAGCACCGATAAATACATAATCAGCTAATTGTGTTTGTGTTTCACCAGTATTTACATTGCGGATTTGAACTTCCCATTTACCATCGTTACGTTGATTGAAATCAAGTACTTCATGATGGTATTGAACTTCTACTTGTGGGCTTTTTTCAAGGTTTCTCGCCATTTTACGAGTTAATTCACCAAAGTTTACGTCAGTACCTTCATTAATTTTGCTGGCAGCCATAATGTCGTTTGCGCTATGACCTTGCATCATTAATGGAATCCATTTTCTCATCTCTTCGATATCTTCAGTATATTCGATATTATCGAACATAGGGAAGTTTTTCATTGCTTCATAACGGTCTTTTAAAAACTTAACGTTATTTTTACCTCTTACGAAACTAATGTGTGGTAAAGGATGAATGAATTCTCTAGGGTTTTCGATATAGTTATTTTTAACTAAATAGCCCCAGAATTGTTTAGAGATTTCAAACTGCTCATTAATCTCTTTTGCTTTTTCAATATCAATTGAACCATCAGGTTGTTGCACTGTATAGTTCAATTCACAAAGTGCAGCATGTCCTGTACCTGCGTTATGACGTTCGTTTGAGCTTTCGTCACCAGGACGATCTAAACGTTCGTATAATTTAATGTTCCAATTTGGTTCAAGTTCATTAAGCATAGAACCAAAAGTAGTACTTAATACACCGGCGCCAATAAGAATGACGTCTTTTGACTCAGTTTTAGCCATAGTTCCTCACCTTTCATTCTTAATAACATCAGTAACAAATTGTCATACATTGTCACTCATCTTATGTCTTTATTTACTATTATATTACGCGATTCACACATGTGAAAATACATATTAATCATATAACACATTCCTATTTGGAATATGTGACCATACTTATAATAATTTACCCTATATTTCAAGTATAAATCATTAAAATAAGTGACAATAACTGCTACATAGTAATATTACATTATAGTATCTATAAATTTCAATTATATATGTCTTAATTAATTATAAAGGGTATAGAAGTAAAAATTTAGACGTGTGAATTTGTATTTAAGCAATTGGTTTTATCAACCACTTATTAAATACATAACGATTAAATAAGCAAAATGTTTCATATGAAACATGGATATAAAATGATGTTTCTCAATAATTGAGAGTTATCTTTTAATGAGAAAAATTGGCAAAACTTTGTTATACTGATTTATAAAATGTAAGCGCTTACTAATTTAATTGATAAAGGAGACTCTATATGAAAGATAAAGTGATAATGGTTACTGGTGGAAGTAGTGGTATGGGAAAAGCAATGGCGAAACGTTTTGCTGAAGAAGGTGCAAATGTCGTTATAACAGGTAGATCGTTAGAACGGTTAGAAGCAACGAAAAAGGAAATTGAACACCGAGAAGGACAAATTTTATGTGTTGATATGGATGTTCGTGATACGGAACGCGTACAATATACAGTGGATGAAGCCATTAATACTTTTGGTAAAATAGATGGTTTGGTTAATAACGCAGCTGGTAACTTTATATGTGCTGCTGAAGAACTAACAACTAATGGTTGGAATTCTGTCGTAGATATTGTCTTAAATGGAACTTGGCATTGTACACAAGCTGTTGGAAAAAAATGGATTGAACAAGGACATCGTGGACGTATTATCAATATGGTGGCAACTTATGCATGGCGTTCAGGGCCAGGTGTTGTACACTCTGCTAGTGCAAAAGCGGGTGTGTTAGCAATGACCAGAACGCTCGCTGTAGAGTGGGGTTCAAAGTATGGCATTACCGTAAATGCAATTGCGCCAGGCCCTATAGATCATACAGGAGGCTCTGGAAAACTTAGTTTATCGGAAGACGCACGTCAACAAACATTGGACAGTGTGCCTTTAGGACGCATGGGCCAACCAGAAGAAATTGCAGGATTAGCTAAGTTTTTATTTTCTGAAGAGGCAAATTACATTAATGGTGCTTGTATGACAATGGATGGTGGTCAATGGCTTAACCAAAACGCATTTTAACATCATAGCGTAACTTTATGAAGATAACAGAAATAATAACAGGCTGTGACACACTAATTGTTACAGCCTGTTATTGATTATAATGGTTTTTTAGCAAGTCGATTTTGTTATGGATAAGGATAATTTTCACATTAAATTAAACCGAGCCAATGCCAATAAGTGGCGCTAAATAAAATCATAAGTAAATAACCAATAACCGTTATAGGAATCCCTGTTTTTAAAAAATCTTTAACAGTAAATGTTTCTGTGCCATAGGCCAACATTGATTGTGGTGAGCTTACAGGTAGTAAGAAACCAAAGCTGATAACGAATTGTTGTATAAGCACAAATCCCACAGACTGATTGCCTAAATCCAAGGTAGTGGTTAGTGAAATAAATACAGGAATTAACGCTGATGCTAAACTTGTTGCACTTGCAAAACCTAAATGTATTAAAATATTGAAAAGTGCAATTAATGCAATGGTTACTACAAGAGGATAATGATTTAAACCCATGATGCCAAACGTTTGATCACTCAACCATTGCGCAGCTGTTGTTTTTAAAAGTACATTTCCTAAAGATATACCAACGCCAAAAACAATAATAGTTCCCCAAGGTATACGACTTTCAGCTTCTTTCCAAGACATGACGCCAATTTTAGGAGTTAGCATGACAGCCAGTGCTAATAAAATGATTGAAGATGAATCAATAGGATGTAATATTTTTTCGGTAGACCAAAGTATTAATAAAATGATAGATATTCCAATAAGACGCCACTCTTTAGAAGTTACGGGCCCCATCGCTTTTAACTGTTGTTGAATTAAAGATTTACCGCCTGAAAGTTCTTTTTCTTCAGGAGGCATCACTTTAAGCATGATAAAATAAAGCGCAATTGACATCAATACAGACCAAGGTCCTGCATATAATAACCACTGCCCCCATGATATATCAGTATTTAATTGATCATTTATAAAGTTAATTGCGACAATGTTTTGTGCAGCTGCAGTTTTTATACCAATATTCCAAATAGAAACTGCTTGTACAGCTGTGATAACTAAAAGTCCAGCTAATTTACTTTGTTTAGCAACACCGAATGCTGTAATCATTCCTAATAATATAGGAATCACAGCACCTGCTCGTGCAGTTGCTGATGGAACGAAGAATGCTAAAAATATTGCTACTAATATTGTACCTATGACGATGCGACTTGTCTTATTGCCTGCTACAGATAGTACAATGAGTGCAAGCCTTTTATGAAGTTGTGTGATTTGCATTGCGGTTGCTAAAAAAAGAGCAGCCGCAACTAAAGCTAATGCACTCGTAGAAAACCCACTAAAAGCAAGTTTTAAAGCATTACCTGTTCCGAAAAGTGAATTTCCCTTCAATATTTCACCATTTGACTGAGGATGCCCTAGTGATTCAGATAAATTTTGTACTGGACTGAACCCTATCAATAAAATAATGAGTCCAACAATCATGACTGCAGAAACTGGATAAGTCACTGCTTCAGTAACCCATAATATGACTGCAAATAATAATATTGCTAATGCGCTTTTAGCCATAAGCGGTAAACTTTCTGGTGTAGGCAATAACAACAAAGCGATTAAGACGGTGATGCTTGTGAGTAACCAAAATGGTTTAAAATGAGATGTAGATTTAGTAGATGAATCTTTACGCATATATTTCCACTCCCTTGTTATATCTTTCACAATAATATTACAAATTTTATTAAGTTGTATCATTATAATTTAAGAAAGTTCATAAAAAGTTACTAATTATGTATATGATAAATCGTTAATTTTAAAAATTTTATAGTAATTATGAGAAGATACTTTTGATATGAATATGGGAGAGGCGTTCAACACTGCGACATTAAATCGTTTGCAAGTTTAATTAATAATAAATAGGTAATAGCAATACTAATGGAAAATATAAGAATGCCATTAAACATTTAATAAATAAAAAAGGTGATTAATATGGATGTTAGATTTCCAATTGGTGAATTAGAAGTACCAGATTATGTGACACTAAAAGATATCCAACGATGGCTTAGTGAAATTGAGACGTATGCATATAGATTAAGACAAACTGTAGATCATTTAAATGAAGAAGCGTTAAATAAACAATATCGGGAGAAAAGTTGGAATGTACGACAACTTGTTCATCATATAGCAGATTCTCAATTAAATATGTTTCAACGCTTAAAATTGGCATTAACAGATACGAATCCAGCTGTAGATCCTTTTATTCAAGATGAGTGGGCTAAACTTGTTGATAGTCAACTTCCTATAGAATGTTCCATTAAAATGTTAGAAGGTATAAATGAACGTATTATAGCAATTGGTAATCATTTAACAGAAAATGATTTGAATCGTACATTTACATTAAGAGGAAGCGGAGAAATATCTGTTGCTACTAAAGTTGCTAAATTAGCTTGGCATGAAGAACATCATTTAGCGCATATTAAAATTGCATTATCATAATAAATATATGTTGAGACCGTTCAATTTTAATCATTGAACGGTTTTTTTCATGTATAAATAACAAACTAACTACGATAGTTGTCACACTAATTACAATTGTGTTACAGAAAAATTAGTTTGAAAATTAGTTTATATACTTTAGGAATAGGTTTTTTTACAAATTATCTTCGAATTTATATTCGATTTAATGTAATTATTATGTAAAATGCACAGGATTTTTTTAATTTCGCTGTAACCTACAAGGTTTTTATGGATGTTATAGTATTTACTGGAAATTGGTTGAAACAGCATTGGATTTTTCAAAAATAACAATTGGTTTCAATATCACAGATAAAATTAATTCTTAAAAATATAAAAACAAACTTGTAGGAGGATTTACTCAAAAATGAAAAAAACAGTATTAGCTTCAACATTAGCAGTAGGATTAGGTGTAACAGGATTTGCAGCAGGAAATTCAGCTGACGCGGCTGAACAAGGTATTGACAAAGCAGAATTAGCAAACTTAGCACAATCTAACCCAGAACAATTAAATGCATCACCAGTACAAGAAGGCTCATATAGCTATAACTTTAATTATAATGGTTTAAACTATAACTTTGAATCAAATGGACAAACTTGGTCATGGAGTTATGGTGAAGGTTCAAGCGCTAACGCTTCAACTGTAGAACAACCACAACAAGTACAAACTGAGCAACCAGCTCAACAAACTGCACCACAAACTGAACAAACACAACAACCTCAACAAGAAGCAACTACGAAAGCTTCAACTCAATCATCAAGCTCAAATGAAGCTTCAAGTGGTTCTTCAGTAAACGTTAATTCACATTTACAAGCAATCGCGCAACGTGAATCAGGCGGCGACTTAAAAGCTGTTAACCCATCTTCAGGTGCAGCAGGTAAATACCAATTCTTACAAAGCACTTGGGATTCAGTAGCACCAGCACAATATAAAGGTGTATCTCCAACAGAAGCACCAGAATCAGTACAAGATGCTGCAGCTGTAAAACTTTACAATGAAGTTGGCGCTTCACAATGGGTTACTGCATAATCTGAATTATAATTCTTAATTAAAATCAAAAAATACTAATAAAAGCTATGAAAGCATCTTTCAGTAGAGAAGCTTTCATAGCTTTTTTATTTAACAATTGGATAAAGTTACGTGTATTTAAGCATAAAGTTATAAAAAGTCATTCCAAACACCTTTATTTGGAGTAGAAGTTACAGAAATAATTTCATCTTTAGTTGGATGTTTGACACTGAGTTTATATGCCCAAAGTGCGATTTGTTGACCGGGTTTATTAAATTTTTGGCCGTATTTTTGATCTCCGTATAAGGGTAAGTTTTGATTTGCGAATTGAACTCTAATCTGATGTGAACGACCTGTTTTTAATTGGATTTGAACCAAAGTTTTACGATTAATGGTTTTGATAACTTTATAATTCAAAATTGCCTCTTTAGCTTCTTTTTTCTTGGAATTAACCACATATACAATGTTTTTATTTCTATCTTTCCATAAATAATCACGAAGTTCACCTTCTTTTTTTGAAGGTACACCGTGAATAATCGCTAGATATGTTCTATATAATTTTTGTTTTCTAAGTTCATTAGATAACCTAGAAGCCGCTTTGGATGTTTTAGCGAATACGATTGCGCCTCCAACAGGCCGATCAAGGCGATGTACGAGACCAAGATATACATTTCCTGGTTTATTGTATTGGACTTTTATGTAATTTTTTAAAATAGACAACAAATCTTGATCTCTTGAGTTATCTTCTTGTACAGGAACATTGATAGGTTTCTCTACCATTAATAAATGGTTATCTTCATAAAGAATATTGTCGAACATTTAATTCCTCCAACATAATATACATTATTAGTTTTCGTAAATTTTAAAATAAAATTATTAAAATTAAACCAAATTAAGATATTATCAGTAGTTAGATATAAATTCAATCTTCCTTATATTTAAAAATCATAAAAAGTAATTATTTATTAAGGTGAAAGTGAATATTATTTTCACACTAATTACATTGTCATTACATATTTGTAAAAGTAGAATAATAGTTCCTGATTGATGTGTTGGTTTTTTGAATGGAATTGAGGTACGTGATCAATGTAATTGAGGCGTAAAAATTCTAGATATTTTTTAACTTCACTGTAACCCACAAGCTTTTTCTAGATGTTACAGTAGGGATTAGCAAATTTGATAAAAGTAATTTTGCAAAAAACGAAACACAAATTTAAAAAGCAAATTTAAAAGTATTATCTCTTGGGAGGATTTATTAATAATGAAAAAAACAGTATTAGCTTCAACGTTAGCAGTAGGACTTGGCGTAACAGGAATTGCAGCAGGAAATTCAGCAGAT
>NZ_JAESLN010000001.1:0-42630 GCF_017892645.1 Staphylococcus sp. GDY8P54P | reverse complement strand
CTTCATCACAACAATCAACAGGTAGTTCAAGTGAAGCATCAAGTGGTTCATCTGTAGACGTGAACGATCACTTGAAACAAATCGCGCAACGTGAATCAGGTGGCGACTTAAAAGCAGTTAATCCATCTTCAGGTGCAGCAGGTAAATATCAATTCCTACAAAGTACATGGGATTCAGTAGCACCAGATGAATATAAAGGTGTATCACCAACGGAAGCACCAGAATCAGTACAAGACCAAGCAGCAATGGATTTATATGAATCTGAAGGTGCTTCACAATGGGTTACTGCATAATAAGATAATATGCAATTTTAAAATATGAATATAAATGTATAGAGTGAGTGACATATAAAGCTCATGTTAAAAATAAAGGACTAATCCGTTAGCAACAACATGGATTAGTCCTTTTTACATTGAGGGAAAGACATATATTTTCGAAAGTTATAGAATTAATTGTAGAAAATTAATAGAAAAGTTAATTTTAAAAAAGATATTTAAATAATATACTAAAAATAATACTTAATTTAAAACTGCTGACTTATTAATTAATGAACTAAATCTTGCAATAATAGAATAAAAAGTGCTTTTATTACAACATCATTACAATAAAATTGAAAATATAACTAACCCTAAAACGATGATGATGGCGTTCTAAGGTTTTTTGATGAGTGTAATATTTAACTTTTATGTCATTAGGACGTAAAAATTCTAGATATTTTTTAACTTCACTGTAACCCACAAGCTTTTTCTAGATGTTACAGTAGGGATTAGCAAATTTGATAAAAGTAATTTTGCAAAATCGAAAACACAAATTTAAACACAAATTTAAAAGTATTATCTCTTAGGAGGATTTATTAATAATGAAAAAAACAGTATTAGCTTCAACGTTAGCAGTAGGACTCGGCGTAACAGGGATCGCAGCAGGAAATTCAGCAGATGCGTCTGAACAAGGTATCGATCAAGCACAACTAGCTCAACAAGCACAAAACAACCCTGAACAATTAAATGCTAAGCCAGTACATGAAGGTGCTTATAACTATAACTTTAATCAAGATAATTTAAATTATAACTTTGAATCTGATGGTACAAATTGGTCATGGAGCTATGGTGAAGGTTCAAACGGATCAAGTGATGCATCAACACAATCAACAACTAATGCAGGACAACAAGAACAAGCACCGCAAACTCAAGACCAAACACAACCACAACAAGCTTCATCAGAACAACCAGCACAAGAGCAAGCACCTCAAACTGAGCAAACGCAACAACCACAACAAGAAGCAGCTTCATCACAACAATCAACAGATAATTCAAGTGAAGCATCAAGTGGTTCATCAGTAGAAGTAAACGATCACTTGAAACAAATCGCGCAACGTGAATCAGGTGGCGACTTAAAAGCAGTTAATCCATCTTCAGGTGCAGCAGGTAAATATCAATTCTTACAAAGTACATGGGATTCAGTAGCGCCAGATGAATATAAAGGTCAATCACCAACAGAAGCACCAGAATCAGTACAAGACCAAGCAGCAATGGATTTATATGAATCTGAAGGTGCTTCACAGTGGGTTACTGCATAATAAAATAATATTTAATTTTGAAATATTGTGTCATCAGTCCCTAGGTTCTTTTATAGAATCTAGGGATTTTTCATTTTTTAGTGGAACATGAAAATGATTAAATTAGAGCATAATATTAAACAGCTTATAATAAATTGAAGTAAACATTATATACTTATAATTCAACATAACCCGCATACATTGAAAAACATACGTATTTTTATTATTATGTTTTCTGTATTAAAAAAATTATAATTTGAAATTGTAATTCTGAAACTTTTTAGCTATTGCTGAAAAGTTTCTTTTTGTGTTGAAAGCAAAATGGACGAAGTATAGTTAAGAAAATGGTTGTTCAAAAAATAGATTAATCTATAGAAAGAGGTGTTGGTTCAATGGTATATAAAATTCATCTGAAAAATATTTGTTTTTGTCTTTTAGGTACTTTTTTAATTGCAATAGGCGTCAATTCTTTTGTTTTAGCTTCAAATTTAGGAGAAGGTGGCACAGTCGGTATTTCTTTGAATCTAAAATATACTTTAGGTCTTTCTCCAGCGTTGACGACACTTATCATTAACATCATATTAATTGGTGTTGGTTGGAAATATCTAAGTAAAACAACTGCACTTTATACTTTGATTACTGTGGTTGCAAGTTCATTCTTCTTGGGTATTACTGAATCTTTTAATTTAAATTTAGAGTCTGATTTTATCAATACTATTTTTTCAGGCGTGCTCATTGGTATCGGTACAGGCTTTGTGATATCTGCCCGTAGTACATTGGGCGGTACTTCAGTTATTGCAAAAATTATAAACAAATACAGCGAAATTAAAACGTCACAAGCATTATTTATACTTGATTCATTGATAGTTTTATCATTCTTACTTGTCTTACCTATACAAAAGGTACTTTATACTATTGTCATGTTGTTTATCGTTGAAAAAAGCATGTCTTTTGTAATAGAAGGATTTAATCCTAAAAAAGCGATTACTATTATTTCAGATTTTAATGCAGACATTAGTAAACAAATTAATGAAGAAACAGGTCGTGGCTCAACACTGCTAAATGGTGTAGGAGGATATCAACAAAAAGAGACGAATGTACTTTACGTAGTCGTTCCTCAAAATCAGTTAGCTAGAATTAAAAAAATTGTAAATCGTCATGATGAAAATGCCTTTTTAGTAATCCATGATGTACGAGATGTCCTAGGAAATGGGTTTATGAAATTACAATAAGCATAGAAAAGCAAATATCTTCAAATTAACTACAAAAATTTGAAAATACCAGTCTTTCATTTATATATTGGATGGCTGGTATTTTTATATGCGCATTTGTTATGGGATAAATATGTTATCTTTACCAATTTTTAAAATAAGATACGAGATAAAAAGATAACAGTGGTAACTGTAAAAATACTAAATAATGTAGAAAACAATACAATTTGTGCATGTAATTCCGGTTCAATTTGATATTCCATGGCAATCGTAGAAGTATTTCTTGAAGTAGGGAAAGAACTAGCAATAAAAAGTGATTGTGCCACAACACCGTCTAAACCTAATAAATAGATAACTGCTAAAGAAAGTATTGGACTTATTATTAAACGACCAATAAGTGACCATGAAATAACGCGATGGAAAAAGTTGATTTTAATTCTGGCAAGTTGTGCTCCTAACAAAATCAGTGCTATAGCTACAAATCCATCAGAGAGTTGATCGAGGGGAATTAAAATCGTTTTGGGAAGCTTAACAGTAAAAACTTGGCAGATAATTCCTAGTAGAAGTGCATGAAAAACTGGTAGACGTAAAAATCCGCGTGTGATATCTGCCATTGATTTACTAGCTGATAGTAGATTATACATACCATAAGAATATGTGAGTAAATTTTGAAATACTAAAATGAAAATTTGGACTGAGACACCGATTGGATTATGACTAAATACGAGTTGACTGACTGGTAACCCGTAATTTCCTGAATTCATTAACGAAATACTATTTTTTAGAGCAGCACTTTCTCCTTTTTCTAAATGTAGACATTTAGAAATTAAATTGCCAAGTAAAATTAAAATAACGCTGAAAATGATAATATAATATATTATGTTTAGTAATAAAGGTATATCAATGTTAATTTGGTAAATGTTTACAAATACTGATGCCGGCATTAAGCAGTATGTTATTAAAGTGGAAAAGTGTTTAAGATTAAAAGAAAATTTTATTTGAAGTATTAAACCCAACAATATCAGAAGTAAAATAGGCAAAATAACTTCTGAAAGAATAAAAATAAACATAAGCAACCTTCTATCTCTAAAAATTTTATGTGATGAAAAATAATGCAATATTCATTTACTTTTACGTTAGCACATATTTATTATAAGTAAAATAAATCTTAATAATTAGAATTGATAAGTAAAGGTTATCATTATGTTGCTCAAATAGTAAGTGAAATGTAAAAATCTCAATAAATATAAAGCGTGCGGTAGCTAATTATGTAAAAAAAGTAATTTTAAAAAGACAAGGTACTGAAACATAAACCCTAGAAAAATAACACTCATATGATTTAATTCAATCCATCTGAGTGTTTCTTTGATTATTCAATATTGCAGCATATTGTTGGCTCGATTTCTTAGGGACAGATTCAGTCTGTCTCGTCTTCAGATTGTCTTGTTCCAGCAAACGTCTCGCCAAAATACAATGTATTCATATGTACTTTTACGTTAAATACTTTAAAAAAAAGACACTATATCAATCCAAGTAGTAACTCAATGAGCTAACTATAATTAAAACAGTATTGAAAAAGGCAATTTCTATATTATTTCAATAGAAATTGCCTTTTTCACTTGTCTAAGAACTTTATGTCCCAGACTATTTTTTAGTTAACTTGATAGATATGTCTAATATTTTGTATGACATTATCGTATGTTCATACAGTGTTTCAAAGCATCATTTACTAGACAAGTTGTTTAAAGTTTTCTAGGCGTTTTGCTTTTTCTTCATCACTAATACCATGTTTTTTAACATAGCGATTATTTTCGTGTTCAGCACATTCATGGCAACAAGCGCCTAAATAACGTGCTTCATTTTCTTCAGATACTAAAATTTGACGGTTACATTCAGGATTAGAGCAATTGATGTAACGTTCACAAGGTGTCCCATCAAACCATTCTTTACCTACAACAGTTTTTTCAACTTGATTGACATCTACACTGATACGTTCGTCAAATACATACATTTTGCCGTCCCAATACTCACCTTTTGTTTCTGGATCTTTTCCATAAGTGGCGATACCACCTTCAAGTTGGCTTACGTCTTCAAAACCTTCTCTTAGTAGATAACCGGAGAATTTCTCACAGCGAATACCGCCAGTACAATAAGTGACGATTTTTTTATCCATAAATTGATCTTTATTTTCTTTAATCCAGTCTGGTAAATCTCTAAAACGAGTAATATTAGGTCGAATCGCACCACGGAAATGTCCTAAATCATATTCATAATCATTACGCGCATCGATAACAATTGTGTCATCATCAAATAATGCTTCTTTAAATTCTTTAGGTGATAAATAATTACCAGTAAGTTCTTTAGGGTTAATATCTTGCTCTAAATCTAATGCTACAATTTCTTTTCTAGGACGCACGTGCATTTTTTTAAACGCGTGACCATCTGCTTCATCAATTTTGAAAGTAATTCCTTTGAATCTTTCATCTGATTGTAATGCGTTCATATATTTTTCTGTTGCTTCAACTGTTCCTGATACAGTACCATTAATACCTTCAGTTGATACTAAGATACGTCCTTTAAGCTCCAAATCTTTACAAAAATCTAAATGCTCTGTAGCAAATGTTTCTGGGTCTTCAATCGTTGTATATTTATAATACAATAATACTCTGTAATCCATAATTCTATTCTCCTCTAATTTATTTCTGTTTATAATAGTTTTATATAAAATTAATAGTTTAGTGATGTCGTGCGGCTATCATTCATAATGATATTATGAATGTTTGCTATATGCTTTTATAAAAGGACGAAATTCTCCTCAATATATTGTAACAAAAAAGGAACAATATTCAATTTAAAAATTTTGTAAAACTAAATATTGTCAAAAATTTTTTGAAGAGCATTTGAATTATGATAAAAAACATGTTCTTTTCAAATTTATTATCAATGAAAAGAACATGTATATAAATTTACTTATTTTTATTTGTAAAGATAAGTGCAACTACTAAACTAATTGTACTGATAGCAAAGATAATATTCATAATAGAAAGTGTTTCTATAATCACTACATCTTTGCCTAATCGTTCAAAAGCATTTTGTTGCATTTCTTTCTCTGAATTAAAATCACTGTCAGCTCTTGAAGGCTTTTCTTCAATATCTTCTAATAATCTTTCTTTAACTTTAGGCATGTTATACCTCCTTATTCTCTATTATAATTTTTCCCTATTAACAAAAAATAAACCATCAATATATAGGTGTTTGCATCATATGCTTGAGGTGGCTATACTTTTATTAATCAATGAAATAAAGCAGGAGAGGATAGAATGGAAACTGTATATTTAGCAGGTGGATGCCTTTGGGGTGTTCAGGCATTCGTTAAGACATTACCAGGTGTCATTCAAACAGAAGCTGGTAGGGCAAATGGTATTACGCATACACTTGATGGAGAATATGATGGTTATGTAGAAGTAATTAAAACGAGTTTTGAACCGGAAAAAGTATCTGTTTCTGATTTAATGGGGTATCTTTTTGAAATTATTGACCCTTATAGTGTAAATCAACAAGGTCAAGATATAGGATTAAAATATAGAACTGGCTTATATAGTGAAGACGCAAAACATTTAAAAGAAGCACAGGCATACATAGATGCAATTGAAGATCATCATCTTATAGCCACAGAGGTATTGCCACTGACGAATTATGTTAAAAGTGCAGAAGCACATCAAGACAGATTATCAAAATTTCCAAATGACTACTGTCATATACCTAAAGGACTTATTAATAAGTATAAAAAGCGATGAAACAATATAGATTTTAAAGTAAAACTTCTTTGTATATTTTGAAAACATTTTCATAAAAAGTAACCATAAAATTTTTGAAAAAAGGGTTTGACATTTAAATTTAAGGCGCGTAATATACTAAAAGTACATGGGGTGTACTAATGTATTTTCATCCCTTTAAATACTTAGTCATACGCATTATACTAAGACAAATATTTTTGTTTTAGTCTTTTTTTATCTTATAGTACACGGGATGTACGATTAAAGGAAGGTAGTTGGAAAAATGTTGAATGAATTTAAATTTATTTTTAAAAATAAAATGTTAGTGGTCTCTTTAATTGCTATATCGCTTATTTCATTGCTATATGTAGCTTTGTTTGTTGGTTCAATGTGGGATCCATACGACAAGACAGAAAATCTAAAAATATCTGTTGTCAACCATGATGAAAAAGCAACGCTTAATAATAAAGATATTACTATCGGTGATGATTTAGTAGACAAATTAAAAGATAATGATAAGTTTGATTTTCAAGTTGTTTCTGAAAAAGAAGCAGATAAGCAATTGAATAGAGGTGAAAGTGTAGGAACAATTATCGTTCCTAAGAATGCTTCATCCAATGCAACGACAATTTTAGATGAAAATCCTAAAAAAATAAATCTGGAAACTAAGGTGAACCCAGGCTCTAGCTATACGGGCAGTCAATCTGCAAATTCAGCTATCAATACAGTGACTGAATCTATAAAAGATAATATTAGATCAAATTATTTGAATGAATTATTCGCTAGTGCTAAAAAATCACAATCAGGTTATCAAGATACATCTGATGCATTAGGGCAAATGTCTGATGCAGAAACACAACTTATTGATGGTAATCAAGAAGTGACAGATGGTATTCAACAAATGGCGCCGATGGTAGGTCAACCAGCTCAAAAGTTATTATCAGGAAATCAGCAAGTAACAGATGGGTTGAAAGAGCTTCAGGCTAATAATGACGAATTAAAATCAAAAATAGACGACGCAGTGAGTCAGCAAAACAATGTTTCATTTGAATCCGAAAATGAAAAAGCGCTTAATGATGTTACTAAAGTAAAAGAAAATAATCCGACGAATGCTGATGAATATGGTGCAACAATTGTTCCTTATATGGCAAGTGTAAGTTTATTTGTTGGTGCGCTATCGTTTAGTGCGATTTATCCATTGAGAAAAACGATTGATAAATCTACAACTTCAATAAGACAAACTTTAGGAAAATTTGCATTATATATTGTTCAAGGTGCGTTATCTGCATTGTTCATGAGTAGTTGGGTATTATTTGTATTTAATATGTCAGTTGGTAATGTCTGGAAATTTATATTAGTAGGGTTATTATGGGCTATTGCAGCAATTACAATCACATCATTCCTAACATTATTCTTAGATAGAATAGGACTCTTTATATCAATGATTCTTTTAATCTTACAATTGAGTGCAAGTGAAGGTATGTTCCCAATAGAGCTTTCTGCAACGTTCTATAGATGGATACATCCATTTTCACCAATGTCATATGCTATTCAAGGATATAGAGAAGCAATATTCACTAATGCAGGTCACTTCGACTTTGGATTTGTTGTAGCTCTACTTATCGGAATCATTATCGTAATGATGATTTTACAATATTTAGTTTTATTATGGTTTAATAAACGTGAAAAATTACCACTTTCTATCGAATTCAAGTAACTTATAAAGGGGGATAAAGTGATGAATGATGTAGATGCATCGATTGAGAAAGCGATAACCAAATTTCAAATCGTGATGCTGTATTTAAACAAAGAAATTATTGAAATGGTGAATGAATCATCTCTCACAAACCTACTTTCAAGAGAACAAATTGAAGCGATGAGAATTATTCAAACAAAAGGTCAAGTTACGATTAATGAGTTAGCTGGGCTACAAAATATATTTAAAACAGCTGCTTCAAAAAGAATCGGTAAACTTGAAGAAATGGGTTATGTGCAAAGGGCACACTCAAATAATAAAAGAATTAAATTAGTCCAATTAAGTTTAGAAGGTGAAAGTTTCTTAAAACAAGCGACTTCAGCAATGAGTGAATCAGTGAAAAATCGCTTAGGTAACCAATTTTCACTTGAAGAAATAGAAGATTTTGTAAATCAATTGGAACGAATCGATGAAGCGTTTAGAAAAAGTAAATAATTACTAAGCAATTAAATGAGTTATACATGGACTTGTAGCTACAGGATTAGTATACTAAATGATATAATTTCAAGCGTATACTAACTGAAAAACATAAATTTTTGATTAGGGGTGAAACATAATGAAAAGAACAGCTGAACGTATACTTGCCTGGATTGGTATTGGTTTACAGCTATTAGGTGTAATTGTTCTGGCAATATTCTTACCATTAATTGGAAATGGTGACAATAAAAATGCAATGATACAAGCAATGATGGAAGATGATAGTTCAATCACATATGAAAATGGAGAAGCGGTTATTAATATGTTAAGTGCCTTGGTAACTGCAGGACTAGTATTATCTATTGTGCTACTTATAGTGGCGATTATTGGTGCAGTGTTAATTGGTAAAAAAGCCAAAGCTGCCGGCATTTTATTAATCATTGTGGGTGTTATTTCATTAATCGGTAACTGGATTACTGCCATTTTATGGTTAGTAGCCGGTATCATGTTGCTAGTAAGAAAACCTCAAAAACCTATTTATAGCAGAGATGAAGAAGATGATGCTAATCCCTTTATCAAAGATGGGTCACAAGTAAATGAACATAATAACTCATATGTATTATCTGAAAATCAAAAAGAGAACGAACAAGAAAAAATCAAAGAAAATTATTCCGATACTGACGAGGATAATAAATATAAATATTAATTTTTAATCCAAGTTTGCCTTTGATAGGTAAACTTGGATTTTTTATATATTATTCAGATTTGATTGTATCTAAAATTAATTGGAGTTGGTTATATAATTGATGTGGTTCTATCTTCGTATTTGTATTTTTAGAATTATGTTGTTTTATAAAATCTTTTGGTGTCATATGCATCACATTTTTGAAATCTCTCAAATAAGTATTGTATGAACGGAACCCATAATCTACCCAAATTGATTCGCTATTGCCATTTGTTAATAAATCCCTAGATAAACTATAGATTTTAACTTTTTTAATGTATTTGATTAATGAAATATTCATTTTTTTGAAAATTCTCTAGATAAATAACTACTATTTACGTAAAATGTTTTAGCTAGTAAATTAAGCGTTAATGGTTGCTTGTAATGTTGGTTAATATATTCTACAACGTTTTTAATTAATTTATTCGAGTAAGTCAACTGACCATATATATTTGCTTGAGATGAATTGAGGTAATTAATTAATTTAATAACTCCGATGTCTCCATTAAATAAATTATTTTCTAAAATATTTTTTAAAGTTGTAATATAAGTTTCGGTAATCAACTTACTTAATTTATATTTTTCTAGAAGATTTTCTCGATTGATTAAGGTGAAACGATGATAACTTAAATTATTTACTGAAATACAAGCAAGCATACCTTCTCGATGTACAATGAGATTTTCTTCGAAATCGTATACCACAAATACATCGCCTCGATGAAATATAAAATTTGATTTTACTTTTTGGAAATGAATCATACCTGAAATAACCAAATATATATTGGAAAAGTTAGGTGTATTTAAATGTTCTAATTGATCACCTTCATCATAAATGATGTGATTATAATCCATTGAAACCCTCCATTCCTTAAATGTTGCTAGAAAAGTTAGCATCAATTTATGTAAAATGAGAATCAGATTAAGTATTAAGGTATTGGGAGTGAGAGCAATAAATTTGTTTTGGAAATGTAGATATACTTAAATTTAATTTCATTTATTTAAATAGTACTCTTTTTAAAATTAATACGTCAATTAATGTTGCGTAATTATAATAAAATAAAATTCTAAAACTAAAAAAATGGATAATTTTTACATCTGTTTATAATATATTCTATTATTGAGCGTAAAAATAGTGATAAATTCGAACAATTCGTGAATAATTTTGAAGTACTGAATAATTGAAAATATTTTCAGCGTTGTATTAAGTCAGTATTCCAGCTAATTAGCAAGATGTCATAGGGTATTGATTTCCATAAAATGAGAATCATAAAAGTAGCATTTTAGTGAGTTTAGCGTCCAAAAAATAGAATGCTGTATACAAATTGGGGTAATATCAAATCAAGTAGCATAAATTGGATTGTTATTAAACTAAATTAAAATGCAATAAAATAAGTTGTTCTATTGAGGAAGATAATAAAAACATGTAAATTGATAGTAAAGGTTAATATAGACATTAAATTGAAATTAACGAATGAGGTGAGCTAAATGATGATGATGATTGGTATACTTACACCGCTATTGGTTATTGGCTTTATAGTTATGTCAATTTTGGAAGAAAAAAAACGAAACAAAAGAGAGCAAGAAAATAATAACGATGATCAAAAGCACATAAATAATACGACTAATAGCAATGAGGATAACCGTAAAGATGAATAATTCATTATTTTATTGTTATAAACCTCTTTAAATAGTAAAGTGCTCCATTAAATCATGCACATATTAAAATAGTATGAACAAAGCAAAGTTTAGCATTCTATTGATACGATATAGGAGTTGAAATATAAAATTGATTTCTAATTTATCAATTTTTATTTCACTCCTAATTTTTATATTTTCAAAGTATATCAACGACATAATTTTAATGGTCAGATATCTAAATTTAACTTAAACACAAATGAAATATGTCTAGTGTTAAATTTTCTTACAAGGAAGTGTTATATAATGAGTGAAATGATATATATATTACAAAGTGTATTATTACCTATTTTCATAATGATTGTATTGGGATTTATCTTACAGAAAAAGTTCACACTAGATTTAAAAACTTTAGCGAAATTAAATATATATGTGTTTGTACCAGGATTTATTTTTGTAAAGTTTTATAAGACAAATTTTGAATTACATTTATTATTATATATTGTAGTTTTCTTTATAATATACATAATTTGTTTATATATCGTGGGCAAAGCTTTAACTTTAATAAACAAGAGAGATAAAGGGGAAGCTACGACGTTAACCAATAGTGTATTATTTTTTAATTCTGGAAATTATGGTGTACCAGTTAATGACTTAGTGTTTAAGGGAGATCCACTCGCGATGTCTGTTCAAGTCATCGTTTTATCATTACAAAATATTTTCACTTTTTCGTATGGCATTTTTGCAATACAGTCTGCACAAATTGGAAAGTTAAAAGCGATGTTAGGGTATTTTAAAATGCCAGTGCTATACGCTTTGTTACTTGCAATTATTTTAAATTATGCGGATATCCCCATACCGGAATTTATTTGGACGCCAGCTAATTATGTGGCAGATGCGATGATTGCAATTGCTTTAATCATGCTAGGAGCACAAATTGCGAATATAAACTTTACTTTCAAGTGGTCACTATCATATATTTTTATATTTGTACGTTTAGTCATTGGACCAGCTATCGCATTAATCATTATAAAAATCATGGGTATTGAAGGAGTGATTGCACAAACACTTTTTATCGCTTCAGCAATGCCAACATCAGTAAATAGTTCTGTGATAGCGCAAGAGTATGACAATCATCCTGAACTTGCAGCAGAACTTGTCTTTTTATCAACTTTATTAAGTTCAATTACTGTGGTAATTGTTATTTATGCTTCTAAATTATTATTTTAGATAAATAAAAAGTTATATGAATTATCATTACCAATACGTTTAAGCGCTGAGATATAAAAATTAAATCTTGGCGTTTTTTATTTCAGTTTTTAGCAAATTTTTATGAATTAAAAAATCACTGATGTATTTAAAGTGCTGAAAATTTTAATGCCACTTTTCTTGCTATATCAAACTTAAACCATGTAATATCCTTGTTTGTCTATTGTATAAAAATTGAATCGAAAATATTTTATTTGTAAAAATAATTTTTATTTTCAAATTTATTGTGCTATAAATATAGCGTGAACGACATTTAAAATAAATAGTTTGAAAATAACTATAAATTGAAGGATGGTATATGTGAAAGAGATTGTATTAGGCATAGATATCGGTACAAGTTCTGTTAAAGCCATTGCTATTAATAAAAGAGGTGACGTTTTAGATAGCGTCAGCGAACCCATCGATGTTATTAATCAACAAACAGGTTTTAGTGAACAAAATCCAGATGATTGGTTTAAAGCTTCTAAAGATTGCATTAAGTACTTATTAAATTCTGTAAAGTTAGCAAATATGAAGATCAAAGGTATTTCATTTTCTGGCCAAATGCACAGTTTAGTACTGCTTGATCATCAATTTCAACCACTTAGAAATGCCATTTTATGGAATGATACAAGATCCACTTTTCAATGCGAACAAATAAAACAGCAATTTGGTGAATATGTAATGGATAATCCTGTGTTAGAAGGATTTACATTAACTAAGTTGTTATGGGTAAAAGAAAACGAACCATTGATTTGGTCCAAAGCAAATGTGTTCTTATTGCCTAAAGATTATGTGAGATTTAAATTCACAGATACGATAAATATGGAGTATTCTGATGGCTCAAGCACGTTGTTAATGGATATAGCATATAAGTGTTGGAATAAAAAAATTTGTGAGTATTATGGTGTATATCAACTATGTCCCAATTTAATTGAATCACAAAAATTTGTAGGATACATCAATACTTCAATTGCAGATGAATTAGGTATGGGTGATGATGTGGCAGTATTTGCTGGGGGTGGAGATAATGCCTGTGGTGCATTAGGTGCAGGTGTTATTAACGATGGCGATACATTATGCAGTATCGGCACTTCTGGTGTGATACTAGCGTGTGATTCTGAGCATACGGGTACTTATTATCACAATATACATCATTTTAATCATGTACTCCCTGAAAAATCTTATGCGATGGGAGTAATATTAGCTGCAGGAGATAGTTTGAAATGGTTTCAAAAAAACATCGCTCCAAATTTAACTTATAGTCAAATTTTGGATGAAGCAAAACAGTCTTCTATAGGGAGTAATGGTTTAATATATGCACCATATCTATCAGGAGAACGTACACCTCATGGGGATAGTCAAATTAGAGGAAGTTTTATTGGCTTAAGCCGTATGCATTCGATTAAAGATATGGCTCGCGCGGTTATTGAAGGTATTACTTTTGCATTATATGAATCTATCTATTATTTACGTGAAAATGATAAAAAAATTAAAGAAATGACTTCTATTGGTGGTGGAGCTAAAAGTGATTTTTGGCTTCAATTACAAGCTGATATCTTCAACGCTAAAGTATATAAATTAAAGCATGAAGAGGGACCAAGTATGGGTGCAGCGATGATAGCAGCAAAAGGTGTAGGGTGGTTTCATGATACCGCTGAGATGGTAAGACAATTTATACAATATGATAAAGTATTTGAACCATGTATAGAAAACCATATGCAATATAAGCAGTATTTTGCAATATATAAAAAAATCTATGGTGATACCAAAAAAATAACAAAAGAATTATTAAAGTTATCGCAATAAAATTATAATATCGGTGCAATTATGTCGCTATTTCTTATGATATTTCCTGGAAAATAAAAAGCTTAAAAAATATAGACGGTTGAAAAAATACAGTTTTTACGTTAAATTAAACATGAAATAAACATAAAATGCATATCAATTAAATAGAGATAAGTTTAGACCACTGGAAGTGCCTTTATGACAAAAGGCTGAGACGAGCGTGATACGCTAGAATTCCTTGAACCTGATCCAGTTTGTACTGGCGTAGGAAAAGTGGCGTTATAAACCGTATTAGTCCGTTCATATTAACGTTATTTTTCCTATTTGGAAAAGTAACGTTTTTTTATTTTTAGGAGTGATTATAGTGATTATTGCGATTACCAATTATCATAAATTAACCAAGAAAGATAGCGCGAATTATTGTGAAGTTGAACCTTATATTGATTATCTCATCGTCAGGTCACCGATGTGTACTTCTGAGAAGATTGAATGGATTAACCAACTAAAGCAACAACATTTTCCAAAAGATAAAATTATTATTCACAGTGATTATCGTGTACTCCAATCTTGCGGCTTATCACGCATACATTTTAGAGAAAATGATGAGCAAATCCGTGCTTTAAAACAACATTGTTCAGACATAAAAATAAGTATGTCTACACACAGTAGCCATGCAATTCAATATGCAGAAGATTTAAATTTAGATTTTGTACTTTATGGGCACGTATTTGAAACAAAGTCTAAAAAGGGGTTAACCCCTAGATCATTTAGTGAGGTCAATGAAGCATTGAAAAGTGATATTCCCGTAATCGCATTAGGTGGCATTAATTTAACAACTATGCCTCATTTGCCTAAGGGATTTCAAGGTATCGCAGGTATTTCTATTTTTAATCACTCAATAAAAACAGTACAAGCGTTACACAGAGCATGGTTACATTATGAAACAACACAAAATTAATGATTTACTAATCAATAAGCGAGAAAGGAATGAATCATGATGCATTGCATTATTAATGGTGATAATTTCACATTTGAAAATCCTTTAAATATACAAGAGGTATTGCAAACACTTGGTTTAGACGAAAAAAGAGTGATTGTTGAACATAATAAAAAATTAATTAAGCAAAACCAATTTCAGAATCATATCGTTAATGATAAAGATTGTTTAGAATTATTAGAATTTGTAGGAGGCGGATAAGATGTTTAAAATAGGAAAATTTGAATTTAATTCAAGATTGTTATTAGGTACTGGTAAATTTGAAACAGAAGCCATTCAAAAAGAGGCAATAAATGCGTCTGAAACAGAGGTTTTAACTTTTGCAGTACGTCGAATGAACTTATATGATGAGAAATTTCCTAACCCTTTAGCAAAAGTTGACTTATCAAATTTTGTTACTTTTCCTAATACTGCTGGAGCAACATCAGCTGAGGAAGCGATAAGAATTGCAGAAATTGCTAATCATGCCAATCTTTGTGACATGATTAAAGTAGAAGTGATAGGTGATCAGGAAACCTTACTACCTGATCCGCTAGAAACATATGAGGCGTGCAAGGTTTTACTAGAAAAAGGTTATACAGTGTGTCCTTACATTTCAAATGATGTTGTACTTGCTAAGCGTTTAGAAGAATTAGGAGTACACGCGATTATGCCACTAGCTTCACCTATTGGTACAGGAAGAGGAATAAACAACCCTTTAAATCTACGTTATATTATTGAACGCGCCAATGTACCCGTAATTGTGGATGCAGGGGTTGGATCACCAAAAGATGCATGTCATGCTATGGAATTAGGGGCCGACGCCATTTTATTAAACACAGCAATTTCTAGTGCGAAAGATCCAGGGAAAATGGCAGAAGCCATGAAGTTGGGTATTCAAGCAGGAAGAATGAGTTATCAAGCAGGGAGAATACCAGTTAAGTACACAGCTCAAGCTTCAAGTCCAACAGAAGGCATCGGATTTTTATGATGGAAAGATATTCTCGTCAAATACGCTATAAAAATTTTGGTGAACAAGGCCAGCGTAAACTAGCGCAAACACATGTGATGATTGTAGGAGCAGGAGCGTTAGGAAGTCATTGTGCAGAAATATTAACACGTATGGGGATTGGCGAGCTTACGATTATTGATATGGATATTGTAGAATTATCAAATTTGCATAGACAAGCCACATATACTGAAAACGATGCACAAATGATGATGCCTAAAGTGGAAGCACTAAAAAAGCATTTGTTAGATATAAATTCTAATATTAAAATCAACACATTATACAAAGAAATAACTTGCACCAACATTGAACACATTTTAAGAAAATCAAATCCTGATATCGTCATGGATGGCATGGATCATTTTAAAATTAGATACTTGATTAACGAAGTATGCCATAAATTTTCGATACCTTGGATTTATGGGGCAGCAATCGGAAGTCAAGGTACCGTTTATGGTATTGATTATAAAGGCCCATGTTTAAAATGTGTGCTCGATAAGATGCCAGAATCTGCAGAAAGTTGTTCTATTAATGGTGTGTTACCTACAGTTATATACCAAGTAGCTAGCATGGAAGTTTCAGAATTATTACGTTGGATAACAGCATCTGGATTCTCTCAAAAATTAATAACGCTAGATACTTTTTCAATCCAGTACCATACAGTGAATATCAACCAACTTAAAAATGACGATTGTAGCATTTGTGTACATCAGAGATATGATTTACTGAACCAACCTCAACATATAAACGTAGAATCTCAATGTGGCAATACATTTTTGCTTCGTTTCGATGAAAATATTTTTGAATATGCACATTACCTACCTGCCAAAATTAAAAAGGCCAATAGCTTTGCTAAATTACTTTCTTATAACGAAATCGATATTACTTTATTTAAAGATGGTCGTATGAATGTTTATGGCTTGGAAGATGAAGGACAGGCGCAAGCATTATATACACATTTTGCTAAAAGCATAAAATAGGACATTTACATTTCTCAAAAGCAAAAATTTTAGAATAAAAATTAAAGTTTCTTAAATCGTAACAAATTTGTGACATATTTGTTAACAGCTCTTCTCAACATTGAAACACTATATATTGTGGTATAAATTATGTTTATATACAATATATAGAAAAGAAGGGGTAAAATGAATAAATTAGAACAAAATTTAACGAAACTTATTACAAAAGATCCAACAGTTATTAACGAAAATGCTAATAAAGATAGTGCCACTTTTTCTACAATGAGAGATTTAACAGCAGGTGTTGTATCTAAATCATATGCTTTGGATTACTTATTACCTAAACATATAGCTGAAGCACATAAAAGTGGAGATATACATTTCCATGACTTAGATTATCACCCATTTCAACCACTCACTAACTGTTGTTTAATTGATGCTAAAAATATGTTGAAACATGGATTTCGAATTGGCAATGCATCTGTGACATCGCCAAAATCAATTCAAACAGCTTCTGCTCAGCTTGTACAAATTATTGCCAACGTCTCTAGTAGTCAATACGGGGGTTGTACCATTGATCGAGTAGACGAATTATTAAGTGATTACGTAAAATATAACGAAGCAAAACATAGAAAATTGGCACAACAATTTGTTGATGATACACATATTGATACATATGTTGATTATCAAATCACCCAAGATATTAATGACGCAATTGAAAGTCTAGAATACGAAATAAATACACTTTATACTTCAAATGGACAAACGCCATTTGTCACTCTTGGTTTTGGTCTAGGTATAGATGAATATAGTAGAAAAATTCAACAAGCGATATTGAAAACACGAATAAAAGGACTTGGAAAAGACCGTATAACAGCTATATTTCCTAAATTAGTTTTTTCTATTAAAAAAGGTGTGAATTTTAGTGAAGATGACCCTAATTATGATATTAAAAAATTAGCATTAGAGTGTTCTACAAAAAGAATGTATCCAGATATATTAAATTATGATAAAACTGTAGAAATTTTAGGTGATTTTAAAGCGCCAATGGGTTGTCGTTCTTTTTTACCAGTATGGAAAAATGAGCAAGGTGAAGCAGAAAATAATGGAAGATGTAATTTAGGTGTAGTAACGCTTAATGTGCCGAGAATAGCTATAGAATCAGATGGTGATATGGAAAAGTTTTGGGAAATCTTTCATGAACGAATGCAAATTATGCACGACGCATTAGTTTATCGCATTAAACGTATGGAACAAGCTACACCTGATAACGCTCCAATTTTATATAAAAATGGTGCGTTTAAACATCGTTTAAGTGATGAAGAGAGTGTTATGTCATTATTTAAAAACAAACGTGCTACGTTATCGATAGGTTATATTGGTCTGTATGAGGCAGCTACTGTTTTTTATGGCCCTGAGTGGGAAAAAACTGCAAGAGGTAAAGCCTTCACCTTACAAATTTTAAAAGCTATGAAAGTTTACCAATTGGAATGGACTGAACGCTACGACATTTGGTTTAGTATATATAGTACACCAAGTGAATCATTAACAGATCGTTTTTGCAGATTAGATAGAGAAAAATTCGGAGATATATTAGATATTACAAGCAAGGGGTATTATCAAAATTCGTTCCACTACGATGTGCGAAAAGATATTACACCATTTGAAAAGATAGATTTTGAGAAAGATTATCCATTTTATGCTAGTGGTGGTTACATACATTATTGTGAATATCCAAAATTAGACCATAACATTAAAGCATTAGAAGCGGTTTGGGATTATTCATATGACAAAGTTAGTTATCTAGGAACAAATATTCCTATAGATCATTGTCGTTTATGTGATTTTAAAGGTGATTTTAAAACAACTGCATCAGGATATCAATGCCCAGAATGTGGAAATAGCGACCCTAAAACCGTAGATGTAGTAAAACGAACATGTGGCTATTTAGGTAATCCAGTGCAACGTCCTACAATCGAAGGTAGACATAAAGAAATTTGTGCAAGAGTAAAACACATGAAAGACCAGTCGATATGACAATACTAAATATCATTAATGGACAAGGTTACATTGCCAAAATAGAGTCACAAAGTTTCGTAGATGGCGAAGGCGTGAGATGTAGTTTATATGTTTCAGGGTGTCCATTTGCATGTTTAAATTGTTATAACAAAGCAGCTCAAAATTTTAAGTATGGTGAGAAATTTAATATTGAAACTTTAAATGAAATATTAGAAAATTGCGAACCTGATTATATAGAAGGTTTAAGTATTTTAGGTGGGGAACCATTTTGTAACTTAGATATAACACTCAATTGTGCTCATGCATTTAGACAACGTTTTGGTCATAGCAAAACCTTATGGGTATGGACTGGATTTTTATTTGAATACTTAAGGAATGATCAATCTCAGAGAAATGAATTATTGAAAATTATAGATGTACTCGTCGACGGTCCTTTCATGCATCACTTATATAAACCCAATTTACCTTATAAAGGTTCATTAAATCAACGTGTGATCGATGTGCAAAAATCATTAGTCGATGGTAGAATCCATGAGTATATAATTTAACATTGTGGTTATATCTGTGTCCTGAAATTGAGGCGAATTGCTATTAATATGATATAAAGTTAATTACAATCATAATTAAGACAAAAATAGATTTAGCAAATTGCTAATAAAGGAGCGTATGAGCAATGTGTACAGGTTTTTCATTTATGTCTGAAAATCATCAAGCTATATTAGGTCGAACAATGGATTTTGTTTATCAATTAAAAGGTAATCCAGCGGTTCAACCACGCCACTATTACTGGGAATCGCGTGTAGAGTATAAAGGTGAAACATTGTATGGCTTCGTAGGTTCTGGCAGCGATATGGAAGGATTTTTATTTGGAGATGGTGTTAACGAGCATGGCGTTGGTGTTTCAGTACAATATTTCAGAGGCTATGCTTCTTATGCAAATGAAACTAAAGCAGGCTATATGAATATTGCTCAAAATGAAGTGATAAATTGGATATTAGGTTATAACAAAAACATAGCTGATTTAATTAAAAACGCACAAAATGTTAATGTCGTGGCACATACTTTGAACGATCTCTCTGAAGTTCCACCGTTACATTATCATATTTCTGATGATACGGGTAGAACGGTAGAACTCACTTTTGATAAAGGTCAAATAGTCGTTAATGACAATCCAGTTGCCGTTTTGACTAACAATCCTGATTTGAATTGGCATTATGAAAATTTAAGAAATTATATAAACATTTCACCACATAAACCAAATGAAAGAAATTTTGCTAATATTAATTTAAAATCATTAGGCAATGAAGGTGGCACCTATGGCTTACCAGGTGGATACACATCATCAGAAAGATTTGTTCGTATTGCTTACTTGAAAAATTATTTAGAAGAAGCAGCAAACAGTCCTGAACAAGACATACTTAACGCTTTTAAATTATTGGAAATTATGAGTATACCTAAAGGCGCAGTTAGAGATGAACAAAATGATTTACATTATTCGTTATATCAGACGGTCTTAAATTTAACGACACGTACATTTTATATTAAATGGTATAACTCTAATAAAATTACTGAACTACATTTATCAGAAGATCTACTGAATAAAAAAGAAATGACTATTTTTGAGCCAACTGATGGATTAGCGATAAATCGCTTGAATTAAGATTTAAAGCGAGCACTTAATTAGAATGAATTTTAAACAATCAATAACTAATATGAGACACATAAAAAACGATCGTTTTTTATGTGTCTTTTTATGTTTAATAACAATCATTTTTGATGGAAAAAAGTTTTTATCTCACTATTTTACTTAAAAATTCAACTTTTTTACTGACGCATTATAAGTACTGTTGGTCATTAAATTTAAAATTATAATGATTAAAGAAAGATAAATTGTATTAAATTTAATAACATCTAAAATGATTTTACTATCGAAAAGGAGAGTTAGATAACAATGAGGATATTTAGAGAGTATATGGCTAGGAGAAATAATAGATATTCCATACGCAAATTTACGATTGGAACAGCTTCAGTACTTTTAGGAAGTTTATTAATTTTTCAACATAGTGAAGAAGCCCAAGCTGATACTTTACAAAAAGAACAACAAGAAGTGAAAGAAATACCTCCTAAAGTAGATAAAGAGAACACTAACAATGATTCAAATTTTAATAATATATTAGAAAAAGAGAGTAACAATGACACAGTACAACAACCCATCCAAGCTGAAATTGATAATAAAACAGAAAACAAAAGTGCTTCAAAAGATACAAAATCAGTTGAGGAAGGTACTGAGATAACGTCGCAACAATTCGAGTCAAATGCCGATACTATTATTGAAAATAAAGAACAACCAGACCATTCAGATGTAAACGAACAAGATATACAAAATGATAAACAAGAAAAAACACCTGAAACAATAAAAAACGATGAGGAAATAAAGGAGTTAGATACTGAAAAGCCAGATATAGATAAAAAACAATCATCAACTGCCGAAAATACGGATACTAAAATAAATAGTAATTCGAAATTGAACGAAAAAGAGCAATCAGTCACTCAAAATTTGATTTCGATGGAAAATAGAGTTACTGAAACGAAAGTTGAAGTGCCTAATAATAATATAGAGAAAAATGAATCAGAAAAAGGTTTGAGCACGAACGAAAAAGACGTCAAAAATGAAAAACAACCAGAAAAGCAATATATTCCAAAAACTCGAGTAGCTAGAAGTATCGACCGAAATCGATACTATAATGGAATAAGCAATAATCACCATTACTTTGGACCTAGATTATCTTATAATTCATTAAGAGCCGGAGATTATATTGCGACGGCACTTAATGAAGTAGAAAGAAATAGAGGAGAACTAACGGAAGAAGAAAGAAAGCTGTTTTTAAGAAATATTATTAGACAAACTTCATTAAAAAATAATAAAGCGGCTTATGACAGAATTTTTAATAGGGATTATTCTGTAGCAAGAAATAGAAAAATCACAGGGAGTCAAGCGAATAATATAAACACACTACTGTCAAAAATGAAAGATTTAACAGTTAATCGTGACAGTCCGAATTATCAAGGTATATATACATTTACAAATCAAAATGATGTAACTAAAAATGATTTTGGTATAGTAAAAGATGAAGTGTTACATGATGGTGAAGCTTTAATAGCAACAATGGAATTGTCAAAAGAAAAAGGTAGAGGAACGTATAGATTTGAAAACTATGCGATAAGACCAAATGATAGCCTCAATAAAAAAATTAAACAGGTCGTAGCAGTTTATGAGGGTAGACAAAGAGTTGTACTACGACAAGATCATTTAGGTTATTATTCATATACACGTCCAAACAGTGGCGGAAATGGTGACCCTGATAGAGGTGGTGGATCAGGCGGATCAGTAAAATTTTACATTTCTTTTGACGCTAATCAATATATTGATGTGAATAAAGATAAATTATTTGGTTATATCTTGAGTGATACTACAGATACTAATGTATTAAGAGGCGTAAATATTACTAATAAAGCTGTTAATATCCAAGAAGTGGCAGAAACAATCAATGAAGCTTTGAAAAAAGCAAAAATCAAAAAAGTAGAAGATGCTATAGAAGCAGCAACACAAGTGCAAAAACAAGCCAAAATAAAGCTAGGTGAAGTGACGCAAGACCAATTAGTAACACCAGATGAAAAAGCCGAAATAGATAAAATGAATGTAGAAATTGAAAAGGCCAAATCATCAGCAATACAAGTATTAGACGCTCTACCGAATGGCCTCACTAATAAAGATTTATTACGAAAAAGAATAAATGATATTACATCCGTAACATCACCAGAAGTAAACGATGCAGATAGTAATGGTGTGCTAGATACTGAACAATTGTCTGAAGCAACACAAGCAGTAGTGAATGCGGAACAGACAAAAGCAGCAGTAGATACGAAGTTGGCAGAAGTAACAGCAGATGGATTAGTGACTCCGGACGAAAAAGCCGCAGTAGATGCGTTAATACAAACATTAGAAAGCGCAAAACAAACAGCGAAAGAAAAATTAAATAATGTATCGAATATCATAGTAGGAAAAGATGATCTCCAAACAAGGCTAGATAACATTGCATCCGTAACATCACCAGAAGTAAACGATTTAGATGGTAATGGAGTCTTGGATACTGAACAATTATCCGAAGCGTCTCAAGCCGTAGCGAATGCCGAACAAGCGAAAACCGCAGTGGATACGAAGTTATCTGATATTACAGCAGATGGATTAGTAACACCAGATGAAAAAGCCGCAGTAGATGCGTTAATCCAAACATTAGAAAGTGCGAAACAAACAGCGAAAGAGAAGGTAAATAGCGTACCATCTAGTATCGCAGGTAAGACAGATTTACAAACAAGATTGGATAACATTGCATCCGTAACATCACCAGAAGTAAACGATGCAGATGGTAACGGAGTCTTAGATACGGATCAATTATCCGAAGCATCTCAAGCCGTAGTGAATGCGGAACAAGCAAAAACCGCAGTAGATAATAAATTAGCAGAAGTAACATCAGATGGTCTAGTAACACCAGATGAAAAAGCCGAAGTAGATGCGTTAATCCAAACATTAGAAGCAGAGAAACAAACGGCAAAAGAAAAGGTGAATAGTGTACCGAACGGTACTGCAGGCAAAGGTGAGCTACAAACAAGACTGGATAACATCACATCTGTAACATCACCAGAAATAAATGACGTAGATAGCAATGGTGTGCTAGATACTGAACAATTGTCTGAAGCAACGCAAGCAGTGACTAATGCAGAACAAGCAAAAACCGCAGTGGATACGAAGTTATCTGATATTACAGCAGATGGATTAGTGACGCCAGATGAAAAAGCAGCAGTAAATGCGTTAATTCAAACATTAGAAACAACGAAGGAAACGGCTCAAGAAAAGGTAAATAGAGTACCATCTAGTACCGCAGGTAAGACAGATTTACAAACAAGATTAGATAACATCGTGTCAGTAACATCACCAGAAGTAAACGATGTAGACAGTAATGGTGTGCTAGATACTGAACAATTGTCTGAAGCAACGCAAGCAGTAGCGAATGCAGAACAAGCGAAAACAGCAGTGGATACGAAATTGTCAGAAGTAACATCAGATGGCTTAGTGACTCCGAACGAAAAATCAGCAGTAGATGCGTTAATCCAAGCATTAGAAAGCGTAAAACAAACAGCGAAAGAGAAGGTAAATAGCGTACCATCTAGTACTGCTGGTAAAGAAGATTTACAAACAAGATTAGATAACATTGCATCAGTAACATTACCAGAAGTAAACGATGCAGATAGTAATGGAGTCTTGGACACAGATCAATTATCCGAAGCAGATCAAGCAGTGACAAAAGCGGAACAGGCAAAAACCGCAGTTGATACTAAATTGTCAGAAGTAACATCCGATGGCCTAGTAACACCAGATGAAAAAGCTGAAGTAGATGCGTTAATCCAAACATTAGAAAGCGCAAAACAAACAGCCCAAGAGAAAGTAAATAGCGTACCGTCTAGTACCGAAGGTAAGTCTGATCTTCAAACAAGATTAGATAACATCGCGTCAGTAACATCACCAGAAGTGAACGATGCAGATGGTAACGGAGTCTTGGATACGGATCAATTATCCGAAGCAACGCAAGCAGTGACTAATGCGGAACAAGCGAAAACCGCAGTGGATACGAAGTTATCTGATATCACAACAGATGGTCTAGTAACATCAGATGAAAAAGCCGAAGTAGATGCGTTAATCCAAGCATTAGAAAGTGCGAAACAAACAGCACAAGAGAAGATAAATAATGTACCAGCAAGTATCGAAGGTAAGACAGAGCAACAAACAAGACTGGATAACATTTTATCTGTAACATCACCAGAAGTAAACGATGTAGACAGTAATGGTGTTTTAGATACTGAGCAATTGTCTGAAGCAACGCAAGCAGTAGCGAATGCAGAACAAGCGAAAACGGCAGTAGACACGAAGTTGGCAGAAGTAACATCTAATGGTCTAGTAACACCAGATGAAAAAGCTGAAGGAGATGCGTTAATTCAAGCATTAGAAGCAGCGAAGGAAACGGCCCAAGAGAAGATAAACAATGTACCGAATGGTACTGCGGGTAAAGATGATTTACAAACAAGATTAGATAACATCGCGTCAGTAACATCACCAGAAGTAAACGATGCAGATGGTAACGGAGTCTTAGATACAGACCAATTATCCGAAGCAACGCAAGCAGTGACTAATGCGGAACAAGCAAAAACCGCAGTGGATGCGAAATTGGCAGAAGTAACATCAGACGGATTAGTAACTCCAGATGAGAAATCAGCAGTAGATGCGTTAATACAAACATTAGAAAGCGCAAAACAAACAGCCCAAGAGAAAGTAAATAGCGTACCGAACGGTACTGCTGGTAAAGATGATTTACAAACAAGATTAGACAACATCGCGTCAGTAACATCGCCAGAAGTAAATGATGCAGATAGTAATGGAGTCTTGGACACAGATCAATTATCCGAAGCAACGCAAGCCGTAGCGAATGCGAAACAAGCGAAAACCGCAGTAGATACGAAGTTGACTGAAATAACGTCAGACGGTTTAGTGACTCCAGATGAAAAAGCAGCAGTAAATGCGCTAATTCAAAAATTAGAAACAGCGAAAGAAACGGCTCAAGAAAAGGTGAATAGTGTACCGTCTAGTACCGAAGGTAAGTCTGATCTTCAAACAAGATTAGATAACATCGTGTCAGTAACATCACCAGAAGTAAATGATGCAGATGGTAACGGAGTCTTGGATATGAATCAATTATCCGAAGCATCTCAAGCAGTGGTAAGTGCAGAACAAGCGAAAACAGCAGTGGACAATAAGCTAGCAGAAGTAACATCAGACGGCTTAGTGACGCCAGATGAAAAATCTGAAGTAGATGCATTGATCCAAACATTAGAAAGCGCAAAACAAACGGCAACAGAAAAACTAAACACTGTACCGAGCGGAACCGTAGGTAAAGACGAGCTACAAACAAGATTGGACAACATTACATCGGTAACATCACCAGAAGTGAATGATGTAGATAGTGATGGTATTGTAGATAATCAACACATTTCTGAAGCAGGAAAAGCAGTAGCGAAAGCCGAACAAGCGAAAACAGCAGTGGATACGAAGTTATCTGAGATTACAGCAGATGGATTAGTGACTCCAGATGAGAAAGCCGAAGTAGATGCGTTAATCCAAACATTAGAAAGCGCAAAACAAACGGCAAAAGAAAAGCTAAATAGCGTACCAAGCGGCACTGCGGGTAAAGATGATTTACAAACAAGATTGGACAATATCACATCAGTAACGTCACCAGAGATAAACGATGCAGATAGTAATGGCGTTTTAGATACAGACCAATTGTTAGAAATTTCTCATATCATAGCAGATGTGGAAAAGGCAAAAGTAGCAGTGGATACAAAATTGTCTGAGATAACAGCAGATGGATTAGTGACTCCGAATGAAGCAGCCGAAATTGATAGACTAATCTTTGGATTGAAAGTAATCAAACAATCAGCGAAAAATAAATTGAATACTGTACCGGATGGCACACCAGGTAAAGATGTATTACAAAGAAGATTAGACAATATCACATCCGTAACATCACCAGAAATAAATGATGCAGATAGTAATGGCGTGTTGGATACAGAGCAATTATCAGAAGCATCGCAAGCAGTGACGAAAGCCGAACAAGCAAAAATCGCAGTGGATATGAAATTGGCCGAAATCACAGCAGATGGTTTAGTGACTCTAGACGAAAAAACTTCAGTAGACGCGTTAATTCAAACATTAGAAACAGTGAAACAAACGGCGAAAGAGAAGATAAACAATGTACCGAATGGTACTGCGGGTAAAGATGATTTACAAGCAAGATTGGATAATATCACATCAGTAACGTCACCAGAAGTAAATGATGCGAATAGTAATGGTAAGTTAGATTCAGAGAAATTGTCTGAAGCAACGCAAGCAATAACGAATGCCGAGAAAGCGAAAACCGCAGTGGATACGAAGTTAGCAGATGTAACATCCGATGGCTTAGTAACACCAGATGAGAAATCAGAAGTAGATGTATTAATTCAAGCATTAGAAACTGAGAAACAAGTAGCGAAAGAGAAATTAGATAATATACCGGACAGTACAGAAGGTAAAGATGATTTACAAACAAGATTAGATAACATCGTGTCAGTAACATCACCAGAAATAAATGACGTAGATAGCAATGGCGTGTTGGATACAGAGCAATTATCAGAAGCAACGCAAGCAGTAGCGAATGCGGAACAAGCGAAAACCGCAGTAGATAATAAATTAGCAGAAGTAACATCAGATGGTCTAGTAACACCAGATGAGAAAGCCGAAGTAGATGCGTTAATCCAAGCATTAGAAAGTGTGAAACAAACAGCCCAAGAGAAAGTAAATAGCGTACCGAATGGTACTTCGGGTAAAAATGATTTACAAACAAGACTAGATAACATCGCGTCAGTAACATCACCAGAAATAAATGACGTAGATAGCAATGGTGTGCTAGATACTGAACAATTGTCTGAAGCAACGCAAGCAATAACGAATGCCGAGAAAGCGAAAACCGCAGTGGATACGAAGTTAACAGATGTAACATCCGATGGCTTAGTAACACCAGATGAGAAATCAGAAGTAGATGTATTAATTCAAGCATTAGAAAGCGCGAAACAAACTGCAAAAGAGAAACTAGAAAGTGTGCCGAATGGTACTGCAGGTAAAGGTGACCTCCAAACAAGATTAGACAGCATCGCTTCAGTAACATCACCAGAAGTAAACGATGCGGATAGTAATGGTAAATTAGATACAGACCAATTGTTTGAAGCAACGCAAGCAGTAGTAAGTGCGGAAAAAGCGAAAGTGACAGTGGATAAGAAATTGACTGAAATCACAGCAGATGGATTGGTGACTTCAAACGAAAAGGCAGAAGTAGATGCGTTAATTCAAGCATTAGAAAGCGCGAAACAAACTGCAAAAGAGAAAATAAATAGCGTACCGAGCGGTACCATAGGGAAAGATGAGCTCCAAACAAGATTGGATAACATTAAATCCGTAACATCACCAGAAGTAAATGATGTAGATAGTGATGGTAATGGAGATAATCAACACATTTCTGAAGCAGGAAAAGCAGTAGTGAATGTGGAACAGGCAAAAGCAGCAATAGATACAAAATTGTCTGAGGTAACAGCAGATGGATTAGTGACTCCAGATGAAAAAGCGAGCGTAGATGCGTTAATCCAAGCATTAGAAAGCGCGAAACAAGCAGCGAAAGAGAAATTAGGTAGTGTGCCAAATGGTACCGCAGGGAAAGCCGAGTTACAAACAAGATTGGACAATATCACATCAGTAACACCACCAGAAGTGAACGATGCAGATAACAATGGTGTGCTAGATACTGAGCAATTATCCGAAGCGTCTCAAGCAGTAGTGAATGCGGAACAAGCCAAAACGACAGTGGACAACAAGTTAACAGAAATAACATCCGATGGTCTAGTAACGCCAGATGAAAAATCTGAAGTAGATGCATTAATTCAAACATTAGAAAGCGCAAAACAAACGGCAAAAGAAAAGCTAAATAGCGTACCAAGCGGCACTGCGGGTAAAGATGATTTACAAACAAGATTGGACAATATCACATCAGTAACGTCACCAGAGATAAACGATGCAGATAGTAATGGCGTTTTAGATACAGACCAATTGTTAGAAATGACTCATATCATAGCAGATGTGGAAAAAGCAAAAGCATCAGTGGATAAAAAATTGTCTGAGATAACATTCGATGGTTTAGTAACTCCAAGTGAAGCAGCCGAAATTGATAGACTAATCTTTGGATTGAAAGTAATCAAACAATCAGCGAAAAATAAATTGAATACTGTACCGGATGGCATACCAGGTAAAGATGTGTTACAAAGAAGATTAGACAATATCACATCAGTAACATCACCAGAAGTAAATGATGCAGATAGTAACGGTATCTTGGATATAGAACAATTATCAGAGGCGGAAAAAGCGATAGAAGCAGCTGAAATAGCAAAAACAGCAGTGGATAAAAAATTAACTGAAATCACATCCGACGGCTTAGTGTCTCCAGAGGAAAAATCAGCAATAGACCAGTTGATTCAAACATTAGAAACTGCGAAACAAGTAGCGAAAGAGAAATTAGAGAATGTACCAAACGGAACTGCGGGTAAAGATACGTTACAAAGAAGATTGGATAATATTGTATCGATAACATCACCAGAAGTGAATGATGCAGATAGTAATGGTGTTCAAGATACAAAACAAGTATCAGAGGTAAGTAAAGCGATTAAAGCAACAGAATCAACAAAAGCAGCAGTAGATAAGAAACTAGCAGAGATTCAATCCGATGGACTAGTAAATCCAAAAGAAAAAGCAGAAATTGATAAGTTGATTCAAAAATTAGATAAAGAAAAACAAGCAATGAAAGACAAGTTAGCCAAAGTACCAAACGGCACAGCAGGAAAAGCAGAGTTACAAAGAAAACTAAATCAAATACCATCCGTAACATCACCAGAAGTGAATGATGCAGATAGTAATGGTGTCCTAGATACAAAACAAGTGTCAGGGGTAAGTAAAGCGATTAAAGCAACAGAATCAACAAAAGCAGCAGTAGATAAGAAACTAGCATTGATTCAATCCGATGGACTAGTAAATCCAAAAGAGAAAGCAGAAATTGATAAGTTGATTCAAAAATTAGATAAAGAAAAACAAGCAGTGAAAGACAAGTTAGCCAAAGTACCAAACGGCACAGCAGGAAAAGCAGAGTTACAAAGAAAACTAAATCAAATACCATCCGTAACATCACCAGAAGTGAATGATGCAGATAGTAATGGTGTCCTAGATACAAAACAAGTATCGGAAGCTAAAAAAGCAATTGCTGATGCTAAAGCAGCACAAACAAAAGTGATTAATAAAATAAAAGAAATTAGAAAAGATGGTTTGATTACGCCAAGTGAACAAGCTGACTTAGACAAACTAATTGAAAAATTAGATTCATTAAGAAGTATTGCAAAAGAAAAAATAAGTAACTTGCCAAACGGTACATCAAATATTGCTGAATTACAGACTAACTTAGATAAAGTCACATCTGAAATGCTATCAAAAGTAAAAGATATAGAAAGTAATGGTATATCAGATAAGAAACAGTCATTAGTTATGGATAAAATAAATGACAAATATAATTCAAGTCATTTTGAAAATGACGAAAAAACGACTAAAAATAATAAGTTGCTAGACATGCATTCACGTCAATTTAATGTTCAAAATAATCACCACAATCTTGAAAGATTAAACAAAAAATTATTTGTAAATCCAAACAAAGAAAATAATTTCAATATGAATTTACCGTATAGTGGATTAGACAAAAATAACCCTTATGCATTCGAAATTCTATTTGGAATTTTAGGATTAATGATTGTTTATAGAAGATACTTAAAAAGTGATAAAAACACAGAACATTAAGTTTAAAATTTAAAAAGTTTCATTGGATTTATAAGCACTTTGGAATGATTAGATTAAAAGTCTAGTCTCCAAAGTGCTTTTTTAATAAAATTAATGGTATATAGTAATTAAAAAAGACTTATTTTGTTCCTAATCATGTAAACAAAATAAGTCTTAAAACTTAGCAACCGTGAATTTTAATATATTGATGATCATTAATTAGAAATCATATTGATCTTCTTCTTCTTTCAAAACTTGTGCATATGCTTTTGAAGTACGTAATGTAGATGAAACTAAATCATCTATCCTAAATAAAATATCATCGTTTACAATCTCATTATTTGAAAAATCGCGTTCTTCTATAAATACATAAGTTTGCATAATATGTGCCTTCATATAACCTAATATTGGTTTTAGTTGTGTTTCTGGGATGAGATAATGTTTTGGCGATCCTGCAGTTGCAAGTATACTTACTATTTTATCTTTAAATGCATTAACTGGTAGTAAATCAAATACATTTTTTAATGTACCGGGAATAGAAGCTTGGAAAATTGGGAATCCGATAAAAATGACATCAGCATTCATCAAAGTTTGCGTAAGATATAATGTATCGCCATTGTAATCTAAATAATTTCTGCCATCACTAAACACTAGTTCTAATTCTTTTAAATCAATAAAATTAATATGGTGTGTATCATCTTGATTCATAAGTGCTTGATTCAAATATGTCATAGCAGTACGCGTTTTTGAACCAACGCTAGAGCCAGATAGTAATACAATATTCATAGTATCATTGACCTACTTTCTTAAATGTTTTTTTACTGTTGGAATAATTTCATTGCCTATAAGGTCTATATTTTTCATGATTTTATTAAATGGAACACCGCCAAAATCAATTTGTGCCATAAATCGTTGGTGATTATATAACTCATGTTGATATAGAATTTTTTCAATGATTTGTTGTGGGCTACCAACCATTAAGGCATCTCTATAGTCAGGGGCCTTTGCAAATTGTTGTTTTGGATAACCTGCACCTCTGATAAATGACATTCCAACATTTAGATGCGGGTAGAATTCTTTTAAAGCATCTTGAGTAGTGTCAGCAGTATAAAATAAACTTGCTGTTGATACTGGTAAAGATTCAGGTGAATTATCATAACCATTTTCTTTTGCAGCTAATCTGTACTGTTCTATAGAATCTTGAAAAGTCATTGCTGGACCACCGAGTGTTGTAATCATCATTGGTATTCCTTGCCTACCTGCTTTGATAGCACTTGCTGGAGGTCCTCCGACTGCACGCCAAATAGGTAATGTGTCATCAATTGGACGTGGGAAAATCTTCATATTATTTAAATCAGGTCTGAATTTGCCTGACCAAGTAATTTTATCTGTTTTATTTAATTCCATTAATAAATTAAGTTTTTCTTCATAAAGTTCATCATAATTATTCAAATCTAATCCAAATAAATCAAATATACCTGTTCGTGAAGCACGACCTGCTACAATTTCAGCTCGGCCATGTGAAATTAAGTCTAAAGTAGCAAAATCTTCAAATACCCTTACAGGATCTGCAGCACTTATAATACTAGAAGAACTGGAAATTTTTATTGTTTTAGTGGCTTGTGCTATGGCACCTAAAACTACTGTATGTGCTTGTGTTGTAAAATGTTCTTGATGGCTTTCACCGATACCAAATACATCTATACCAGCCTGTTCAGCTAATTGACTAGCTTCAATAAGTTCATTAATTCTTTGTTCATAACTCACTTTTTCTCCATTATGTGGATTTAATAAATGGTCACCCAATGAGTAGAGTCCAAATTCTAATGGAGTATTTTCATTCATTTTTAACTGTGCCATATAATCACCTTTCTATAATTCATGTAGATTATTTTCAATTTCTGTACGTTGTGGTTCCATAAAGTCTGGTAAATTTAAATGTTTACCCAAATCTTCTATTTTTGTATCTACTGTAAACCCAGGTTCATCCGTGGCAAATTCGTATAAAATACGGTTTTGTCTAAAATATAAAGATTTGAAAAAATATCGGTCTATAATTCCTGAGTTATTTTCAGGTTGTTGCTCTATTATTTTATGAATTGAATTTAAATCACTATCTTTTGGTGTATTAACAGCAATATGGTGCACATAACCTTGGCCAGGTCGAGCACGTTCACCTTGTTGTTCTACAATAACAAAATCAGTATATAATCCGTTATGATCTAAAGTCATCACGGTTTCGTTTAAATCACTTCTAAGTGTATATGATAAGCTATTTTTTAAAAAATCGAGTGTAGCTTGAGCATTTTTAACTCTTAGTTCTACAGGACCCATTCCTAAAATTTGGTATTGCTCAGGTATCTCAGTATATGGATTTTTTCTCCAAGCATTCGGTGTATAATAATTGTCATTAACTAATAAAATGATCTCCAAACCATCTATATCTTTAAAGGTAATGGCAGGCTGATTTAAATAAACTAACGGTGTCCATGTAATATTGAATTGACTTAATCTTTCTTTAAAAAAATTCAAAGCACTTTCGTCAGGTATAAGTAATGATAAGCGATATATAGAATCAGTTCCTGGACGGTTTTTTCCTAAAAGTGGTATTTCAAAAAAACTTAATAGTGTCCCAGCCGAACCAATTTCATCTCCAAAAAACAAATGGTACATTTTAGGATTATCTTGGTTAACTGACTTTTCAACCAGTCTTAGTCCTAAAATTTGAGTATAAAAATCTTTGTTTTTTTGAGCGTTTTTTGTATACATTGAAATGTGATGGTGACCAACGATATTCATATAATACCTCCTCGTAATAAACTTTCTAGTTGCTTGTGTTTTAAGTATGGTAGTAATAAAACTTCTCAATACTCATAACCACTATCGTGTAGATTAAACACTAACGGTATAAAAAATATACTAGTTTTGTATAATATATTTCCTTTTTAGAAAAAAAGCAAGTTTGAGCGTTTATGAATGATAGTAGAATAAAGCGTGCTCTGATTTTTAAAATATTATAATGAAAGTTTAATATAATCAATTTGATAGTTTATGAATGTTATTATTATAAGCGTTAGTAAGTGTTAACAAAATAAATTAATAAGTAACATAATATTAATAGAAGAGATATGGCTGTTATGGATGACGCATTGAATCAGGAGTTAAAGCATGGATTTATTTTTAGTTTACATTTTGATTTCTATATTTTTAGGTGGATTAGTCAGAACATATTTTGGTTTTGGGGAAGCACTCGTGAGTATGCCACTTTTAGCATTGATAGGATTAAATTTACATACATCTATTTCACTGGTGGGGTTGGCTGGACTAACAGTAGCGAGTTTAAATATATTTTTAGATTATAGAAATATAAAAATTAAAGTACTATTATTAATGTTGTTGGGGAGTTTATTAGGTGTTCCACTTGGTATTTTGATTTTACAGCATATTGCAACTTCATTTATACAAATTATGCTTGGGTTATTTTTAATATTATATGGTATATATGCGTTTGGAAAAATTACCTTTTTTAAAAATAGATATAATATCATATTAAAATCTAACATATGGCCAAGCCTAACAGGTATGATTTCAGGTGTATTAGGAAGTTTGTATAATTCACATGGTGTACCAGTTGTCATTTATGGCACAATGGCGCCTTGGCATATTAAAGATTTTAGAAGTACAATACAAGCCCATTTTTTAATTACAGCTATATTCGTAGTGATCGGTCAAGCATCTGGAGGAATATGGACCAGTCAAACGGTATCATTATTTTTATTGAGCATACCTTGTTTGATTATTTCAGTTGTTGTTGGAAAGTATCTTATAAACCATACGACTTATCATAATTTTGAAAAATGGATTTACTTGTTTATTATAATTTTAGGTTTTTTACTATTGTTAATATGAAAGTCAAAAGGTCGAATCGATTTCTATGTTTAGAAATGTGATTCGACCTTTAATTATATCTACGTTTATTTAGAATTGACATTAATACTTTTATTTAATAATACAAAGAATAAAATGAAAGCGATAGAAATAGCAATGTGACCTAATCCTGAAATACCAGCAATAGCAGGGCTCACTTCAAAACCTTTCATAGTTGCTATACCATTTACAAATTGCATAGCAACCGTTAATAATACACCGAAATGATAGACATAAAAGAAATAGTTAAATAAAGTGTGGTGTTGAGTAAGTTTTAATTGATGTTCTATCACCATAAATATTAAAAACATAATTGTACCTAAAACAAGTAAATGTGTATGTGTTACATTTAATTGCGAATAACCACTAAAGTTTTCTGCTTTTGACATCTCTCTATAAAATAAACCACTTAGCATGCCTAATAATGTATAAAATGCTGAACTGAACATTAATTTTTTCATTTTAACGACCTCCTGTAATGAATGTTTAATTTAAATATAAGGTAAGATTGTGAACTCTATATGAACGATTGAAAACTTCTTTATTTTTGTATGGCATTTCATTGTTTAATTAATTTTACAATTTAAAACAATTTTTTTATCATGCTTAATGGAGAAAATTGTTCGTAAAACAGAATTTCTGAAACTATATAGAAATTAACAATATTGAAAATATCTTGATTGTGGCATGCTAAAACATATAAATTTAAAATGGCGAACAACTGTAATTTGCGACATTTTTTCATATTAATAACTTACCTTTAAGAAATATCTTGATTTTTCGAATTAATTGAGTAGAATTAAATTGTGATAAAGTTTATTTTGAGGTGGGAAAAGATGAAAAACAAACAAGGATTTTTACCTAATAGGTTAAATAAATACTCTATTAGAAAGTTTACAGTTGGAACAGCATCATTATTGATTGGGGCGACACTTGTATTTGGAGTAAGTAGTGAAGCAAAAGCTGCTGAATTAGACTCAATTACGAATGATAATAAGGCTAATGATTCAGATAAAGGTGAAGCACTTGATGTGCAAGACATAAAAAGTGTAGAAGAAAATGACACAACGTTAAGTCGCAGTGAAAACAATGTTACTGAAGAAAAGACAGAAAATTCTAAAAATGAATTACAAAAAGAAGAAACTGATAATGATCTAAGTAAGGATCAAAAAGAGCCAGATAATAACGACGCAACCTTAGGTCAACAAGAAGAATATAATAACACTAATGAGTCTACAAACGAGAATGAATCTACAAATGAGGTTTTGAATAAACAAACAATAGAAAAAGCAGATACATCTGAAACAAAACAAGATGAGAACAGTGATACTTCACATTTAGATGAAGATAGTACGAACAAAGAAGAATCTGATCAAGAAAGAGCAACTGAAAGTAATGAAACAACAACGGATAACAATAAAGTAAAAGATTCAACAAATGAGACGTCAACAGAAACAACAAAAGATACAGATGTATCTAGCAATGAAGCGCCAACTGAAAAATCACTAGAAAAAAATCCTGACACTTCTAATAATACAAAAGAAGGCACTAAAACAGAAAATTTAGATGGGCAAAATGATAAACAACCATCAACTGAACCATCTTCTGATGATGAAAAAACTACAGAAATGACGAAAAATCCTGAAACGAGTAATCACACACAATCAAAATTAACAAAACAACTGTCAGAAACAGAGAATAAACAAAAGGCAGTTGAAGATTATTTAAATAGTCAGCTTTCAACAGAAGACACTAAAGCAATTTTAGAAAACGCTGATATTGATTATAAAAATACAACTGATGAAGCAATAAATATTGAAATTTTAAAGGCTTCAATTATTCAACTTTCGAATGAACAAGATAAAGCGAAAACGTTAGCCACTCCAAAACGTACTTTGTTGCGTTCAATGGCTACGCCAACTGCATTACGAGCAGCAGTAGAACAAAATGAAAAAGTTGAAAAATCACTGGGCTATATGGACAACTATACATTTGCATCATTGATTTTTGATCCAAGTAAGTTAGATTCACAAAAGACTCTAGACAGCAATGTCATTCCTTTTGATATTCATAGTTACATGTCAGGCTCAAATTCAGGAGATCGCTATAAAATTGATCTGAAATTGGATCCGAAAATAGCAAATCATGTCACAAAAATATCTGCTAATCCTAGTGGTAGAAATACCCCTGTTGAATTTATAAGATTAAAAGATGAAAACGGTAATTTCACTAATACTTGGGAAATCAATTTTATCAGAGCAAATGATGGTTTGTTCGGAGGCGCTGAAATACTATCACAGTATACAGCGACTAACGGTAAAATAGAATTAGATGATACAGTGGGTAACATTTTGAATGCATCTGGAGAATTAAGTAATAATAAGTTGAATTATCAAATGTTTGTTAGAGATTCACTATCTAATAAAATTGTTAAGACTTCTGAAAGTAGCGGTTATTTCTTAACTACAGCTGATAAAGATTTAAGTCAATTAGAAAATAACCTTTCTCCAGAAAATAGTAATGCATTTAAAGCAAGTAGCGGCTCTGCTACATATGATGGTTCTGTGGGAGAACACGGAGGAATACTGATTGATCAACAAATAATGAAAAATGGTATTTTCGCATATTCTAAAACTAAAGGAAAACAATGGTCATATAACTATCAAATAGATAAAGATTTATTACCTTATATTGAAGGAGTAGAACTACACACATATGACTACAAAGGTCTTTCAGGATTTGACAAGACCTATCATGCTGGAGACAAAGTAGCTGATTTACAGCTTGATAGTATCGGTAATGGCACAATTACTAGTAATGACTTAAATAAACTAATCGAGTTTAACAATACTTTACCTGAAACAGTAGGCGTTCGTATTGTAATTAAATTAAATCAAAGTGTAAATAATATATTAACTAAAGATGCGGAATATGATTCTGAAGGTAATCTTATTCGAGAAACAACAAAACAAAAAGAAGATTTTACTTTCGCAGGTTATTTAACTGATAGTAATAATCTTTTAATAAATAATACGTTAGGGACTTCAACTTTAGCACTACAAGATTATGATAAAGATGGTTTACTAGATCGATATGAACGACAAGTATCACTTTCAGATCCTGAAAACGAAGATACAGATGGAGATGGTAAAAATGATGGTGATGAAGTTATCAATTATAAAACGTCACCATTAGTTGGTAAACCTGATGCGGCTGATATTACAAATGAGGCTAGAGTTGTAACTGGGTCAGTTCCATTAAAAGAAGGTGCAGCAACTCAAACTGCAAAAGTGTTAGATGCAACTGGAAAAGTCATTGGTACATCAACAGTCAATCCTGATGGCACTTTCTCAGTATCTATACCACAATCACCTGAGGGCACCTACACTATCGCAATCGATTCACCTAATTATGAAAATGATGAAGTGAATACATTCGAAGTTATTGATATTTCCAAGGTACCAACACCATCAATTAATCCAGTTGATGACAATGATACAGTAATTAAAGTTAATGGTGCAGCGGGTGCAACTGTTACGGTTAAAGATAATAACAATGTTGAAATTGGAAAAGTTCAAATTCCCAATGATGGTTCAGCTGCCTCTTTAACATTGAATCAACCATTGAAAGCTGGAACTATTTTAACTGCAACAGCTAGTAAAGGTGGAAAAACAAGTGAAGTTTCAGATCAAATTACAGTAACAGATGCGACAGCACCAGACGCACCAGTGATAAATCCAATAACAAGTAAAGCCACACAAGTAACTGGTACAGCAGAACCTAATTCAACAGTAACTGTTGCTTTCCCAGGTGGTGGTAAAGTTTCAACAACTGCTGACAGTCAGGGTAAATATGCAGTAGATATACCGAGTGGTGTCACTCTTCAAGGTGGCGAAGTATTTAAAGCTATAGCAACAGATAAAGCAGGTAATGAATCACCTGTTGCGACGCGTATAGTAACAGACATAACAGCTCCAGATGCTCCTACATTAAATGACGTCAATAGTAATAGTAAGCAATTGAATGGGCAAGCAGAAGCAAATTCAACAGTTAGTGTGACATTCCCGAGTGGCGAAGTTGTAGATGCAGTAGCAGATCTAGATGGAAACTTCACAGTAGATATTCCAGAAAACGAAGGATTACAAGGTGGGGAAACGATAGTAGCTACGTCGAAGGACAAAGCAGGTAACGTTTCTCAAAAAGGTAGCACTCAAGTCATAGATGCAACAGCGCCAGATGTACCACAAATAAGCCATGTGACAAGTGTAAGTACAGAGGTTAAAGGCACAGCAGAAGCAAATTCGACAGTTAGTGTGACATTCCCAAGTGGCAAAGTTGTGGAAACTAAAGCTGATCAAGATGGGAATTTCACTGTAACTATCCCAGAAAATGAAGGGTTACAAGGTAAAGAAACGATTAGTGCTACATCAAAAGATAGTGCTGGTAATGTTTCTCATGCTGGATCAACAACAGTAACAGATGCAACAGCACCTGCACCACCAACGGTTAACAGTGTAACTAGCCAAGATAAAAATATTAGTGGGACAGCAGAACCAAATTCTACAATAACAATCAAATTTCCAAATGGTGAAACAGCTACTGGTGCAACAGATGAAACAGGAAATTATACAATAGCAATTCCGAATGAAGTTAGTTTAGAAGGCGGCGAAGAAATACAAGTTACATCTACAGACGATGCTGGTAATGAAACAGAACCAGTTAAAACAACGGTTAAAGATACAACAGCACCAGAGGCACCGACGGTGAAAGAAGTAACAAGCGAAGATACAACAATCGGTGGCACTGCCGAACCAGGCTCAACGGTTACAGTAACGTTCCCAGATGGGACAACGGCAACAGGAACAGCAGATGGTCAAGGTAATTACACAATAGATATTACGTCTGGTACTAAATTAGAAGGTGGAGAAGAACTACAAGTAACAGCAACAGATAAAACAGGAAATATTTCAAATCCAACTTCAACGATTGTTATAGATAAGACAGCACCGGATGCACCTAAAATAAATAGAGTATCAAGTGAAGACGCACAAATTGTGGGAAGTTCAGAACCTAATTCAACAGTCACAATCACATTCCCTGGTAATATCACGGTTGATGTAGAAGCGGATGAACACGGTAACTTTAGCGTAGATATTCCAGATGCTATTGATTTAATTGGTGGCGAAGAGATTCAAGCGATAGCACAAGATAAATCTAATAATAAATCAACAGAAGCTTCAACAATAGTAGTTGATGCAACAGCGCCAGAGGCACCAACAGTGAAAGAAGTAACAAGTGAAGACACAACAATCAGTGGCATATCAGAGCCAGGTTCAACAGTTACCGTAACGTTCCCAGATGGTACTACAGCAGAAAGTAAAGCAAATAACCAAGGTGAATATACAATTACTATTCCTGAAAAAATAGATTTAAAAGGTGACGAAGAACTATTAATATCAGCGATGGATGGTAATGGAAATATCTCAGATTCTATAACAACAACAGTGAAAGACATAACAGCACCTGCAGCACCAACGGTGAAAGAAGTAACAAGCGAAGATACAACAATTGGTGGCACTGCCGAACCAGGCTCAACGGTTACAGTGACATTCCCAGGCGGAACAACAGCAACAGGCACAGCCGATGATCAAGGTAACTATACAATTGAAATTCCAACAAATATTGACCTAAAAGGCGGAGAAAACATTGTCGTAACAGCGGCAGATAAAGATGGCAACAAATCAGAAGAAGCGACAACAACAGTTAAAGACACAACAGCACCTGCAGCACCAACGGTGAAAGAAGTAACAAGCGAAGATACAACAATTGGTGGTACAGCAGAACCAGGCTCAACGGTTACAGTGACATTCCCAGATGGTAAAACAGCAACAGGAACAGCAGACAGTGAAGGTAACTATACAGTTGATATTCCATCTAATATAGATTTAGAAGGTGGAGAACCAATTAAAGTTGTAGCGACAGACAAAGATGACAACACGTCAACAGAAGCAACGACAACAGTAGTAGACACAACAGCACCATCAGCACCGACGGTGAAAGAAGTGACAAGTGAAGCTACAACGGTAAGTGGAACGGCAGAGCCAGGATCAACGGTTACAGTGACATTCCCAGATGGTAAAACAGCAACAGGTACTGCAGACAGTGAAGGCAACTACACAATCGAAATTCCAACAAATATTGATCTAAAAGGCGGAGAAAACATTGTCGTAACAGCAACAGATAAAGATGGCAACAAATCAGAAGAAGCGACAACAACAGTTAAAGACACAACAGCACCAGAGGCACCGACGATGAACGGAGTAACAAGCGAAGATACAACAGTTAGTGGCACAGCAGAGCCAGGCTCAACGGTTACAGTGACATTCCCAGACGGAACAACGGCAACAGGCACAGCCGATGATCAAGGTAACTATACAATCGAAATTCCAACAAATATTGACCTAAAAGGCGGAGAAAACATTGTCGTAACAGCGGCAGATAAAGATGGCAACAAATCAGAAGAAGCGACAACAACAGTTAAAGACACAACGGCGCCATCAGCACCGACGGTGAAAGAAGTGACAAGCGAAGCTACAACAGTAAGTGGCACGGCAGAACCAGGCTCAACAGTCACAGTAACGTTCCCAGATGGAACAACGTCAACAGGAACAGCAGACAGTGAAGGTAACTATACAGTTGAAATTCCATCAAATGTAGATTTAGAAGGTGGAGAAGATATCAAAGTTACTTCTAAAGATAAAGTTGGCAATACATCTGAAGAGACAATGACAACAATAGTAGATACGACGGCACCAGATGCACCGACGGTGAACGGAGTAACAAGCGAAGATACAACAATTGGTGGTACAGCAGAACCAGGCTCAACGGTTACAGTGACATTCCCAGATGGTAAAACAGCAACAGGTACTGCAGACAGTGAAGGCAACTATACGATTGAAATTCCATCAAATGTAGATTTAGAAGGTGGAGAGCCAATCAAAGTTGTAGCGACAGACAAAGATGACAACACGTCAACAGAAGCAACGACAACAGTAGTAGACACAACAGCACCATCAGCACCGACGGTGAAAGAAGTGACAAGTGAAGCTACAACGGTAAGTGGAACGGCAGAACCAGGCTCAACGGTCACAGTGACGTTCCCAGACGGTAAAACGGCAACAGGAATAGCCGATGATCAAGGCAACTATACGATTGAAATTCCATCAGATGTCAAATTAGATGGTGGAGAGCCAATCAAAGTTGTAGCGGCAGACAAAGATGGCAACAAATCAGAAGAAGCGACAACAACAGTTAAAGACACAACGGCGCCATCAGCACCGACGGTGAACGGAGTAACAAGCGAAGATACAACAGTTAGTGGCACGGCAGAGCCAGGCTCAACGGTCACAGTGACATTCCCAGATGGTAAAACAGCAACAGGTACTGCAGACAGTGAAGGCAACTACACAATCGAAATTCCAACAAATGTTGACCTAAAAGGCGGAGAAAACATTGTCGTAACAGCAACAGATAAAGATAGCAACAAATCAGAAGAAGCAACGACAACAGTAGTAGACACAACAGCACCAGAGGCACCAACGGTGAAAGAAGTAACAAGCGAAGCTACAACAATTGGTGGCACAGCAGAACCAGGCTCAACGGTTACAGTAACGTTCCCAGACGGAACAACGGCAACAGGAACAGCAGACAGTGAAGGCAACTACACAATCGAAATCCCATCAGATGTAGATTTAGAAGGTGGAGAACCAATCAAAGTTGTAGCGACAGATAAAGATGGCAACAAATCAGAAGAAGCGACAACAACAGTTAAAGACACAACAGCACCAGAGGCACCAACGGTGAAAGAAGTAACAAGCGAAGCTACAACAATTGGTGGCACAGCAGAACCAGGCTCAACGGTTACAGTGACATTCCCAGATGGTAAAACAGCAACAGGCACAGCTGATGATCAAGGCAACTATACGATTGAAATTCCATCAAATGTGGATTTAGAAGGTGGAGAGCCAATCAAAGTTGTAGCGACAGACAAAGATAACAACACATCAACAGAAGCAACGACAACAGTAGTAGACACGACAGCACCAGACGCACCAACGGTGA